>DATFYT010000067.1:0-2509 GCA_035314925.1 Mycobacterium sp. | reverse complement strand
CTGCGCGCCTTTGCCGCGGCCGCAGGCACATCTGTGTTGATCTTCGTCGCCGTGTTCGCGGTGCTGTCCGGGGTGGCCGGGGTGGGCCTCGGCTGGCTGACCGCACTGGCCGGTTCGGTGAAAATCATCAACTGGCTGAGCATTCCGACGGCGGCGGCCAACGTAATCCATGCCATCGGAGGGTTGTTCTTCTCGGTCAGTTTCTACGCGGTGCTGCAAGTCACCCGCGCCGTCGGGATCGCGATCGTCGCGGTGGCACTGCCGCTATTGTGGTGGCGATTCCGGCACGACGACCGCCAAGCGCTCACCGGTATCGCGTGGGCGATGCTGGTCGTTGTGTTGTTCGCGCCCGCCGCACTGCCCTGGTACTACTCCTGGCCGCTGGCGGTGCTGGCCCCGCTCGCCCAGTCACGCCGGGCGGTCGCGGCGATCGCGGCATTCTCCACCTGGATCATGGTCATCTTCAAACCCGATGGCGCACATGGCATGTACTCGTGGCCGCACGTCCTACTGGCCACGGCGGTGGCGTTGTTCGCGTGGCGCACCCTGAACCGTCCCGCGGCGGAAGAGCAACCTGCCTGATCGGACGATCAGTACGCCATGGCCTGCGCGCGGCGCAGGATCTCGCGAGCCTGGTGGGCGTGTAACGCGTCGATCGGGCGGGCGTTGCTGATCGCGTCGCGCGATCCGTCCCGGGTCACGGTTAGCGACGGGTCGGGAGTGAACAGCCAGCGCACGATTTCGGTGTCGCGGTAACCGCCGTCGCGCAAGACCATCAACAACCCCGGCAGGCTTTTGACGACCTCCCCGGCCGTGGTGAAAAAGATCTGCGGCACCACCACGTCTCCGGCGCGCCGCACCGCGACCAGATTGCCTTCCTTCAGATGCTGCTGCACTTTGGTCACCGGCACCCCGAGCAGATCAGCGACACCGGAAAGATCGTAGGTCGGTTCGTCGGGTCCCAGAACATCATCCCCGGCCGGAATCCTGCTCACCGAATCAGTGTACGACCGGGCACGCCGCTTGTTCAGCCACGCTGCGTAAAGGTTTCGGGCGCAGCGCGGGCCGCCGCCTACGATGGGCCCGTGGCTGCAGCGGCGAGCGAAGACGCCCTCGAGGGCGCACTGCTGGACGGGCGCTATCGCGTTGCGACCAAGATCGCCACCGGCGGCACCTCGACCGTGTACCGCGGCCTCGACACGCGTTTGGACCGACCAGTCGCCCTGAAGGTGATGGACTCCCGCTACGCGAGCGACCAGCAATTTCTGACCCGTTTCCAGCTGGAGGCGCGCAGCGTGGCCCGTCTCAAGGATCCGGGGCTCGTCGCGGTCTACGACCAGGGCCTGGACGCTCGGCACCCGTTCCTGGTGATGGAGCTCGTTGAAGGCGGCACGCTACGCGAGCTGCTGGCCGAACGCGGTCCGATGCCGCCGCACGCCGCCGCGGCAGTGCTGCGCCCGGTACTGGGCGGGCTGGCCGCCGCGCACCGCGCCGGACTGGTACACCGCGACGTCAAACCCGAGAACGTCTTGATCTCGGATGAGGGCGACGTCAAGATCGTCGACTTCGGCCTGGTGCGCGCCGTCGCCGAGGCCGGAATCACTTCCACCAGCGTCATTCTCGGCACCGCCGCCTACCTGTCCCCCGAACAGGTCCGCGACGGAAACACCAGCCCCCGCAGCGATGTCTACGCCGCGGGGATCGTGGCCTATGAGCTGTTGACCGGCCAGACCCCGTTCTCCGGCGACACCGCGCTGTCGGTCGCATATCAACGTCTGGACACTGACGTACCGGCACCGAGCAGTGTGATCAACGGCGTTCCCGCCCCATTCGACGAGCTGGTCGAGCGCGCGACCGCGCGCGATCCCGCCGACCGCTACGCGGACGCCCAGGACATGGCCGCGGAATTGGGCGCGATCGTCGACGAGTTGCGCCTTCCCGACTTTCGGGTGCCATCGCCGCGTAACTCGGCTCTGCACCGCTCAGCTGCGATGCACCGGAGCGCAATCGACCAACACCCCACCACCGAGCAACTCCAGTCACCGCCCGGCCGCGCGCGGGTGCATCATCCGACGCGTCAGCTGACCCGCGAGCCACACGACTGGCCCGCCAAACCCGTCGCGCTAGATGCTGACGAATACCACGAGATATCAGGGCAATTCGCCGGAATCGAGATGATCGAATTCGCCCTGGAACGCCAGCGCGCTCGACGCATGGTGCCGATCTGGATAGCGATCGTGTTGTCGATCACCGGCATGGTGGCCGCCGCGGCCTGGACCGTCGGCAGCAACGTCAGCGGTCTGCTCTAGTCGCGCAACATCTCCGCGACCAGGAACGCCAGCTCCAACGACTGCTGGGTGTTCAGCCGTGGGTCGCAAGCCGTTTCGTAGCGTCCACTTAGATCGGTGTCCGAAATGTCTTGAGCGCCACCGAGACACTCGGTGACGTTATCTCCGGTGATCTCGACATGGATACCGCCCGGGTAGGTGCCCAGCGCCCGGTGCACCTC
>DATFYT010000066.1:0-2765 GCA_035314925.1 Mycobacterium sp. | reverse complement strand
GGCTTTCCGATGTGCCGCCGGAATGGGCGTATGCCGGCATGCATCTGACCCGATTCTGGAACGCCTGGTTCTGACACGCAGCTGCCGCGGCGGCCGTCTTGCAATACATGCGTGACTCCGCATATATTGCTGGCTATGGGTGCAGGACATGATCACGCGAGTCCCGGCACCCCCGCACCCAGACTGGCGATAGCCACCGCGTTGCTCGCCGGGTTCTTCGTGGTCGAGCTGACCACCGCGCTGACGATCGGCTCGATCTCGCTGCTGGCCGATGCCGGGCACATCCCGACAGACGTCGCTGCCACCTTCATGGGCTTGTGCGCGGTCATCCTCGCCCAGCGCGGCAGCACGTCGCCGGCCCGCACCTACGGCTGGCATCGCGCCGAAGTGTTCACCGCCGTCGCCAACGCCGTACTGCTGATCGGGGTTGCGGCGCTGATCCTGCGCGAGGCGATCGGACGGATCGGCCAGGCACCTGAGGTGCCGGGTATCCCGATGGTCGTCGTGGCTCTGATCGGACTGGCCACCAACGGCGCGGTCGCGCTGTTGCTGCGATCGCAGTCGACGCAGAGCCTGGCCGTGAAGGGCGCCTACATGGAGGTGATCGCCGACACGGTCGGCAGCATCGGTGTGCTGATCGCCGGTCTGGTCACGATCACCACGCACTGGCCCTACGCCGACGTGGTGGTCGCCGTCCTGGTCGCGCTATGGGTGCTGCCGCGGGCGCTGTCGCTGGCCGCGGGCGCGTTGCGGATCCTGTCCGAGTCGTCACCCAGCCACATCAACGTCGACGACCTGCGTGCGGCACTAGCGGCGGTCGACGGCGTGACCGAGGTGCACGATCTGCACGTCTGGACGCTGGTGCCCGGCAAGGACATGCTGACCGCGCACCTGACCAGCTGCGAAGACTCCGCGCGGGTACTGAACGACGCGCAGGCCATCCTCGCCGACCGCGGCCTCGAGCACGCCACCATCCAGATCGAGCCGCCGGGCGGCTGCTCAGTGGGCCTCTAGCCGCGCGACGGGCCAGCGTTAAAAGTCTCGCCAAAATTGGCCGGCTGCTAACTCAGGCCGAGGCCCGCGCGGGCGCCCGGGTCGCAATCGTCAAGCAGGTCCAGACACCGCGCCTGCTCATCGGTCTCGCCGATGGCATCGGCCGCCCGTGCCAGCGACGCCACGCAGCGCAGGAAACCGCGATTCGGCTCATGCGAATACGGCACCGGGCCAAAGCCTTTCCAGCCGTTGCGGCGCAACTGGTCCAGCCCGCGGTGATACCCCGTCCGCGCGTAGGCGTAGGCGGTGATCGCCTTGTCGTCGGCGAGGGCGTCTTCGGCCAACGCCGCCCAGGCGACCGAGGCCGAGGGGTGGGCTGCGGCGACGGCGGCCGGGTTGTCACCGGCGTCCAATTGGGCCTCGGCATCCGGGTCACCGGGCAACAAGATCGGTTCGGGTCCCAGCAGATCATGCATCGACGTCATGGCGCCATTGTGCCGTGCGACCACGACGCCGCCACGCCGGACCTCGCATCGGGTCGCTAAGCTCCAATAGGTATTTCGACACCGAAGAGGACAGCTGCGCCTATGCCCAATCCATCAGGGCCTGACCGCGACAACACGTCGGACTCCGGCGACCGAGGCGCCGCGGGCGGCCCGGTGGAATCCGAGGCTGACACCGGGGTCGAACCGGCGGCCGGTGCCGGCGAAAAAACGACCGAGGGCTATCGCGCGGCCGATCCGGCGACCGAGGTGATCGGCCCGGCCGGCCAGGAACAACAGCCGCCGATACCCCAGCTTCAGCCCGGTGAACGGCGCTTCACCGCGCCGGGATTCGACGCCAAGGAAACCGCGATCATCAACGCGGCTAACGACCCCGCCACCGAGGCCTTCGAGCCCGGACGCCCGCCGGGCGGCGGCGAATCAGCCGCCAGAACTGCTACGCCACAACTGATTCCGCCTCGCCTCGGAGCCAAGCTCCGGCCATCTGGTCAACGCAGCTGGGGCTGGGTGCTGGCGTTGATCCTGATCATCCTGGCGCTGGCAGCGATCGCGGTGCTGGGCACTGTGCTGCT
Source organism: Mycobacterium sp. (assembly GCA_035314925.1). GTDB lineage: Bacteria > Actinomycetota > Actinomycetes > Mycobacteriales > Mycobacteriaceae > Mycobacterium. The sequence continues at coordinate 697 of DATFYT010000066.1, read as the reverse complement.
GACCCGCAATGACAGAAAGGCGAACGCGTCGCAGGAAGACCAGGTCCGCAGCACCATCAAGAGCTTCGACGCCGCGATGCAGACCGGCGACCTGACCACGCTGCGCAGCATCACCTGCGGCAGCATGCGCGATGACTACGTCAATTATGACCAGCGCGAATGGAGCGACACCTACCATCGCATCGCGGCGGCCAAGCAGTATCCCGTCGTCGCCAACATCGACCAGGTCGTGGTGAACGGAAACCACGCCGAGGCCAACGTCACCGCGTTCATGGCCTACGCGCCGCAGACCCGTTCGACTCGCAGCTTTGACCTGCAGTACCGCGACGATCAGTGGAAGATCTGCGAGTCCAACTCCGGCTAACGCCGCTCAATTGCCGGGCCCGCCCTCTAGCCGCTGCGCGGCTGGAGGTACCCCCACTGCATCGTCACCCGGCGAGAATCAGCTTGCCGACAGCGACTTTCCGTTGCAATGTAAGTCGTTGCAGGCCTCGATGACTCGCTCGGTCATCGCTGCTTCGGCCTTCTTCAGGTAGCTGCGCGGGTCATAGACCTTCTTGTTGCCCACCTCGCCGTCGACCTTGAGCACGCCGTCGTAGTTGGTGAACATGTGCGCCGCGATCGGGCGGGTGAAGGCGTACTGGGCGTCGGTGTCGACGTTCATCTTCACCACGCCGTATCGCAGCGCCTCCTCGAT
>DATFYT010000065.1:0-25538 GCA_035314925.1 Mycobacterium sp. | reverse complement strand
GCCTTCTCGGCCTTACCCGCCCGCCGATAGCGGACCGCGATCGCCCTCGTCACGGCAATACGCTGCGCCAACGTCAACTCCATCACCCGGCCCTAGCGCAGCCCCCACCTCAAGCCCAAAGACACGCCGTACGCGGGCATTCTCAGATGAGGCAACGAAAGAGCTACACGGGCATATTTGATGAGTCAACGCGCCACCCGACCTCTCGGTGACTCCCCTCACCCAACGAGCAGATGCTGCGCCCGAGGTAGCAACCCACCTCGACAAACCAACTGCCGCCCGGGAAATGGGCAACGGCTTCTTCCTGATGGCGACGCCACTGAAACCAGCCGGGTATGTCGCGCCACGTGCGCACCGGTTCGTCGAATTTGCTGGTTGGCAAAGCCCGCTCAGCCGTGCGGCGCGTCAGAGATCTTGCTGTCGGGTGTGCCGATCGTTTGGCAGTAAAGCAACGCCGATGTGCGTGTTGCCGAGACCTCGAGGTTGTTGGGTTCGGCGCCGCTCTTGTCCTTGAGCATCTTGCTGACCTCTGAGTCTTGCTTCTTCTCGTCCTGCGTCTTGAAGTCCGAGCACTTCGTGTCGCCACCCGTGTTGATGATCTGGGAGGCAGAGCAACCACTGAGCAACAGCGCGGCGATCGCGATCGCGGCGGCCACAGTTCGCTTCATCGTCGTCCTTTCTGAGACGGAACCGTGGGTATCTGTACACCGCTATGGCGGTTCTCAAACGTTTGCCCACCGCGGGCTGAGCTAGCCCCGACCGGTGACGATGTCGACGAACAAACGGTGGATGCGACGGTCGCCGGTCACCTCCGGGTGAAACGCCGTGGCGAGCACCGGACCTTGCCGCACCGCCACGGGGTGCCCGGCCGCCCGGGCCAGTACCTGCACGCCGTCACCGACCCGCTCCACCCACGGCGCGCGGATGAACACCGCATGCACCGGCTCATCGAAGCCGCTGAACTCGACATCGCCTTCGAACGAGTCGACCTGACGTCCAAAAGCGTTGCGCCGCACAGTGATATCGATGCCACCCAGCGGAACGGCCTCGCGGCCCTCGACGCCGGCGTCCAGAATCTCGCTGGCCAGCAGGATCATGCCCGCGCAGGCCCCGTAGGCCGGCAGCCCGTCGGCAAGCCGCTTACGCAACGGCTCCAGCAGGTCGAGATCCCGCAGCAGATGGCTCATCGTGGTGGACTCGCCACCGGGAATGACCAGTGCGTCGACGGCATCGAGCTCTTCGCGACGTCGCACGGTCACCGCTGAGGCTCCCGCGTCACGCAACGCCGCCAGGTGTTCGCGGGTATCGCCCTGCAGCGCTAACACGCCGACGCGGACAACGCTCACTGCGCCGGCCGGTATCCGCGCGCGAAGCGGGTCAGCCCCTCCTGCACGACCGCGGCGACCATCTCGCCGTACTGATTGAAGATCTTGCCCTGGCACAGCGAGCGCCCGCTGCAGGCGGACGGCGAGGACTGGTCGTAGAGCAACCACTCGTCGGCGCGAAACACCCGCATGAACCACATCGCGTGATCCAGCGACGCCACCTGCAGATGCGACCGCTCCTCAAGGTGAGTCACCTGAGCCGACCCCAGCAGGGTGAGATCGCTCATGTAGGCCAGCGCGCAGATGTGCAGCACCGGATCGTCGGGCAGCGGATCGCGGTGACGGAACCACACCTGCTGCTGGGAAGCCTTTCCCGGCAGGAGCTCGAGCTGATCGCGCGGCACGATCCGGATGTCCCACTCCTCGAACTGGCTAAATCCGGCGTCGTCAAACACCTTCATCGACTTCAGTCCCGGCAGATCGTCCGGCGGCGGCGCCGACGGCATCGCATCCTGATGGTGGATGCCATCCTGATCGGTCTGGAAAGACGCCGACATGGAGAAGATGGTTTTGCCGTGCTGGATGGCGTTGACCCGCCGGGTGCAAAACGATCCGCCGTCGCGCAGCCGCTCGACGATAAAAATGGTGGGCGCCTTGGCATCTCCCGGTCGGATGAAGTACCCGTGCAGCGAGTGCACCAGAAATTCCGGCTCGACGGTACGCACCGCCGACACCAGCGACTGGCCCGCCACATGGCCGCCGAAGGTGCGCTGAAAGAAGCCCGAGTCCGGACTGAACACGCTACCGCGGTAGATGTCGACCTCGAGTTGCTCAAGATCAAGAATCTTCTCGATCGACACGAGATGTTCTTACCAGCCGCGTTCGGCCAGGCGATGCGGCGTGGCGATCTCCTCCACATTGATGCCGACCATCGGCTCACCGAGCCCGCGCGATACCCGGGCCAGCACATCGGGATCGTCGAAGAAGGTGGTGGCTTTGACGATCGCCGCGGCGCGCTGCGCCGGGTCACCGGACTTGAAGATGCCCGAGCCCACGAATACGCCTTCGGCGCCCAACTGCATCATCATCGCGGCGTCGGCCGGGGTGGCGATGCCGCCGGCGGTGAACAGCGTGACCGGCAGCTTGCCCGCTCGCGCCACTTCCACCACCAAATCGTAGGGTGCCGCGAGTTCCTTTGCCGCGACGTACAACTCGTCGTCAGACAACGAACCCAACCGACGGATCTCGCCACCGATGGCGCGCATGTGCGTGGTCGCGTTGGAGACGTCACCGGTGCCCGCTTCGCCTTTGGAGCGAATCATTGCCGCACCTTCGTTGATGCGCCGCAACGCCTCCCCAAGGTTCGTTGCGCCGCAGACGAACGGCACGGTGAACTTCCACTTGTCGATGTGGTGGGTGTAGTCCGCCGGCGTGAGCACCTCGGATTCGTCGATGTAGTCCACGCCCAGGCTCTGCAGGATCTGCGCCTCGACGAAGTGCCCGATGCGGGCCTTGGCCATCACCGGAATGGTGACCGCGGAGATGATGCCCTCGATCATGTCCGGGTCGCTCATCCGCGAGACGCCGCCCTGGGCGCGGATATCGGCAGGCACCCGCTCCAGCGCCATCACCGCGACGGCGCCCGCGCCTTCGGCGATGCGGGCCTGCTCCGGCGTGACGACGTCCATGATGACGCCGCCCTTGAGCATCTCGGCCATCCCGCGCTTGACCCGCGCGGTTCCCGTTTGCCCGCGACCGTTCTGCGCCGCGTTACTCACTGCTGATCTCTCCTTCGACGGTTACCCACCCAGTGTAGTAGGCGGCCACCAGCGGATTTCGGATAGCACAAGCTCACCTCAGCGGATGGACTGCAGTTGTCGAGCCGGATCCGGCGCCCCGGCCAGCGCGATCGCCTCGGCGAGCAGTTCGGAAAGCTGCAACGGATAGACCGTCTCGCCGGCCGCCACCACTTCGGCGATGTCGGCAGTGTCGCACCAGCGGTGGCAGTGGATGTAGCGGCTTTCCAGCTCGGTCCGCCCAGCCTCAGACGGTTCGAACCGTCGGGTGCGGTAGACGAAGAAGAACTCCTCGCTGTCAATCGCCGCGCCGTTGAAGTCGAACACCGCATCACGCCGCCAGATCGGGCCGATCATGTCTGCGGGGTCGGTGCGCAGACCGGTCTCTTCGGCCAGCTCACGGGCGGCGGCCTCGGCCAATGACTCACCGTGGCCGACCTGACCACCGACGGTGAACCACCACCGCGGAGCTGATTTTTCAGCGCCCACGGGCGCTGACGGGTCTGAGCCGCACAGCAGCAACACCGCGCCGGATTCGTCGAGCAACACCACCCGCGCCGAAGTGCGCCGGTCTTCCGCGGAGCGGTCGTCGTTGCGGATCGGCTGGGACCGCTCGGCGATTTCGAAATAGCTTGGCAGCGCGGCTGTTCCACCAAGCCGCAGCAGCCGGACCATGCGGCGCTCGCGCAGCGCCAGCGTGTCCCGGACGGCGTCGTTGTGGAATCGGCGGGCCAGCAGCACCCGCGCTTCGGCGTCGGCCATTTCGGCGATCAGCCCAGCCGGCACCGACGCGGGATCGACCGTCGCCAGCGCGGCCGACAGTGTGTTTTCGCAAGCCTCGCGGGCGGGCCGAGGGGCGGTTTCGGCGGCGTCGGCCAGCGCCGCCAACTGCCGGGCGGCGGCGGCGTCGGCCTCCGGTGCGCCGCCGAAGGCGTTCGCCGCGACGGCGCGGACCACCACCGCACGCCGGGCCAGCGCGCTGTCGAGGGCCTGCCAGGACAGGTCGTAGCGCACGTGCAGCCGGTCCAGCCGATTGGCCGTCTGAAACCCCCAGGCGCCGAACGCGAGAAGCGCCGCCACCAGCACCGCCAGGGCGACGATGAGCACGATCATCAGCTCGCCACCTGGACCTTGGCGCCGGACCCCGCGACCGTTTCGTAGACCCGCATGATCTGGTCGGCCACCACCGACCAGTCGTAGCGGCGCACTGCATCGGCGCCTGCCGCGACATAGCGTTTGGCCAACCGATTGTCCTCCAACACCGCGACCAGACCGGCGGCCAGCGCAGCGCCGTCTTCGACCGGAACCAGTCGGCCCGCGTCGCCATCGCGCAGTACTCGCCGGAACGCGTGGAGATCGCTGGCCACCACCGGTATACCGGCGGCCATCGCCTCGACGAGCACGATGCCGAAGCTCTCCCCGCCGGTGTTGGGCGCACAGTAGACGTCGGCGCTGCGCAGCGCCGACGCCTTGGCCGCGTCGTCCACCTGGCCCAGGAATCGCAGGTGGCCCGCCAATCCGCCGGCGTTACTGCGCAATTCGTCTTCGTCCCCGCGGCCCACGACCAGCACCTGGACGCCGGGAAAGTGCTCGACCAGGCCGGGCAGCGCGTCGATCAGCACGGCCATGCCCTTGCGAGGCTCGTCGTAGCGGCCCAGAAACAGCACTGTCTTGCCGGGCCGCGGATACCCGTCGAGCAGCGGCGCTGAGGCGATTGAGGCCACGTCGACACCGTTGGGAATCTCGACCGCATCCGATCCCAGCGCTTCCATCTGCCAACGCCGGGCCAGGTCGGACACCGCGATACGACCGACGATCTTCTCTTGCATGGGCCGCAGCAAGCCCCCGAACACCGCCAGAGACAGCGATTTGGTGGTCGAGGTGTGAAAGGTCGCCACGATCGGCCCCTCGGCCACCCGCAAGGCCCACATCGACAGGCTCGGCGCATTCGGCTCATGCAGATGCAGCACGTCGAAGTCGCCTTCGGCAAGCCAGCGCCTGACCTTTCCGTGCACGGCCGGGCTGAACTGCAGCCGGGCCACCGAACCGTTGTAGGGAATCGGGAAGGCCCTGCCCGCCGAGACCACGAACTCGGGCAGCGACACGTGCGGGGATGCGGGCGCCAGCACACTGACGTCCTGACCACGGGAGCGCATCACCTCGGCGAGCTGCAAGACATGCGACTGCACCCCGCCCGGGACGTCGAACGAGTACGGACACACCATGCCGATTCGCATCAGGTGCCCGCCAATCGGGCCCGGCGCTCGTCGGACAGGTCTGCCAGCCACTGCGGCTGCATCATGTGCCAGTCGGCGGGATACTCGCCGATATTGCGGGCGAAGACGTCGGCCAGCGCCTGGGTGATGACGCCGACGTCGCCGCTGGAGCAATCCAGCGGCCGGTAGATCTCGATTCGGTTCGCCTCGCCCTCGTACCAGCAATGCACCGGCAGCAGCGCCGCCCCGGTTTTGATCGCCAGCTTCGCCGATCCGGCCGGCATCCTGGTCGGTTCGCCGAAGAAATCGACCGGGACCCCGCTACGGGTGAGGTCGCGCTCGGCCATCAGGCACACAACCTTGTTGTCCCGCAGCCGTTCGCTGAGCAGCTCGAAGGGGGGCTGCTCGCCGCCGGACAGCGGGATCACCTCGAAGCCCAGGCTTTCCCGGTAATCAATGAACCGCCGGTACAGCGACTCGGGTTTGAGTCGCTCGGCAACGGTGGTGAACCTGCCACGAGTCTGGGCCAGCCACACGCCGGCCATGTCCCAATTCCCGCTGTGCGGCAACGCCATGACCGCACCGCGGCCCGCGGCCAGCACCGCATCGAGATGCTCTTTGCCGACAACGGTTCTGGCGAGCTCTTCACCTAGCGCGTGGAGGTCCATCGCCGGCAACCGGAACGCCTCCCGCCAATAGCGGGCATACGACGCCAGCGATGCCCGCATCAGCCTGCCGGGCACGTCTTTCGGCGGGAGACCGATGACGCGCGCCAGGTTCTTGCGCAGTTGGGCCGGTCCCCCGTTGCGGGACGCGTACAGCGCGCCGGCATCAAAAACGTTGCGCGCAGCGAACTCCGGCATAGCGCGCACCATCATCCAGCCCGCGGCATAGCCCCAGTCGGTCATCCGGCCGCCCAGCGAAAGACCGCTGACCCCAGGCAGTTTCATACCCCCCGGGACTGAGATCACGGTTCGCTCTTGCCGGCCGGGGGCATCGGATCGGCTGCGCCCGGTGAATGCCGGACGGTGTGCAGCCGTTGAGCACAGGTGATCATGCTGGCCGCGGTCAGCAGCCACATCGCCACGTGCAGCGCCCACGGCAACGGGAACACCGGCAGATCCGACAGTCCCGCCCCGACCAGGACGATGATCAACCGTTCCGGCCGCTCGATGAAGCCGCCGTCACCGTGCAGTCCGCTGGCTTCGGCGCGCGCCTTGATGTAGGAGATGACCTGCGAAGTGACCAGGCAGATCAACGTCGCGACCACCAGCGGCGGACTGTGCAGGCCAAATGCCGCCCACCAGGCCAGCCCGCAGAACACCGAGCCGTCGCTGATCCGGTCGCAGGTGGCGTCCAACACGGCACCGAACCGGGTGCCGCCACCGCTTTCCCGCGCCATCGCCCCGTCAACCAGGTCAAACATCACAAAAAACCAGATCACCAACGTGCCGATGAACAACCGGCCGATCGGAAACAGCGTCAGCGCCGCCAGCACCGCGGCAGCGGTGGCAATGATCGTGACGCTGTCCGCGGTGAAGCCGGCACGCAGGAACGCCCGGGCCACCGGTCCGGTGACCCGCGCGACGCCCTCCCGCGACAGCAGCTTGCTCACGATTGCTTTTCCCATTCGGTGGCCAGTAGCCGACGGGTGTCGCGCAGCAGTTGCGGGATGACCTTGGAGTCGCCGATGATCGTGATGAAGTTGGCGTCGCCGCCCCACCGCGGCACCACATGCACATGCAGATGTTCGGCCAGCGATCCGCCCGCCGATGCCCCCAAATTCAGGCCGACGTTGAACCCGTGCGGCCGCGACACATTCTTGATGACGCGAATCGCCTTCTGGGTGAACGCCATCAGCTCGGCGGTCTCCTTCTCGGTCAGATCTTCGAGCTCCGATACCCGCCGATACGGCACCACCATCAAATGCCCCGGGTTATACGGGTAGAGGTTGAGCACCGCGTAGACGAGTTCGCCCCGGGCGACCACCAGACCGTCCTCATCGGGCAGTTGCGGGATCTCACTGAACGGCTGGTCACGGTTGCTGATGTCCTGCTTCAGCGGCCCCTCAGCCAGATAGCTCATGCGGTAGGGCGTCCACAACCGCTGCAGGTGGTCGGATTCACCAACCCCTCGATCGATGATCGATTCTTCATCAGCCACTGTTTCGCACCTTGACCAAATCGGCAGTGGGAGAAGAATTTTCACGGTCGGCAATCCACTGCGTAATGGCCGCCACCGCTTCGTCGCGAGGGACTCCGTTGATCTGCGTGCGGTCGCCGAACCGGAAGCTCACCGCGCCGGCTTCGACGTCGCGGTCCCCGGCCAGCAGCATGAACGGCACCTTCTGGTTGGTGTGGTTGACGATCTTCTTGGCCATCCGATCGTCGCTGGAGTCAACCTCGACCCGTACTCCGTGCGACTTCAGCTGCGCGGCGACGTCTTCCAGGTAGGCGACGTGGTCGTCGGCAACCGGGATACCGACCACCTGCACCGGCGCCAGCCAGGCCGGGAATGCCCCGGCGTAGTGCTCGGTGAGGATGCCGAAAAATCGCTCAATCGACCCGAACAGCGCGCGGTGGATCATCACCGGCCGCTGCCGCGAACCGTCGGCGGCGGTGTATTCCAGTTCGAAACGTTCCGGGAAGTTGAAATCGACCTGGATGGTGGACATCTGCCAGCTGCGGCCCAGCGCGTCACGGGCCTGCACGGAGATCTTCGGGCCGTAGAAGGCCGCGCCGCCGGGGTCGGGGACCAGTTCGAGGCCCGATTCCGTCGCAACCTCGGCCAGCGAGTTGGTGGCTTCCTCCCACATCTCGTCAGATCCGACGAACTTCTCCGGGTCCTTGGTGGACAGCTCCAGATAGAAGTCTTCCAACCCGTAGTCGGCCAGCAACTCGAGCACGAACCGCAACAGCGACGCCAGTTCGTCGTGGAGTTGCTCGCGGGTGCAGAAGATGTGCGAGTCGTCCATGGTGAACCCGCGCGCCCGGGTCAGCCCGTGCACCACACCGGACTTCTCATAGCGGTAGACGGTGCCGAACTCGAAGAGCCGCAACGGAAGCTCGCGATACGACCGTCCCCGCGACCGGAATATCAGCGTGTGCATCGGGCAGTTCATCGGCTTGAGGTAGTAATCCTGCCCGGGCTTGCGCACGGTTCCGTCGTCGCCCCGCTCGGCGTCGAGATGCATCGGCGGGAACATGCCCTCGGCATACCAGTCCAAGTGACCCGAGGTGTGGAACAGTTGCGCCTTGGTGATGTGGGGAGTGTTGACGAATTCGTACCCGGCCTCGATGTGCTTGCGCCGCGAGTACTCCTCCAGCTCCCTGCGCACGATACCGCCCTTGGGATGGAAAACCGCTAAGCCGGAACCGATTTCGTCGGGAAAGCTGAACAAGTCCAGCTCGACGCCCAACTTGCGATGGTCGCGGCGCTGGGCTTCCTCCAACAACTGCAGATGCTGGTCGAGCGCCTCCTGCGACTCCCAGGCGGTGCCGTAGATGCGTTGCAGGCTGGCGTTTTTCTGGTCGCCGCGCCAGTAGGCGGCGGAACTCCTGGTCAGCTTGAACGCCGGGATGTGTTTGGTGGTCGGGATGTGCGGTCCGCGGCACAAATCTCCCCAAACCCGTTCCCGGGTACGGGGATTGAGGTTGTCGTACGCGGTGAGCTCGTCACCGCCGACCTCCATGACGTCGGGGTCGCCGGACTTGTCATCGACGAGTTCGAGCTTGTAGGGCTCGTTGGCCAGCTCTTCGCGCGCCTGGTCTTTGGACTCGTAGACGCGCCGGTCGAACAGCTGCCCATCCTTGACGATCTGGCGCATCCGCTTTTCCAGCTTCGCCAAGTCTTCGGGCGTGAACGGGTCCGCGACGTCGAAGTCGTAGTAGAACCCGTCGGTGATCGGCGGCCCGATCCCGAGCTTGGCGTGCGGGAACAAGTCTTGGACGGCCTGGGCCAACACGTGTGCGGCTGAGTGCCGGATGACGCTGCGCCCGTCGTCGGTGTCGGCCGCCACCGGCGTGACCTCGACGTCGTGAGCCGGAACCCAGCTCAAGTCGCGCAGCTTGCCGTCGGCATCTCGCACCACCAGGACCGCATCGGGCGCACCGCGGCCCGGCAGGCCCGCGTCGCGCACCGCGGCGGCGGCGGTCGTCCCGGCAGGCACCCGGATCGGGGCTGCTGGGGCGAGGCGTGCGGGGGCGGTCATCGGCGCGGTCTCCATGCTTTTCGGGTGTGTAAACGGACCCGACCATGCTATCGGGGCGGCATCTGCCGAAGGCTTACGGCTGCCCGGGTTTGAGGAGCACGAACAGCGCCTCGCTGTCCGTCAGCACCGTATCGCCGTCGCTCAGCCGGCCCGACACGAAGATCTTGCGTCCTTCGACCCGGTCGACTCCAGCGTCGATCTGCAGCTCCTTTTCGATCGGGACGACCTGGCGGTAATTGATGTGCAGGTACGCGGTGCGCTGGCGAGGGCCGCCGGTGATCACCCCCGACGTCATACCCAAAACCGAGTCGAACAGCAGCCCGAGCGCACCGCCGTGCACGGCCCCGTTGCGCCCGAGATGAAACCGCCGGAAACGCGCCCAGCCCTGGATCCGGCCGTCGTCCGTCCTGCGCACCTTCATCGGTACCGGCAGGATGTTGCCGCGGTTCGGCAGGTCCATCCGTCGGCCCGACGGCGTCGCCCATTCGTCGACGTCGAAAGGGCTGAGCAGGTCGGACACCTTCTCGATCAGGTCGGCCACCTCGCTGATCACCCCGTCGGGCGCGTCGACCGCCCGCGCGTGATCCTGCAGCGCACGCACCGCCTCGATGAACCGGCCGTAGTCGGGCCCGCCTCTGGTTGTCGGTTCGGGTGGATTGAACCCGCCGCCCGGGTGTCGCGCATGCTCGCCGGCCACTAGAACACCGTATTGGGTGGGCCGGCGGTGCCGAACGCCAAGGCCGCCGCTAGCTGTTCTGCTCCCCCAGCGCGCTTAGCTTCGCGAACTCGTCGTCGCTGAGCTCGATCTCGGCGGCCGCAACGTTTTCTTCAAGATGCGCCACGCTTGAAGTCCCGGGAATCGGCAGGATGACCGGTGAGCGTTTCAGCAGCCAGGCCAATGCCAACTGCGAGGGTGTCGCATTGCCGTGCTCGGCGCCGAGCTGGGCCAGCGGACCGTCCGGTGCCGCCAGCGGCCCGGCGGCCAGCGGAAACCATGGAATGAAACCGATCCCCTGCCTGGTCGCCTCGTCCAGAAGCGGCTCGGCGGTGCGGGCGGTCAGGTTGTACATGTTCTGCACCGACACGATCTGGGTGATCTTTTGGGCGGCGTGCAGCTGTTCGACGTTGATCTCCGACAGACCGATGTGGCGGATCTTGCCTTCCTGCTGCAGCTTGACCAGCTCGCCGATCTGGTCTTCCAGCGGGAACTTGTCGTCGATGCGGTGCAGCTGGAAGAGGTCGATGGTGTCGACGCCGAGCCGTCGCAGGCTCAATTCGGTTTCCTGGCGCAGGTAGGCGGGGAAGCCCAGCGGAATCCACACGTCGGGGCCGGTGCGCAGCAATCCCGCCTTGGTCGCGATCACCAAACCGTCGTAGGGATGCAGCGCTTCGCGGATGATCTCCTCGGCGAAGTAGGGCCCGTATGAGTCGGCGGTGTCGATGAAGTTGACGCCGAGGTCGACCGCTCGCCGCAGCACCCGAACGGCCTCGTCTCGATCGGCGGGTGGGCCCCAAACTCCCTTGCCCGTCAGCCGCATTGCGCCATAGCCGAGGCGGTTGATTGTGAGATCACCACCGAGAGTGAACGTTCCAGATGCTTGAGCGGGCTTCGCGGTATGAGTGGTCACTTTTACGACCGTACGCCGCACCTGGCAAGCTGGCCGGGTGGATATGTACACGCTCAGTCACATGCCGCTGACCTATCCAGAAGTCGGTGCGACCGCCGGCCCCCCGCCGCCGGGATACCGCCACCTCGGCTTCGTCTCCCAGGTCGGCGCAGGTCACCAGCGTTTCGAGGAGGCCGCTGACGCGGTCATGCACTGGGGTATGCAACGCGGCGCCGGGTTGCGCGTCGAAGCCAGCAGCGACGCCGTCGAGGTCGGCGCGGTGGTGCTGGTCAAGATGGCTTTCCTGAAAGCCCCCTGCCGCGTGGTGTACGTCATCGACGAACCCGACGTGCGCGGCTTTGCCTACGGCACGCTGCCCGGTCATCCCGAGTCCGGTGAAGAACGGTTCGTGGTGCGCCACGACCCGGTCACCGCCGCGGTTTACGCCGAAGTCTCGGCATTCTCCCGGCCGGCGGCCTGGTGGAGCAAAGCCGGCGGGCCGTTCACGTCGCTGGCCCAGCGCGTGATCGCCAAACGCTACGTCCGGGCGGTTTGACCGCTAACCCCGGCCGGGTCTCGCCGCGACACTTAAGGCGTTGCGGCGACGCGCCGACATGCGTCGCACTGTATTAAGTCTGGGGAACCGTATCGGCCGGTCGTAACTCCTTTCCTGCATGAGCGATGTTTTCATAGGCGGCGAAGCCGTCAGGCAGGGCAAGGTAAGTCCGTATCAGCTCCGGTCGAGGTTTCGGTCGATCTATCCCGACGTGTACCTCGCGGCCTACTCACTGCCGTCGCTTCGGCAGCGTTCAGAAGCCGCATGGCTGTGGTCGGGTCGGCGCGGTGTTTTGGCTGGACTGGCCGGGGCGGCATTGCATGGCTCGAATTGGATCGACGACGATGAGCCAATCGAGTTGATCTGGCGCAACCCGCATCCCCCGGCAGGCATCATCACACGAAATCAACTGCTCGACGGTGACGAGATCACCCACGTCGCCCGGTTGCCAGTCACCACACCTGCGCGTACTGCCTACGACCTGGCTCGCCAGCTGCCACGCGGGGAGGCGGTGGCACGGCTTGATGCGCTGACGCGCGCCACTCCCTTTTCTGCTGAGGACGTGCGATTGCTAGCCAAGCGATATCCGGGCGCCCGCGGTCTGCGACGGCTACGAATTGCACTGCCACTAGTCGACGGCGGGTCCGCATCGCCGAAGGAAACCTGGCTGCGACTGCTGCTCATCGATGCGCGACTTCCTCCGCCCACTACGCAGATTGCGGTGCACGAGAATTGGCGGCTCGTCGGCGTCCTGGACGTGGGCTGGGAGAAATTCAAGGTCGCCGTCGAGTACGACGGAGATCATCACCGCTCCAATCGTCGCCAATACGTGAGAGACCAACGCCGCCTTCGCAAACTACAAGCCCTGGGCTGGATCATCATTCGAGTGATCGCCGAGGACAGGCCCGTGGATGTAGTCCGACGAGTCCGCGGGGCGCTCGCCGTCCGGGGCTATCGCGACACTTAAAGCGTTGCGACGACACGCCGATACCATTCGCGGTGGTTTAAGTCTCGGCGCGCGATGCGCTAACCCCACCCTGCGAGCAGTGCTTCGGCACCCCCGCAGAGCCGCTCGACGACCTGGGCCACCGGCGCGACGCCGGTGACCATCCCGACGCCTTGGCCCGCGTCCACCGGGGCGGTTCGACGATCGTCGGCGGCCAGCGCGGCGGCCAGTTCGCCCAGCGCATCGGGGTCGTCGGCGAGCGCATCCTCGTGACCGCTCCAGCGTGCGACGAAGTCGTTGCGCAGCACGCGCGACGGAAACCGCTGCGACCACGGCAGTTTACGAACGATGTCGTACACCCGGGTGCTGGTGGTGTCGGTTTCGCGGGCCGCGACCAACGCGCGGCGCGATGCATCCGACGTCAGCGCCTCCGGGGAGGCCGACAGGACGGTGCCTAACCACGCGCCGCTGGCGCCGGCGGCCAGCACGGCTGCCAGGCTTCGCGGAGAGGCGATTCCTCCGGCCGCCAGCACCGGAACCGAGACGGCGTCCAAGACCACGTCCAGCAGCGGGAGTGTGCCGATCGTCGCATCCCCGTGGCCACCCCCCTCGGAACCGCGGGCCACCAGGAGATCGATTCCGGCATCTTCGGCCCGCTGAGCCTCGACGCTGTTGTAAACCTGTGTCGCGGCGGCGATTCCGGCGTCGTGGGCGCGATCGACCCATGACAAGTCACTTCCGAAACTGACCGAGACAAGCGCCGGCTGGGCGGCCAGCGCGGCATCGAGTAGTTCCGGCTCCTTGCGAATCACCCAGTCCACCAAGCCAATTCCGAATGTTCCACGCACGTGTGGCAATTCGGCGTGGAGCGCCGACGTCGACCCGGCAGTGCCCATGCCCACCATGCCGAGCCCACCGGCGGCGGTCACCGCGGCGGCGAGTCGTCCGCCGGCAACACCTCCCATGGGAGCGTTGACGATCGGCACCCGCAAGCCCATGTGCCGGGACCACGGTGTCGACAGCATCTGACTACGCCGAAGGAAGGCTCTTGAATACGGTCAGCAGGATCACCGAATCGTCGACGGCCTGCAGCGAATGCCGCTGCGGCGGAATGACAACGTAGTCGGCGGTCTTTCCGTCCCATACTTCCTCACCGGCGGCGAGGTGCACATGTCCTTTGAGGACCTGCAGCGACGCCTGTCCGGGGCTGTCATGCTCGGAGAGCTCATGTCCGGCCAGCAACGCCATCACGGTCTGCCGCAGTTCGTGGGTGTGCCCGCCATGCAATGTGTGCGCAGCCCGCCCGCTGTGTGCCTGCCGTGCCTCGGCCAGCTTTTCGTCGGCGAGCTTGGTCAGCGAAATCGATTCCATCGATAGTCCTTCAGTCGGGGTTGCCTCAACTGGATAGTAGAAGAATTCCGGCCGCCGCCAAGGCGACCACCTTGATCGCCTCGAGGCCGATGTAGACGTAATGGCTTCGCGAGCGCGGCGCGTCCACGCCGTCGAGCACTTGGTCCGAGCGGCGATTCAACCGTGGCCGTACCGCCCCGATCTGCAGCGCCAACGCGCCGAACGCGACCGCCATCGCCGCTGCCACGCCGGCTGGAGGCGGGGCTGCCACGGTGCTCACCAGGATCACGATGGCCAGAACCACCTCGACGGTGTTGAGCGCACGAAAGACCAAACGGCCGATGCCGAGGCCGATCTGGAGTGTGACGTTGGGAGCGCGGAACTTCAGCGGTGCTTCGAGAAACGAGATGGCCAGCACCATGCCCAGCCAGATGAAGACAACCGCGACGGCAACCGCCGGCGCGAGGCTCATGCCGTTGCGACCCGCCGAGCGAGGTGTACCAGGCACAAATCCGGCTCGACGAAGGCGTCCAGCCGGTCGGCCGTGAGCCCTGCCTGCCAGGTTTCCAGCGCTCCGCGCATGAGCCCCAAGTGGGTCGGACAGACGACGGCTGTCTGGCTTTCCGCCAGCTCCAGAAACGGGCAGTGCCGCAACTCGATCTGGTCGTCTCCGCGACGCTCCGGGGCAAAGCCGAGCTCGTCGAGTAGACCGACCAGGTGCGCGATCGATTCCTCGGCATCGGGCGGCCCTGTCGTACTCGGCGGCGGCGGTTTGAGCTTCCGCCCCCATTCGCGACCGGCAGTCGTCGCCCTGGCCTCGGCGTCCTGATCGCCGGCGAGGCCCGAGGCGAGGATCTCGGCCAGTAGCCGATAGTGGCGTGGGCCGCCGGGATCCATCCGTTGAGTCGCACGAAACAGCAGGGCCGGCCGGCCCGGACCTTTGCGGTCCGACGCGACCTGCTCCACCCGGCCCGTGCTGAGCAAAGTGTCGAGGTGGAAGCGAACGGTGTTGGGGTGCACGTCGAGCACGTCGGCGATGGTGGCGATGCTCATCGGAGAATCCGCCGCTTTCAACACCCTGAGGACGTCCTGACGGCGACCGAGGGATTGCTTTGCTGGCTTGACGACGCTCATTCTCCCGAACATTCTGCCCTTGGCAGGCCGGCGATCAGCTCTGATTCGCCATAAAAGCAGGCCGACCCGGTTTACACAACGCAAATTGTAACAATTCGGGCGGTGGTCGCCCCGATCCACGTCTGCCCGACTATCAGTTGCCAAGCTCCGGTGAATCGTGGTGTGCATCGGCTTCTTCGAAAACATTCTGGGCGATGCGGAATGCGGCATTGGCGTCGGGCACGCCGCAGTAGACAGCGGTCTGCAGCAGGACTTCTTTGATCTCGTCCCGCGACAACCCGTTGCGCAGGGCCGCTCGAAGATGCAAAGCGAGCTCCTCGTCACGGCCACGAGCGATCAGCGCCGTGAGCGCGATCATCGAACGACTGCGACGGTCCAAGCCGGGGCGCGTCCAGATTGTGCCCCAGGCAAATTCGGTGACAAGTGTCTGAAAGTCCCGGGTGAGGTCGGTCGTCCGCGCAGCCGCCTGGTCGACGTAGCTGTCGCCGAGAACTTCCCGGCGCACGGCCAAACCCCGGTCATAGTCGCTCATCTGGCTCCCAATCTCCTCAGCTTCGCCAACACGTCGGCGATTCGGTCGGGCTGTTCAGCCGGCGCGAGATGGGCGGCCTGCGCGACCTCGACGAACCGTCCGCGGGTCACGTTGCTGGCGATGTACCGCAATGAATCGGGCGGCGTGGCAATGTCGTTGGCGCCCGCGACAGCGACAATCGGAGTGTCGATTTCGCCCAGGCGATGACGGGCATCGAACTCGGCGAGCGCTTCACAGGTGCGCGCATAGCCGTCGTCGTCCACCCGGCGCAGCGTGTCCAGCAGCGTTTGGGCTGATGCGGGATCGCGCTCGAAGAATCCGGGAGCGAACCAGCGGCGAATCGACAGTGCCACGACTTCACCTGTTCCCGCACTGCGAACAACCTGGGCGCGGGACTGCCAGTCGTCGGGATCGCCGATTCGCGCCGCCGTGCAGATCAGCGCCGCCGACACGATGCGCTCCGGATGCCCGAGCAGCAGCTGAAGCCCGACGGCGCCGGCCACCGAGACGCCGGCATAGGTGAACGGCCGCCTGCCGATCTTGTCTTCCACGAGTTTGATGACGCTGCCGGCCAGGTCGTCGATGCTGAAGGCGTCCCTCGGTCGCGGGCTGGCGCCATGGCCGGGCAGGTCCCAGCCGATGACGTGATAGATATCCGCCAGACGTCGCGCCACACCAGACCACAACGCCACGACGGAGGTGCCCAACGAGGGGCCGACAACCAGCGGTGGCAGATCCGGTGACCCGCCCAGATGCGAGCCGCGAATTCGGGGCGCACTCACGGGTGTTCCTTGACAATCCGTTTGGCGCGATCCAGGCTCTCGGCGATCAGGGTGTTGACCGCACCGAAATAGTTGGCGGACGGGGCTTTTCCGACCAAGTCAGCGATCACGCGTTGCTCGCTGAGCGCATCGGCGCTGCCGAGGTTCTCGGCCATCTGTTCCGGATGGACCTGCAGCCCGGCAAGCAGTTCAGTGCACTGAGCGCCGGCGACCACAGTTCGGCGGGCCAGAGTGCGTAGCGTGTCCCACTCGGCATGCCACGAGCCGTCGGGGCGTTCGTCGTTGGCCAGTGCGGCCGCGGTGTGCAATGTCGCGCCCAGCGACGGCGCGGCGATCGCCGCTCGGCGAATCAGGATGGACAACACCGGATTACGCTTGTGAGGCATGCTCGACGATCCGCCGCGATCCCTGGTCGCGGGTTCGCTCAGTTCCGCGATTTCCGGGCGGACGAGCGTCACCACGTCCGAGGCGATACGGCCCCAGGCATCGGTGCATCCGACGAGCGCATCGGACGCCGCGGTTACCGGCGTGCGGGTGGTGTGCCACGGCATCCGGATAGCCAAGCCCAAAGTGGCCGCAGTGGTTTGGGCAAGCTTGGCCGGGATCTCCACCGCATTGCCGTGGCCTGCGGCAAGGATGGCCAATTCTGTTGCCGCCGCAAGTGTTCCACCCGCACCGCCGACCTGGACCGGGATGGTCAGCGAGGCGAGCTGCTGATATGCGTCGACAACGCCGTTCAGCCACGTCGCGGCTTTGGCCCCGAACGTCGTGGGCGCCGCGTGCTGAGTCAGGGTACGGGCCACCATCTGCGTGCCGCGGTGGGTTGTCGCAAGCGCAGAGAGCGTTGAAATCTGTTCGGCGAGTTGGGACATCACCTCGTCTGCTACGGCGCGCGTCGCCAGCATCAAACCGGTGTCGAGCACGTCCTGGCTGGTCAGACCGCGGTGGACCCACCGGCTGACCTGCGGGGTGGCCCGTTCGCGAAGCAGCTCCACCAGGCCGATGACCGGGTTGGCGCCGTCCTCGGCGCTCACCGCGAGCATCTCGCAGTCTTGCGCGGCGACCAGGCGGTAAAGGTCGGCTGCTGCGCACTCGCGCGGCGCCAGCCCCTCGGCGACCAGTGCATCCAACCAGGCCGCTTCCACCGCGACCATCGACGCCAACAGCGTCGCGTCGGACATCAATTCCCCGGCACGCTGGTCTCCCGGCCACAGTAGGTTCGTCATTCCGCATCACCACGGTATGCCAGAAACACGGTCTCGTTGGCGCCTTGCAGGTGAATGTCGAAGCGGTATCCGCCGTTTTCGGCAACGCAGATCAGGGTTTGTCGTCGGGAGGCGTCGAGGGCGCTCAACAGCCGATCCGCGTCCAGGTCGGAACCCGGCAGATAAGCGCGGGTGAACAGCCGGTTCAACAGCCCGCGCGCAAAGACGACGATTGCGAAAAACGCCGCGCGGCCGGCCGGCGCGCCGGGTGTCAGCGTGCTGAAGCTGTAATGGCCGGCGGCGTCGGTTGCGCATCGACCCCAGCCGGTGAACGTCGTTTCATCGCGCCGCAGCGAGCCCTCTCGCCGGACCAAGCGGCCGTCCGGACCGGGCTGCGAAATCTCCACCAGGGCGTCGGGCACCGCATTACCGGCGCCGTCGTACACCGTGCCGTGCAGCCGGATCGCGCCGACGTACGCATCGCCGACCAACTGGTTATCACCGGCGTACGGCAATCCCAGGTGCAAATAGGGCCCAACGGTTTGCCCAGGCGTGCAAGCTAATTCAGCCATGGCCACCATTTGGCTCGGCCCAGGTTCGCCGACTGCCGGCCACTACGATGTCCCACCGGTAGCCGGTCGCGTATTCGGGCTGCGTCACGTCGTGGTCGTAGCTTGCGATCAATCGTTGGCGTGCAACAGGATCCACGATGGACTGATAGATCGGGTCCAACCCGAACAACGGGTCGCCGGGAAAATACATTTGGGTGACCAGACGCTGGGTGAACGCAGTTCCGAATACCGAGAAGTGAATGTGCGCAGGGCGCCAGGCATTTTGATGATTCCGCCAGGGGTAGGGGCCCGGCCTGACGGAGAGGAAGCGATACGTTCCGTCCGGCTCGGTCAGGCAACGGCCCACTCCGGTGAAGTTCGGATCAATCGGCGCCGGGTGCTGGTCGAGTTGGTGGTTGTAGCGACCGGCAGCATTGGCTTGCCAGATCTCGACGAGCTGGCCCGCCACCGGCTTACCCGCCGCGTCGAGCACCCGCCCGGTCACGATGATGCGCTCCCCGATGGGCTGCCCGGAGTGACCGGCGGTGAGGTCGGCGTCGACAGGCTCGACATCCCGGCTACCGAAGCACGGCGCCCAGCACTCGACCTCGTCCGGGTCGACGCAGACGACCAGAGACTTCGGATGGCGCAACCGGCTGCTGCGGTACGGCGGGTAGTCCAGCAGCGGCTGCGGCTCATCTTTCCCCTGGTAGTCAGCCGCGATGCGGGCGATCTGTGCGGTGATCGCGGGTTGGGATTCAGCGCGGGCCGGCTCTGCTGCAGCCTTCATCAACGCTGACGCTAATGCGAGAATCGGTCGCCCTCAACCGCCTTCGCGGGATTTCCGCCGCGCATGCGCCTTAGTCTGGTGCCATGCCGCGTGACTACATCTATGACCAGGGATTCTCCGAGGAGCGGGCGCGCCTCGCGGGCATCGAGAGTCTGTGGGATCCGGGCAGCCAACGGCTGCTCGACGGACTGGGCATCGGCCAGGGCTGGCGATGCCTGGAAGTTGGTGCCGGCGGCGGTTCGCTGGTCAATTGGATGGCCAAACGCGGCGCCGCGGTGCTCGCGATCGATATCGACACCCGGTTCGTCGAGCCGCTCGCCGGCGACGCGATCGAGGTCCGGCAGCTCGATATCCGGACCGGCGAGCTACCGGAGCGTGAGTTTGACCTGGTGCACGCCCGGCTGGTGCTCGAGCACCTGACGGAGCGCCGACACATCCTCGACCGCCTGGCGGCCGCGCTGCGCCCCGGCGGGTGGATCGTCGTCGAGGACTACGACTGGACCGGTTTCGGTTTCGAGGACGACGACCCGCGGTTCGAGCGGGTGGCCGAGGCCATCATCGCGTTCATGCAGCAGGCCGGATTCGAGCCGCGGTACGGCCGGCGCGTTGTCGCCGAGATGGACGCCGTCGGGCTGACCGACGTTCACGGTGAGGGCCGCGCCCTGATCATCGACTCCCGGTCCCCCGGCTTCGACTTCTTCAGGTTGTCGTTCGAAAGCCTGCGGGATGCCGTGGTGAATGCCGGACTGCTGTCGCGTGAAGACGCCGACGCGGCGGCCGCTCGCTTCGCCCAGGACTTGCGCGTGCAGACACCGCTCATGATGGCCGGAATCGGCCGCCGCTGAACGGGTTTGCGCCGGTAGAGCGGCAGCCTCCCGGTCGCAGGTGTTGACCACGCGGTAGGGCTGCGGCATGCTCTATAGAGCAGAAATAGCCTCTGCAGTACAGACAAGTAGGTGAGGCGAGCCATGGCCGATCACCGCGGTGCCCTCGACAACGTCCTCGGTAACGTTCGGGGCGGGATGATCCCGGCGCACATTTACAACGACAAAGAGATCTTCGAGCTGGAAAAAGAGCGTCTATTTAGCCGAGCCTGGGTGTTCGTCGCACACGAATCCGAGATCCCGCAAGACGGCGACTACGTCGTCCGCCGGGTGCTCGATGACTCCTTCATCATCACCCGCGATTCGAAAGGCGATGTGCGGGCCTTATTCAATATGTGCCTACACCGTGGCATGCAGGTGTGCCGCGCAGAGATGGGCAACGCCTCCAACTTCCGGTGCCCGTACCACGGCTGGACCTACCGCAACGACGGCCGGCTAACCGGACTCCCGTTTCACCGTGAGGCCTACGGCGGCGACGATGGGTTCCCCAGGAGTAGCCAAACCCTGCTTCCTGCACCGAATCTCGGGAGCTACAACGGCTTGATCTTCATCAACATGGACCCGTCCGCGCAACCACTCGAAGACTTTCTCGGCGACTTCCGGTTCTATCTGGACTTCTACACCAAGCAAAGCCACGGCGGCCTGGAGGTCCGCGGCCCGCAGCGCTGGCGGATCAAGGCCAACTGGAAGATCGGCGCCGAGAACTTCGCCGGGGACATGTACCACACCCCGCACACCCACGCGTCGATCGTCGAGATCGGCCTGTTCCGTGAGCCGAAAGCGCAAAAACGTAAGGACGGGGCCACCTATTGGGCGCAGTGTGGGGGTGGAACCACCTATAAGCTCCCGCCCGGCGACTTCGAACAACGCATGCGCTATGTCGGTTACCCCGATGAGATGATCGACCGGATCAAACGCGTCTGGACGCCACCGCAACAGCAGTTGGTCGGCGAGGACGGGTTCATGATCTCGGCCGCATCGTGTTTCCCGAACCTCAGTTTCGTGCACAACTGGCCCAAGGTCCTCGACAGCGCCGACGGCACCGACAGCCCCGATGACGTGCTGCCGTTCATATCGATCCGGCTCTGGCAGCCGATCAGCGAGAACGAAACCGAGGTGTGTTCGTGGTTCGCGGTGGACTCCGCGGCGCCACCCGAGTACAAAAAGAATTCCTACAAGGCCTATCTGATGTGCTTCGGATCGACGGGCATGTTCGAACAGGACGATGTGGAGAACTGGGTGTCGCTGACCAACACCGCCGGCGGCGCGATGGCGCGGCGGTTGCTGCTGAATAGCCGAATGGGGTTGCTCTCCGACGACAGCCCCGTCGTCGACAAGCTACCTTCCGAAGCTTTCCACGGGCCCGGCTACGCGCAGGTCGGCTATAACGAGAACAACCAGCGCGCGTTGCTGCGGCTGTGGGCCGACCATGTGCAGATGCCGCCGGTGTCGACCGCCACGACCGCCCTCGGCACGGCGGCGACCATATGACCCGCGCCAGCGACGCTATACAAAGCAGCGATGAGGTGGGGGCACCTCCCGCTTGCGGGGGCGAGCGGCGCACATGAGCACCGCGCAACTCGGAAAGCCAGTAGGAAAGCCACTGCCGTTCAACGACAATCGGCACCTGCAGGCGCATCAGTTCTTGGTCGACGAAGCCTATCTGCTCGATGCGCAAGACTACGAGACTTGGTTGGACACCATCGCCGACGACATTCGTTACCTTATGCCGGTGCGCGTCACCACCGCTCTGGGCTCCGGGTTCGACACGTCCCCGGGGATGGCGCACTTCGACGAGGACAAGTACTCGCTGAGCCGACGGGTTGCGCGGTTCGCCACCGAGCACGCCTGGACCGAGGATCCGCCCTCGCGGATGCGCCACTACATCACCAACGTCCGCACGTTCGCCTGCGACGATGACGCACACCTCGTCGTCGAATCCGCCGAACTGCTGTTCCGCAGCCGCGGCGACGTCAATGAGGCCGCACTGGTGTCGTGCGGCCGCCACGACGTGTTACGGCGGTGCACCGATCAATGGAAACTCGCGCGCCGAACCATCATGGTCGACGAATCGGTCTTGCGCATGCAGAATTTGGCGGTGTTCCTGTGACCGATGCACTGACGGGTTTACTCAACGGCGCGGTGGGCGAACCGCTCACGGTGGCAAACGAATTCACCGAAGCCGTGGTGCGCCGCGTCGACACCAGAAACGGATCGCGGCTGCTGATCCACGCACCCAAATCCGGTCGATGGATCACGCTGGACGCCCTGGAGGTCGAGGCGCTGACGCGGCAGAACGCCCGGACACTCGCCGCGATGGTCGGTAACTCCGCCGGCCCCCTGCTACCCGACGACGACGGCGGCCAACCGTGACCCAATGGCTGGACGGCAAGCGCGCGCTCATCGTTGGCGGCGGATCCGGCATCGGCAGGGCCGTCGTCGACGCTTTCCGTGCCGAAGGTGCCAAAGTCGCTGTGCTCGAGCGCGATACCGATAAATGCGACGCTCTGCGGCACAAGCTGAAGAAGGTGCCGGTCATCGAAGGCGATGCGACCATTCGCGCAGCCAACGATCTCGCGGTTGCCACCGCGGTGGACGCCTTCGACGGACTCGACACGCTGGTCAACTGCGTCGGAATCTTCGACTTCTACAAGGGAATCGGTGATATCGACGCCGACGACCTGCCCGCCGCATTCGACGAAATGTTTCGAACCAACGTGTTAAGCCATCTGCAATCGGTGAAAGCCGCGGTTCCCGCGCTGCAAGCCGAAACGGGATCGTCGATCGTGTTGGCCGAGTCCGCGTCGTCGTTCTATCCGGGACGCGGCGGCGTGCTGTATGTGTCGTCGAAGTTCGCGGTTCGCGGCCTGGTCGCCGCGCTGGCCCACGAGTTGGCACCGCAGATACGGGTCAACGGCGTCGCACCGGGCGGCACGCTGAACACCGACCTGCGCGGCCTGAGCACGTTCGGGCAGCACAGCATCCGCCTCGACGACACCCCGAACCGCGAACGCGATCTGGCCGCGCGCACGCCGCTGAACCTTGCTCTGACCGCCGAGGATCACGCGTGGAGTTTCGTGTCGCTGGCGTCCGACCGCGCTCGGGGTATCACCGGCGAAACGATCCATCCCGACGGCGGATTCGGGCTCGGGGCGCGGTCGTGACGCGCGCCGGCGACGATGCAGAGCGGAGCGATGAGGTGGGGGCACCTCCCGCTTGCGGGGGAGAGCGGCGCAATGTGATCGACGAGCAACGCGCGTTGGTGGCACAGGCCTGCCGGGTCGCGGCCGCGCGCGGGCTGGTCGACGGCATCCTGGGCCATCTGAGTTTGCGGGTGGACGACGAGCGACTGCTGCTCAGATGCCGCAGCGACACCGACAGCGGCGTGGCGTTCACCCGGCCCTCGGATATCCGGCTCATAGGATTCGACGGCAGCGCAGCCGCTCCCGGAGAACTGGACGGGTATCGGGTCCCCAACGAACTCCCCATCCACATCGAGACGATGTTGGCCGATCCACGACATCGGGCGGTTGCACATTTGCATCCACCCGCCGTCGTCGCCGCCGATCTCGCCGGCATCACCATCCGACCGATCTACGGGGCCTACGACATTCCCGGAGCCTGGCTTGCGCGCCGCGGCGTGCCGGTCTACGAGCGCGCGGTGCTAATCCGAAACACGATGCTGGGCAAGGAGATGGTGGCCGCCATGGGCAACGCACCAGTGGTGATCTGCCGGGGCCACGGCATCACCAGCGCAGCGGCCACCGTCCAGCACGCGGTGCTGCAAGCGATCAGCCTCGACGCGCTGGCCCGGATGTCGCTACAGGTGCGTGCCGCCGGCGGCACGCTGCGCGACATCGATGACGCGGACTGGGACGAGCTCCCGGATTTAGGGCCCGGTTTCACCACCGACGCGGCATGGCGCAGCGAAGTCGCGCGGCTCGATCACCCCAGCTGATCGCCAATCTCCTTGGCCGCCTCCGTAAGTACAGCTGCGACCGACGCGTACTGCGATCGGCTGAGCCGGTGCTGGGGGGCCGCGGCGTTGAGCGCCAACCGCAGGCCCGGCGCCTGAGTCGGAATCGGCACCGCTACCGACGCGACGCCTTCCTCACTCTCCTCGCGGTTGACCGCATACCCCTGTTCACGTATCCGGGAAAGCTCTGCTTCCAATTTCGCGCGGCTGCCGATCGACCGATCGGTGATGCGCTCCAGGTTCTCGTCGGGCAGCAACTGGCGCAATTCCGCTTGCGGTAACTGAGCCAGCATGGCCTTGCCCGTCGACGTGCAATGTGCCGGCATGGTACGGCCCAGCCGGGACGCCACCCGCACCGCGGCGGGCCCCTCCACCGCGGCGACGAAGCGGACTGCCGCGCCGTCGAGCATACCGACATGCACTGTCTCACAAACACTTTCGCTCAGGCTGCGCAAGATCGGCGTGACGGTTCCGGCTATGTCGATGCGGCCGAAAATCGCAAACGCCACACCGGTCAACGCCGGACCCGGCAGATACGCCTTCGACACCGGGTCCTGCCGGACGAAACCGCGGTAGGCCAGCATGGCCAGCAGCCGGTGTGCCGTCGATGACGCCACTCCCAGATACCGCGTGGCCTCGGTCAGCCGGATCTCGGGCTGCTCCCCCAACAGCAGCAGCAGTTTCAATGCCTTGTCGACCGACTCGATCGGGTACTGCGGCGCAAGCGAATCGGTCACCGACGCGCCGACCGCCTGTCGCGCCTTTTTCTGCATGACAGAAACGGTACCTGCGATACGGGACGAACAGGAGTGGCATTCTTAACCCATGACGGTGGATGCCCTGTTGCAGTCGATCCCTCCGCTCACGGTGTACGCCGTGGTCGGCCTGGTCGTCGGGATCGAGAGCCTGGGCATCCCGCTGCCGGGTGAGATCGTTCTCGTCAGCGCCGCATTGCTGTCGTCGCGGCATGAGCTGGCGGTCAACCCGGTCGGCGTCGGTGCTGCCGGGGTGATCGGCGCGGTGATCGGCGACTCGACCGGTTACGCGATCGGCCGCCGGCTCGGGCTGCCGCTGTTCGATCGGCTTGGCCGGCGCTTCCCAAACCACTTCGGGCCCGGCCATGTCATGTTTGCCGAGCGGCTGTTTGAGCGCTGGGGCGCGCGAGCGGTGTTCTTGGGCCGCTTCATCGCGTTGTTGCGGATCTTCGCCGGGCCACTGGCCGGGGCACTGAAGATGCGCTACGCAAAATTTTTGGTCGCCAACGTGTCGGGCGCGGTGTGTTGGGCGGGCGGGACCACCGCGCTGGTCTATTACGCGGGCGTCGCCGCGGAGCGCTGGCTGACCCGGTTCTCCTGGATTGCCTTGGCTGTCGCCGTGGTGTGCGGGTTGATCGCCGCGGTCTTGCTGCGCGAGCGGGTATCCCGTGCGGTCGCCGAGCTCGGGTCGGAGCACGCAGGCGAAACCGGCCACACCACCGCCTGAATATCGCCAGTACCGCCAAACAACGCGCATGTTATTGGTGCTCGCCCGGCGGGCCTTAGCACATATTTCGCACCGTTTTTCCATACCCGCAAAAACCGGCGAAGGAAATCTTCGCAGCGGCGTTAAACGACTTTGCCGAAAAGCCATCTGGACGTCTGGATGACCTGGCGCTTCCGCGTTGTTGGCGGCGCCGCGA
>DATFYT010000064.1:0-2153 GCA_035314925.1 Mycobacterium sp. | reverse complement strand
TTATACCCCGGGATGAACGTGATACCCGGCCCGCCGTGGCATCCGGTGCTGGCCAGATACAGTCCGTGAACCGGAATCGGCTGCCCGATAAAGCCTTTCGGGCCGGGCCGGTTGGGGCCGATCTGTTGCGCGTGGAACAAGCCGTGGCAGTAGTCGCCGCCCGGGGCGCCGAACATCACGCCCATGTGTTTGGGCGTGAAGGTGGTGTGCCGGCTGATGCTGCCTTCGAAATTCGGCGCCAGCCGGGTGATCTTGTCGATCACCCGTTGGCCCATCTCAACTTTCGCCTGACCGTAATCCGCGCCGCCCTCGATTGGGAACCACAGCGCGAATGCCGACGCAGCGTGCTTACCCTGCGGCGCCAGGTCAGGATCGTTCTGCGAGGGGATCTGGAAGACCACCGTCGGGTCCGCGGGCACGATCCCGCGCCGGCAGTCCTCCCACTGCTGTTGGACCTCCTCCGGCGTGCTGAAGATGCCGATGGAAGCCTGCATGCTCGGGTCGTTGAGCGCCTCATACGGTGCCGCGAACACGGGGGCCTCGTCCAGCGCGAAGTGCATCTGGATGTAGCTGCCGCGGTGGTCGATCCGGGCGTAGCGCTCGCGGATATCGGCGGGTAGCGCCGCGGAGTCGACCAGTTCGTTGACGGTCAGGTCCGGCGCGACCGCGGAGACGACGATCGGCGCGGTCACGGTCTGCCCTGCCTCGGTGCGTACCCCGGCCACCTTGCCATCGTTCACCAGTACCTCGGTCACCTTGGTGCGCAGCCGGACCTCACCGCCCTCGTCCTCGAGCACCTCGACCAGATGCTCGGTGAGCGCGCCGATGCCACCGCGCAGCTTCTTCATCTGCATGGTGTCGCCGTCAGGAACGCCCAGCCCGAAGGCCAGTGCGGCCGCGCTGCCCGGTGTCGCCGGCCCGCGGTAGAGGGTGTTGACGGCCAGCACCGTCATCGAGCCGCGCAGCGCGCCGTGCTTCTCGCGGTCCGGAAGATAGCGGTCGAGCACGTCGGTGACCGAGCCGAACAGCATGTCGTCGATCGCAGAGCGTTCGAATTCGTTTGTAGCACAGGCATACATCTCGTCGAGAGTCTTGGGCGGCGCGCCGGCCTCGAACCGGCCGAGCGCCCGGGTCGGCGCCTGGGCCCAGCCCATCAGCCCCGCCATGCCGTTGACGGCGTCCGCCCCGTGCACCTCGTTGAGATGGGTGAACAACTTGATCGGGTCGCTGTACTGAACAATCGGGTCATCGCCGACACCGCGTAGCGCCACCGACATCACGTCCAGGTCGATGGTCGGCAGCGTGTCCAGGCCGAGCGCCTCGCGGACCACCGGCGCGGTCGGGAACTGCACGGACCCGGCGATCTCAAAGTGATAGCCGTCGAACAACTCCACCGTCGACGCCATGCCGCCCGCATAGAGCTTGGATTCCAGACACAGCGTCCGCAGTCCCGCCTTTTGCAGCAGTACCGCGGCGGCCAATCCGTTGTGTCCGGCGCCAACCACAATCGCGTCGTAATCGGTCATCTGCTCTCCGCCTTCCGCTCTGCTGCGCAGGCTGACATGGATGGCAAGTTTTGTCAATTATGACGAAACTTGGTTCGCCCAGGTGTCGGTGATGCCGGCTCGCAGTGTCTCCAAGGCGACGTGGCAGACCCTTGCGAGCTCGCCCAGCGATCGATTGTCGCCGAGCATCCAGACCTCCATCGCACCGAAGACCGCCGCCGCGATGCAGCGCGCGGTCACCGCGAAGTGCACCCGGTCGTCCGGCGACGGATCGCCGGTCGAGCTACGGCGTTGCAACTGGGTGGCGATGGCGTCGGCGAAGTCGGCTTGCACCTCCCGGATATGCCGGACGATGCGGCCCGGGTCGATCTCGTCATCACGTAGCGCGGCGATTTTCCCAACGGCATCAACGTCATACGGGAAAGCGAAGATCGCGGCCTGCACCGAGTCGATGATCGATTCGGCGGCCGGTCGATCGGCCAATGCCGCGCGAAACCAGTGCAATCCGGTGTAGTCGGCGAACAGCAAGTCGTGCTTGGAGGAGAAGTGTCGATAGAACGTGCGCAGCGACACCCCGGCGTCCACCGCGATCTGCTCGGCGGAGGTGTCCTCGACACCCTGGGCGAGGAACCGCACCAGCGCCGCCTG
>DATFYT010000063.1:0-16756 GCA_035314925.1 Mycobacterium sp. | reverse complement strand
CGCCCGCAGGAAAATCGGCACCCCGGCCCAGCGCCAGTTGTCGATCTGCACTCGCAGCGCGACGAAGGTCTCGGTGTCAGAATCCTTGGCCACCCCGTCGATGTCGGTGTAGCCGCGATATTGCCCTCGCACGCATCGGTCCGGGTCCACCGCGGGTATCGCGCGCAGAACGTCGGCTTTTTTGTCGTTGAGGTCGTCTGCGCTCGGCCCGACGGGCGGCTCCATTGCCACTCCGGCGAGAACCTGCAGCAGGTGGTTCTGTACGACATCGCGCAAGGCACCGACTCCGTCGTAGAACTTGCCGCGATCGTCGACGCCGAAGTCCTCGGCCATAGTGATCTGAATTTCGGAGATGTCGGCGCGATTCCACAGCTTGGCCAGCGCCAGGTTGCCGAAACGCAGATACTCCAACTCGACGACCGGTTCCTTGCCCAGGAAGTGGTCCACCCGGAAGATCTGGTCTTCGTCCAGCACCGCACGCAGCCGGGCATTGAGCTCCAACGCCGACTTCAGGTCGTGACCGAAGGGCTTTTCCACTGCGACGCGGGATCGCGCCAGCAGCCCGGCGTTGCCCAGGTTCTCCACGATCGGCGCGAACAGCGACGGCGGCATTTCCAGGTAGTAGAGGCAGTCGCGGTGTGGACCGATCTGCTTGGCCAGCACGTCGTACAACGCGGGATCGGCGACGTCGCCGTGCAGATAGGACAGTCGGTGTGCGAACCGGTCGAACACCTTGTCGTCGATTTTTTCCCCGGCGTCCGCGATCGCCTTACGGGCCCGGCTGACCAAGTCCTCGTTCGCGATGTCGTCGCCGGCGACCCCGAGGACCGGACACTGCAGCAATCCCCTGCGCTCGAGGCGATAGAGGGCTTGGAAGGTCATTTTGTGGGCCAGGTCGCCGGTAATCCCAAAGATCACCAGCAGGTCTGAGACGCTATCGCCGGCTTCGGCCAATCAGGACCTCCACGAAATTCAATCAGTCAGCATGGGCTTAACACCTGCAAAACGCGTCTAACTCGTTCCGTCCCGGCCAACAACAACCCTAAACACTGCGGTTCGGCCCGACAACAGCAGCCGAAAATGTGTAGGCACTTATCCGAACGGGCAAACACCAGCTGCTGGGCAGCCTGGGCAACAGAATCTCGAAGTTACCGGAATATACACTCGCCATTGCCTTTTCAATTTCCAGTTAGCCACCCGGAGAGGGAATCTTACGTCGCCGCGCCGCCGATCTGGCACTGTCGCTGCGAAAGCCGAAGCGGATCGGGAAAGATGCGTGACATGCATGACCCCGCCCTGTTGGTCATTGTGGTCTACGCGCTGGGCGGCGTCGCGGTGATCGAGGCTGCGGCGCTGGTCTTCGTGTGGGCTGCGCTCACCCGCAGCCGCCGGGAGGCCGCTGAACTGCGGCAGCGTGTTGATCCCCGCACTTGGCTATGGACCGGCGGCCGGGAAGCGGTCAAGACCGCGTGGCAGACCGCGAACCTGGTGCGCAAGGAGGGGTTGGGCGCCGCGCTGCGCAGCTCCATCGAAGATCTCGCCGATTGGGCCGAGGTGGAGCGCCCGGACCTGGCCCGGGTCACCGCGGACGGGAGAGTGGCGATCCTGTTCTCCGATATCGAGGAATCCACCGCGCTCAACGAACGAGTCGGCGACCGGGCCTGGGTCAAGTTGATCGGCGAGCACGACAAGCTGGTCCGCAAGCTGGTCAAGGAGCGCTCTGGGCATGTGGTGAAAAGCCAGGGCGACGGATTCATGATCGCCTTCGCGAAGGCCGAGCAGGCGGTACGCTGCAGCATCGACATGCAGCACGCGCTGCAGAGAGACGCACAACGGAAGCGGCACAACGGTATTCGAGTGCGGATTGGGATCCACATGGGCCGCTCGGTGCGCCGCGGCGAAGACCTCTTCGGCCGCAACGTCGCGATGGCGGCGCGGGTCGCCGGACAGGCCGGTGGCGGTGAGATCCTGGTCAGCGAAACCGTGCGCGACGCCACCAGCGACTGCGACGGCATCTCCTTCGACGAAGGCCGCGAAGCCGAGTTGAAGGGTTTCGCCGGCACCCACCGCCTCTACGCGGTCGCCGCCGCCTGACAACGCTCAGGGCTCATCGTCCGCCTCGGCCAGGCGCTGCTGCAGCCGCGCCCGGATCTCGTCGGGCGTGTAAGCCCTCCGCCGGCGCTGATCGCGGGCAACCAGCACTCCCCCGGCGGCGACCCCGATGACCCCGGCCAACCCGAGCAACTTCCAAATGGTGCGCATGCGCAAAGGTTATTCGCGACTGCATCCTGCAATGACCGATATGTGCATAAGGTGCGGTGGTGGAAACACACACGGTGAATCTGGCCCAGGCGGTCGAGGCAACCCGGACCGGCGACATCTGGCTGTTTCGTGGGCGCTCGGGACCCGACCGCGCGATCCAGACCTTGTCGAACAGCCCGGTCAACCACGTCGGCATGACCGTCGCTATCGAGGATCTGCCGCCGCTGATTTGGCACGCCGAACTCGGCGACAAGCTGACCGATGTGTGGACCGGCACCAACCATCGCGGTGTGCAACTCAACGACGCCGGCCAAGTGGTCGAGCGGTGGATGCAGCGCTACGGACAGCGATGCTGGTTACGTCAACTGACGCCCGACGCCGACCGCCATCAGGAGAATCGACTGCTGCGTGTCATCGCTCGGATGGACGGTACCCCGTTTCCGACGACTACCCGACTCACCCTCCGGTGGCTGCGCGGGCAACTGCCCACCGCATACGACTTGGTGCGGGGAATCCCGCTCTTGGACAAGCGAGTTCGCGAGTCGACCCGACGGCGTACCGAAGAGCAGCGAAAGGGCCGCTTCGAGTCCGCCTATTGCGCGGAGACGGTCGCGGTCACCTACGAAGAGATGGGACTGATCGAAACCGAGAAGCGGTCCAACTGGTTTGATCCCGGTAGGTTTTGGAGCGGTGACGACCTTCCGCTGGTGTCGCCTTATCGGCTAGGCGGCGAAATCGCCGTGGTCGCAAGCTAATCGACGGTCAGTTGTCGCCGCATAGGTTGTTTTGAGCCGCAGTCGCCATGTCCAACAAGTTCTGATACGACGCGTTCGGGTAAGTCCAATGCTTGGCGACGTAGTCCGGCGAATGCCCGGCGTCCAATTGCGTGCACATCGCGTGGCCGCTGCCCAGCAAATACTCCCCCGTCGGCGCTGTCACCAAGTACCCGTGCCGGCTCAACTCGTCGAGGTAACCGGCCTCGTCAGCGTCCGCTATCCCAGCGCTGAGCAGTGCCACGACCGTGACCGCTGCCGTACAACCCAGGACCTGGAGACATCGGGTCTTGCGCCCATCGCGGGTCCGCACCCGTCTGCTCATTCTCTTCCTCTCGATTGCGCCGATGCTACGGCCGAACCGTGGAATTGGCGGACCGACGTCCGAATCAACTATTGCCGACCGTCGAGAAGGTGCGCGTAGGGGTCGCTGTCGGAACCAACGGTCTCCGGCATCGGATAGTAGGTCTTGATGAGCAGATTTCCCTCGTCGTCCCAGGCGAATGTCTCAATGCTGTAAGCCATTTGAACGTTCGGCTCGGTCCCGAAGTGATTCTCACAGACCCACGCCATCTCGTTGCCGTTGACTTGCACGGTGATCATCTTGATCGTGAGGATCGACTGGAACATGTCGAACGCGTCCGAGGTCGCGGCGTCGAAGCCGCTCTTCTCCTCGGTACCGACGGGGTCAAACATGCGGACCTCGCCGGGGCAGATCGTGCGCCACGACGCCACCCACTCGGCCTTCTTCCCGGCGTTCCACAACTCGGCATGCTTCGCCGCATGAGCTAAGCGAGCTTGCCTGCTCGGCACACCACCCATGGCCCCATCAAACCACTCAGACACCGAGCGGTCGCGGGCAAACTCACTGACGACCGTCATTGACGAGTGACAATGAAATTTTGTACGGTGGCAACATGCCGTCGCCACCGTCGACCACGGAACCTGTTTCACAGGTAGTCGGGGTGCGAGAGGCGCAGCGGCTGCAGACCCGGGCGCGCGTGTTTGACGCCGCGGTGGCAGAGTTCGGCCGGTCCGGGTTGGCCGGCGCGGACGTCGCAGCGATAGCGGCGGCGGCGGGGGTGGCGCGCGGCACGTTCTATTTCCACTTCCCGACCAAAGAGCACGTGCTAGTCGAGTTGGAGCGAGCCGAGGAAGCGAAAATCGTGGCGACGCTCGACACCCGAACCGCCGCACCGGACGATCTGCTGTCGCTGCTCAGACTGCTAGTACGCCACGTCCTCGCCGCCGAGGAGCGGTTAGGCCCGAAGGTCTTCAGAGACATGCTGGGCCTGCACTTCTCCGCGACCCGGCCCGTCGAACACGAACTGGATGAGCACCCGCTGGCCGGATTTCTCATCGCCGCGATCGCCGACGCGCAGGCTGCCGGCCGGGTCTCGCGGGATGCGGACCCGGGCGAGCTCGGGGTGATTTTCCTGACCGGGCTGTTCGCCTTGCTGGCCACCGGTGCGACCGCATCGCTTGATCGTTATGTGCTGACGATTGTTCAGGGAATGGAGGAGCGATGACCGCTTTGGGTATCGAGGGCTACCGCGACTATTTGGTGCGGCGCGACGGTGACGCAGATTTGCTGCATCGCCACCTGGCCACCCGCGAGGAATTCTTCGGCGGCTTGGTGGCGGACCCGGTGCGCTCAAGCCGTCCCATCGATCGGGATGTGTTCGCGCGCAACCTGCATCGCCGGCTACCCGAACCGGGCCTGGGCCGAGAAATGCTCTTTCTGTTGGCCACCGCGAAACTGAACCAAGCGGAACGGTTCGGCGTCGGATTGGGCGAGACGTACGGGCACAACAGCGGGGACGACGCTCCGCCCGAGCGGGTGTACATCGAGCTGGAGGAGCACTACCACACCCGCTTACTTGCTTACGTGCTCGATATGTTCGGACTGCCGTTCCAAGTCGTCCCGCCGCCATTCGTGATGCGCCAGTTCGTCAAACTCAACGTGTTCATCCCGGAGCGCATGGGGATCGCGTTCGTGGGCGCAGGCGAGATGGCCGGCTGCATCATGTTCGACGAATTGCGCCGTGTCGGGGTCGAATTGTTCGCCGACGAACCAGATGTGGCCGCGCGCATCGAGCGGCTCTACAGCGAAATCCTCACCGACGAGGTGGGCCATGTTGGCTATTGCGCGGCGCGCTGCACCTCCGCCGAGCGAGCCCTAATGCGTTGGCTATACCCACGTTTCGGTCGGCTGTTCGCTCGCGAAACCGCCGAGATCAGCATGCTGATCGATCCCAAGCGACTGCACGCCCGCCTCGACGAGCCGTTCGACGTCGATCAGCTCACCGCCGGCTTACCGAACGAGACGTTTCTTGCAGCGCATCCCTGAAGATTGGCGGCCACGCGACGCCGCGGCGCGAACGCGCGAGCCGGCGTCGGGTCAGATCGGAGTCCAAATCCGGTTGTTCCAAAATCCCCACCCATTCGCAGTCTGGTTCCACATCACCAGCGCCCCCGGCGCCCACGGCGGTGGAGGTGGTTGCGGCGGCGCCCACGTCGGCGCGACTCCCCAGGGCCCGTAACCTGCCGGACCAGTTTGGCCTGCCGGACCTTGCCCGTCGTGGCAGTGATTCCAGTCCCAGTCGTAGGCCTTCCCCCAACTCGGATCCCATTGATCGCCGGGGCACCAGTGATAAGTGGGCGCAGGAGCCGGGACCGCCTGGGCCCAGGGGCCGCCAGCCAGTCCGAACGCGGACAAAGCCAACCCGCTAACCACCAGCACCCTTGTAGACCGCTTCACAGTCGCCATCTGCCAAGGATTTCCCTCCGACCCGATTCAACGCAAGCAGCGGTTTCCCCTAAACCGCCCGGCGCGCAGGAGGCGGCACCCAGGCTTGCAATGCTCTGCGACCAATCAACTGGCAGCCGTGGGTATTGGCCAATTGCTTGGCCGCCTGGGTAAATTCCTGATTGCTGACGACAATGCTCTTCGTGCATCCGTGATGGCGTGCGCCTGAGACAACCTGCTGGACAGCCCCGACGCCGACGGACTTGCCGAGGCGCTTGCACTGGATCGCCACCGACTTGCCGTCCCGTTGGGCGATCAGGTCGACGCCGTAGTCGCCGCTCACTGAGGTGAATGTGACCTGCCAGCGGGCCCGTCGCAGGCGGGCAGCGACGTAGTCCTCGAACTCCGTCCCGGTCATCGCGTCAATCGCCCTCATGCTCGCGTCGGCGTGCCCCCGCCGCCGGTTGCCCTCTGCTGATACCAGCACTGCGAAAAACAGGCCGACCACCGCTCCCAGCAAACCGGTCTTGACACTGTGGCCGATGAAGCCGGCGCAGAGCCCGAAGTAGGGCGGGAGGAAAAGATAAGCAATCTTCATGCTGGAAGTGAGGCTCGTGAGCTGAGAAGGCTTGCTGCAACGAGAGTTAGCGAGGACGCCCAGTGCATGCGCTGATGATAAGGATGCCAAACGACAACCATCGGTTTGAAGCCTCTCGCGAACCACCGGCCGGAAGCTACCCACTCGCGTCGGGGCAATACACAGTGACTGCATCCCGCATAAGCTGCACCGCCTGATCAGGTGTCATGCCGTGCGATTGCAGTTTGACGTTGATATTCGAGATGGCGACCTGGAACGGACTAGGTTGGCCGCCGAAGCGGAAGTTATACCAGCCCTGCCGGGAAAGACCATTGGCGTCGCACCGTTGGTGCGCCAGAGCGATGATCTGATCAGGTGGGCCAAAGTTGAATCCGTCGTTCGACAGCAGCCCCAAAAACTGGTCGTCTCTGGTGTCGGCGTGAGCGACAGCTGCCGCTAGCAGCACAGCCGCGGCGGCCGCGAAAATTGGACGGAACGGATCCACTGCCATAGTTGAGGGTGACACCAGCACCGACAAATTGCAGGTCGTGCAAAGTGTCTGAACTCGCGCAGGGGGGTAATCGCCTCGCCGCCTGTTGCTTCGGCCGCCTAGACGTTGAACCGGAATTCGACGACGTCGCCGTCGGCCATCACAATCAGGAAGCACCGTCCGGCGTGAGCGCCGGTGGTGTCCATCGACCGTTCAGTATTTCCGCGCGAGGCCGGTAAAGGCGAATGAGGTAGTTCCAGCCTTGCGGCGTAACGATCGCGTTCGGGGGGGTGTCGCCGTCTGCGGACGCAACGAGACGAACAGTGACCGAGCCGTCAGCGTTGGGCTCACCGGTGACGCTATTGACCGTGTAGAGATTTTTCTCGTTAGGCTCGAAGAATCCTCGCTCGTTGTATATCGACACCGACCAGAAGGCGTCGACCGGAACATCGTTGAACACCAACTCGTAATCGCCGGGCGGGACGTTCGGGTCTACGCCGATGTACGTCGCTTCGGAGGTGGGTAGCCCACCCCACCCCGCCGCACATCCGATGAGGTGACGAACCGGATCAACTTCTGCGCGCGCACCGAAAGTCCGGTCGAATTTGTCGAGACCCCGAGCGAGGGCGAGCAGCGCGTCCCGGGTCGCGTCGAGGCTTTCGAGATCGTAGTCCGGCATGACAAACGTCTGTGATGAGCGGGCGTCGATCGCGAGGCGATCCTGAATCGCCGCGACGGCGGCCACATCTCCGGAGTCGGTGGGGTCGACCAGTATTCGAACACCGACGAGGACATAGCGAGATCCGTACTGATCGCTCGTAAGCGTGTATTCACGGGCTTCATGGAAGACCTTGTTCACGAAGTGGTCTTCGTTGACGATCATCGCGGAGAGATAGCGATTATCGGCATCGGGCAGTGTGAGCCGGGCCGGTTCGGCGAGATCAACGATCGCAAAGCTATACAACGTGTCTCGGTTGAGTCTGATGACCGTCTGTTCGTCAATGCGGGCAGGTGTGCGGTTGTGTCGAAAAGTCCCGACGCCCCCGGCCTCGGCCTGGATGTCACCAAACATCCGGTGGGTCTCTGCCCGGACGAAATTGTCCGCGTTCACATGAATTGACATCGCCTCAGCTCCTGTTCACTTCTTCTGCTGCCTAGACGTTGAAGCGGAACTCCACGACGTCGCCGTCGGCCATCACGTAGTCCTTGTCTGGTCACGGCGCCAATCCGTCGATGACAAGCTCGGTGATCCGCTCGGCCTGCCGTTTGCCCTCGGGCCCCGCTTCCACCCGCCACATGAAACCCATGAGCAGCAACACATCAGCGGGCTCCAGGCCCGGTCGCATGGCCTCGCAAGCGACGCAGGCATCGATCAGCTTGCCGACGGCAGTCACGACCGGTGCATAGGTTTCATTGATCGCATCCTTTATCGCCGCAGAGTGAAGCGCTTCGCCCAGGCCATGTTTGACGCGTACGTACTCGGCAAGCGTGTGAAACCAAGCGCGAAACGCATCCAACGGTGGGTGGATGGCCAACACGTCGGGGACGGAGTCCACCAGACGCTGCACGTCGCGTCTGTACACCGCCAATATCAGCGCTTCCCGAGTGGGAAAGTGCCGATACAAGGTGCCGGGTCCAACCCCAGCACGTTTGGCGATCTCGTTGAGCGACGTTGTTCCCGATTCGGCGAACGCGTCGTGCGCAACTTGCAGGATCTGGTCTCGGTTTCGCTGCGCATCAGAACGCCGATGGTGGACACGCGTCCGGTCGGCCATGGTCTTCCCATCTTGCAGAATCGGAGAACTCTCCGGTACGGTAGGACACCGAGAAGCGGAGAACTCTCCGGTATCTCCAGGTTAGGAGTAGCCATGCAATACATCAAGCTCGGCGCAACCGGTCTGGACGTGTCGCCAGTTGCGATCGGCGCGATGACCTACGGTGATCCCGGCCGCGGTCACCCGGTGTGGTCGCTCGGCGAAGACGAGTCTCGTCCGCTGATCAAGCACGCCATCGACAGTGGCATCAATTTCTTCGATACCGCCAACATGTATTCGCAGGGCTCGAGCGAGGAGATCCTCGGCCGCGCTCTGCGCGACTTCGCCCAGCGCGACGATGTCGTCATCGCGACCAAACTGCGTCATCCGATGCGCTCGGGACCCAACGGAAAAGGCCTGAGCCGCAAGGCAATCATGACCGAGATCGACCACTCCCTGCGCCGCCTCGGCACCGACTACGTCGATCTCTATCAAATCCATCGCAACGACCACAGCACCCCGCTCGAAGAAACCTTGGAGGCGCTACACGACCTCGTCAAGGCCGGCAAAGTGCGCTACCTAGGCGCATCGTCTATGCCTGCATGGGAGTTCGCCAAGGCGCTACACCTGCAACGCGCCGAAGGCTGGGCCCGGTTCGTGTCGATGCAGGACCATTACAACCTGCTCGCCCGCGAAGAGGAACGCGAAATGATTCCGCTCTGCCTTGACGAAGGGGTAGGCACGATCGTCTGGAGTCCGCTGGCGCGCGGGCGTCTGGCCCGCGCCTGGGACGACTCCAAAGCCACCACCCGGTCATCCAACGACGGATTCGCCGACATGCTCTACACCCCACTGACCGAACAGTCCGATCACGCGATCATCGACGCCGTTGGTGATCTCGCGGAGGCCCGCGGAGTCACTCGCGCCCAGATCGCGTTGGCCTGGCTACGCAGCCAACCCGTCGTCACCGCTCCGCTCGTCGGCGCGAGCCGCATCAGTCAGATCGACGATGCGGTTGCCTCGCTCGATATCGCCCTCACCGCCGAGGAGATTCGCTCATTGGAGACGCCCTACACCCCCCGCGACGACTTCCAGGGCATCTCCGACGACGCCGACATGCAAGCCATCATGGCCCGCATACCCCAACTCACCGCCGCCACATAGCGACTGCAGTAATCGAGAACGCCTGCCCGCGGCTGCGGGCTGCGTTTCGGACGTTCACGGCGCCAAGATGCTGGGGATTCACGGAGTTGTCAACAATCCAATACAGGCCGGCCGCGGCGCCAGATGAGCAAGAGGGAGGGGTACCCCGGTGGCGAACGCCCTGCTGCTTGCCGCCTGATGTTGTGTGAGAACGGAACTCGACGGCGTCGCCGTCAATCCGGAGAGCTGTGCGGGCCTGCCATGTACGTCGCGAGGTTCGACAGTGACGATGTCATCCCCGCTACGTGATCTTCGGCGGCAATCCCCGGTGGGACGTGGTCGGCCCTGATATCGACCCGGGTTCCGCCATCCACCTCGCGCACTGTCCAGGTCATGATCATCGTTCCGGCGAACGAGGGGTCGTCTGACTGGAAGTCGATGGCATGAACGACACGATCGTCGGGTGCGATCTCGACGAAGCGACCCTCCACGACATCGGAGTCGACACCTGACTTGCCACCAGAGGCGGGCGCTTTGGCATATGTCAACGTCATTCGGTACGGCCCACCAGCGCGAGCATCGAAGTGGTCGAAGTGGCCCGTCATGCCCTGCGGCGGAAGCCATTCGACAAGGGCGTGTGGATCGACCAGCGCGGCATAAACACGCCACAGAGGAGCGTCGATCACCCGCGATGCGGTGTCAGGACGTTCCATGTCGCCACCATTCCCGATCGGAGCTTGTCGTAGCGGACTACCGCCCGGCTGCTTTCCCGCCAGACGTTGCTTGGAACCGGAACTCGACGACGTCGCCGTCGGCCATCACATAATCCTTGCCCTCCATGCGCACCTTGCCGGCCGCCTTGGCCGCCGCCATCGACCCGGCGGCAACCAGGTCGTTATAGGACACGATCTCAGCTTTGATGAAGCCCTTCTCGAAGTCGGTGTGTATCACCCCGGCCGCCTTGGGCGCGGTATCGCCTTGATGGATCGTCCACGCCCGCGACTCCTTCGGCCCGGCCGTCAGGAAGGTTTGCAACTTCAGAGTGTGAAAACCGGCCCGCGCCAACGCATCTAGCCCGCGTTCGGTCTGACCGATCGACTCCAGTAGCTCGGCGGCCGACTCGTCGTCGAGCTCGATGAGCTCGGCCTCGATTTTGGCGTCCAAGAAGACCGCGTCCGCGGGCGACACCAGCGCGCGCAGATCGGCGACCCGGCCGGCATCGGTGAGCACCGCCTCGTCGGCGTTGAACGCGTAGAGGAACGGTTTGGTGGTCAACAGATTTAATTCCCGCAGCAGCAGGGCATCGGCCCCCGCGGCGAACAGCGTCGTCCCGCCGTCAAGTGTCTGTTGAGCAGCCACGGCGGCTTCGTGGAGCGGCTTGCGGTCCTTGTTGTTGCGGGCTTCTTTCTCCAGCCGCGGCACCGCACGCTCGAGTGTTTGCATATCGGCCAGGATCAGCTCGGTCTCGATGACCTCGATATCGGACTTGGGATCCACCTTCCCGGAGACGTGCGTCACATCGTCGTCGGCGAACACCCGCACCACCTGGCAGATCGCATCGCATTCGCGGATGTTGGCCAGGAATTTGTTGCCCAGGCCAGCGCCTTCGGAGGCGCCCGCGACGAGGCCGGCGATATCGACGAAGGTCACCGGCGCCGGGACGATGCGCTCGGAGTCGAACATCTTCGACAACGTCGCCAACCGGGGGTCGGGCAGCGGAACCACGCCCTCGTTCGGCTCGATAGTCGCGAACGGATAGTTCGCGGCCACCACGTTGTTTCTGGTCAGCGCGTTGAACAGGGTGGACTTGCCGACATTCGGCAGCCCCACGATCCCGAGACTCAAGCTCACAGGGAGCCAAGTGTAGGAGAGCCCGCCAGCGGCGGAATATGGCACGCCCACGAGCTGCTAACGAAGTCTTTACGAGCCTTTCGGCGCCGAGCCGGTACGGTCGACGTGTGTCAGGAGAGCGGACGCAGTCGGCGGTGACGGCGGATCACCGCTCGATCGTCCCCAATATTCCTGGTGTGCCGTGGTGGGCTGCCGTGGTGCTCGCTGTGACCGGCACCGCCGCGGGGTTTGCCTTCGATGCCGGATCGGGCAAGGAGCTGACGACCGTCTTCTCCGCGCTGTATGTGGCGGGTTGCGTGGCTGGGGTGCTGGCGGTTCGCCAGTCCGGTGTCTTCACCGCGGTCATCCAGCCGCCGCTGATCTTGTTCTGTGCGGTGCCCGGGGCGTACTGGCTGTTTCACGGCGCCAAGTTCACCGGCCTCAAGGACCTCCTGATCAACTGCGGTTATCCACTGATCGAACGCTTCCCGCTGATGCTGTTCACCTCGGCCGGCGTGCTGGCGATCGGTACCATCCGCTGGTTGCTGGCGATCCTGATCCGCCCGGCCGCGACCGCGACAGCCGAAGCCGAAGCCGACACTGCGAAGGGCGATGCACAGACCGCTGGCCTGGCGGCGAGGTTGGCGTCGATGTTCGTAGGTCTCCGGCGCCCGTCCGCCGATGACGAAACGGCCGAGAAACCCGCGCAGCCCGGTTCGCGGCGCACCCACGCCGTTGGACGCTCCGCGAAGCCGACGAGGTCGGCCGACAGCAGGAGGGCGGCCAGGCGCCCGGCCGCCTCGCGCTCCCGGCATATCCGGCCGCCGCTAGAAGAAGCAGGCGACCCGGCACTTGACCGTGCCAGGCGTTCCCGGAGTCAGCGCCCGACGCGCCCCCGCGAGTTCGACGCTCCTGAGCCACCCCGCCGCGGCGGGGTCCCGCGCGATCCGGACCTGCGTGGCCGGCCATCGCGGGAAACCCGCCGCGACCCGCACTCTCGTAAGGATCGCCCGACCCGTCGCAGCAGCCGCTTCGACCCCTCCGAGCCGATCGAACCGATCGAGCCTTACGAACCCGCCGCGCCGGAGGCGCGTCGCAGGCCCGTGCCGAACGGGACGACCGGTGCCACCGCGACGCACCACCCGATCTCGCAGGTCCGGTATCGCGAGTCGACCAGGGCTGACGAGCCGCGCAGCGAACCCACACCGCGCCCCCGGCGGTTGCGCGAGTCCGCAGCCGACTCCTGGAACTACGACGTCTAGAAGACGGCTAGCCGTCGCGCCGGTTGGGGCGGATCTCTCGCGGTAGCGCGAACACCAGAGTCTCGTTCGCCGTCGTCACCGGTTGCACCACGTCATAGCCATACTCGGCCAGCCGCTCCAGCACGCCACGCACCAGCACCTCAGGCACCGACGCACCGGAGGTGACCCCGATCGTGGTCACACCGTCGAGCCACTTCGGGTCGATGTCGTCGGCGTAGTCCACCAGATGCGCGGCCGCCGACCCGGCGCCGAGCGCGACCTCGACCAACCGCACCGAGTTCGACGAATTGCGCGACCCGACGACGATGACCAGCTCGCACTCGGGCGCCATCGCCTTGACCGCGACCTGCCGGTTCTGGGTTGCGTAGCAGATGTCGTCGCTCGGCGGATCCTGCAGTTTCGGGAATCGCACCCGCAGTCGCTGCACGGTCTCCATGGTTTCGTCGACGGACAGCGTGGTCTGGGAAAGCCAGATGACCTTGTTCTCGTCGCGAACCGTCACACCGTCGACCGCGCCGGGCCCGTCGACCAGCTGCACATGGTCGGGGGCTTCGCCGGCGGTTCCGACGACTTCCTCGTGGCCCTCGTGGCCGATGAGCAGGATGTCGTAGTCGTCGCGGGCGAAGCGCTTGGCCTCGTTGTGCACCTTGGTGACCAACGGGCAGGTGGCGTCGATCACACGCAGCGACCGCTCGGCCGCCGTCACGTGCACGGTCGGCGCGACGCCGTGCGCGGAAAACACCACGATCGCGCCCTCGGGAACCTCGTCGGTCTCGTCGACGAAAACCGCTCCCGCTTTGGCCAGGGTGTCCACCACGTGCCGGTTGTGCACGATCTCGTGCCGGACGTAAACCGGCGGGCCGTGCTTTTCCAGCGCACGCTCGACCGTTTCGACGGCGCGGTCGACGCCGGCGCAGTACCCGCGCGGCTCGGCCAGCAGCACCCGCTTGCCGGTCACCGGCTCGACCGCCGAGCTGGTGGCGCCCGGGATCCCCATGTTCACGGTTGGCGGCATAGCAACCAGGTTACTTTCTGCGGACTCGGGCTCGCCAGCTCGCGCTGTCGGCTTGGAGTTGACCGCAGGTTAAGGCAGGCTTGACCGCATGGTTACTGCACCGTATGGGTTCAGGCTGCTGGTCGGGGCGGCGACATTCGCCGTCGAGGAGACGATCAAGCTGCCGAAAACCATCCTGATGTATCCGATGACGCTGGCCAGCCAGGCCGCGCACATCGTGATGCGATTCCAGCAGAACATGGCCGAGCTGGTGATCAAGGGCGACTCGACTCTGGAGCAGATTTTTCCGCCCAAGGAGGAGCAGCCGGAGTGGGCCACGTTCGACGAGGATCTCGGCGACCGCTCTGAAGGCGATGGCGAGCCATCCGCACTTGGCATTGACGCGTCCGACTCCGACCGCCGCTCTGAAGGACGGTTCGCGCTCTACACCGCACCCGACCCGTCGGTTGATTCCCCAACCCAGCCCGTCAACCGCGGGAAGAAGCCGGCCGCCAAGGCCGTGGCGGCGCCGGAGGTGGCCGACGAGCTCGACTACGAATCGCTGACCCTGGCCCAGCTGCGCGCCAGATTGCAAACCCTCGACGTGGACGAACTCGAGGCGCTGTTGGCCTACGAGGAGGCCACCAAGGCGCGTGCACCGTTCCAGACGCTGCTGGCCAACAGGATCACTCGCGCGACGGCGAAGTGACCGAACGGGTGCCCGCTGAACCGACGGCAGGGACGGCGCGGACGGGGCAGGCGAATTCGGCCGAGAACCCGTATCCGGTTCGCGCGGTGGCCATCCGGATCGCTGGCTGGATCGACAAATTGGGCACGGTGTGGGTCGAAGGCCAGTTGACCCAGATAAACATCCGGCCGGGCGCGAAGACGGTGTTCATGGTGCTGCGTGACCCGGCAGCCGACATGTCGCTGACCGTCACCGCCCCACGCGATCTGGTGGAACGCGCGCCGGTCAAGCTCGTCGAGGGCGTGCAGGTGGTGGTCTGCGGCAAGCCGAACTTCTTCACCGGACGTGGCACATTCTCGTTGCGGCTCAGCGAAATTCGTGCGGTGGGTATCGGTGAGCTGCTGGCGCGCATCGACCGGTTGCGGCGGCTGCTGGACGCCGAGGGGCTGTTCGATCCACG
The DNA here is from genome assembly GCA_035314925.1 of Mycobacterium sp. GTDB lineage: Bacteria > Actinomycetota > Actinomycetes > Mycobacteriales > Mycobacteriaceae > Mycobacterium. Next base: position 1,774 of record DATFYT010000063.1, on the reverse strand, counting down.
GCTCAAGCGGCCGATCCCGTTCCTGCCCGCCACGGTCGGACTGATCACCGGCCGGGCCAGCGCCGCCGAGCGAGACGTCACCACGGTGGCCGCCGCGCGCTGGCCCGCGGTGCGATTTGCCGTGCGCAACACCGCCGTCCAGGGACCCACCGCCGTCGCCCAGATCGTCGCGGCGCTGCGCGAATTGGACGCCGACCCCGACGTCGACGTGATCGTGGTGGCCCGCGGCGGAGGTAGCGTCGAGGACCTGCTGCCGTTTTCCGACGAGACGCTGTGCCGCGCAATCGCCGCCTGCCGCACCCCGGTGGTCAGCGCGGTCGGTCACGAGCCCGACAATCCGCTGTGCGACTCGGTTGCCGATCTGCGCGCCGCCACTCCCACCGACGCCGCCAAGAAGATCGTCCCGGATACCGCGGCGGAACAGCACCTGCTCGACGACCTGCGCCGGCGCAGTGCCCAGGCGTTGCGCAACTGGGTGGCTCGCGAACAGCGCGCGCTCGCGCAGTTGCGCAGCCGCCCGGTACTGGCCGAGCCGCTGGCCGCGCTCAGGGTGCGCGCCGAGGAGATTCACCGCGCTCGGTCGGCGGTCCGCCGAGATATCACCCGGCTGGTCGACGTAGAAGCCGAACGCGTCGGTCACTTGTCCGCCCGGCTGGCTACGTTGGGACCGGCGGCCACCCTCGCCCGCGGTTACGCCGTGGTGCAGACGGTGCCGACGGGCGGATCCTCGGCGGTGCTCCGCTCGGTCGACGACGCCCCGGCGGGTACCAGGCTGCGGGTGCGCGTTGCCGACGGCTCCGTGGCAGCGATCAGTGAAGGACGAACCGATGGGGTCTGAGAAACCCGAGGAAGCTACGCCTATTAGTCATCTCGGGTATGAAAAATGCCGGGACGAGCTGATCGAAGTTGTCCGCCTTCTGGAACAGGGCGGGCTGGACCTTGATGCGTCGCTGAATCTCTGGGAAAGAGGCGAGCAACTGGCTAAACGATGCGAGGAGCACTTAGGTGGAGCGCGCAAGCGGGTGTCCGACGCACTGGCCGCCGGCGACCCGGAAGATTCTTGAAGACGAAACTAATTTCGAGGTTTTTCTTCGAAACTGGAACACGTTTCAGTTATCCTCGTCCGCATGGCTGACACTTCTGGAACATCGCCGACCGCCCAGTTGGGCCGAATCCTAGTCACCGGCGGCTCGGGGTTCGTTGGCGCGAACCTGGTGACCACCCTGCTCGACCGTGGCTACCGGGTGCGGTCCTTCGACCGTGCGCCCGCACCGCTTCCCGCCCAACCGGGGCTCGAGGTGCTCCAGGGCGACATCTGTGACCGGGACGTGGTCGCGGCCGCGGTCGACGGCATCGACACCGTCTTCCACACCGCGGCGCTCATCGAGCTGTTGGGCGGCGCCTCGGTCACCGAGGAGTACCGGCAGCGCAGTTTCGCCGTCAACGTCGAGGGAACCAAGAATCTGCTACACGCCGCACAGGCCGCCGGGGTGAAGCGGTTCGTCTACACGGCATCCAACAGCGTGGTGATGGGCGGCAAGCCGATCGCCGGCGGCGACGAGACGTTGCCCTACACCGACCGGTTCAACGACCTCTACACCGAGACCAAAGTGGTCGCTGAGCGATTTGTGCTGTCCCAGAACGGGATTGACGGGTTGCTGACCTGTTCGATCCGGCCCAGCGGTATCTGGGGCCGGGGCGACCAGACGATGTTCCGCAAGGTGTTCGAAAGTGTGCAGGCCGGCCACGTCAAGGTGCTGGTCGGCCGCGAGGC
>DATFYT010000062.1:0-2221 GCA_035314925.1 Mycobacterium sp. | reverse complement strand
CGTCGTCGCTACGCCGACGGGGTCGAAAGGTTGTCCGATGAGACCTTATGGGCCGCTGCGCGGTCGCGATCAGGAGCTGGCCAGAGCGGTCGGTATCGTCCGCCGCACCCGCGTGCACGGAGCCAGCGGGGTGGTGCTGATTACCGGTGAGCCCGGGATCGGTAAGACCGCGCTGCTGTCGGAAATCTGCCGTCAAGCAGCCCACAGCCGCATCCGAGTCGCCCGAAGCAAGTGCGACGAAATCGAGCAGGCCTCGCCGGGCGCGCCGGTCATCGGGCTGCTGCGCACCGGGCGGGATCCGCTTCTCACTGGAGTCGAATTCCACGACGTTGCCGGGCTCGCCGGTGAGCCGCTGGTACTGGTCGATCGCACCGCCGAACACCTCGAGAGGTTGGCGGCTAGCCATCGAGTGATGATCGCCGTCGACGATGTGCAGTGGGCGGACCGGCTCAGCCGATATGCATTGCGGTCGTTGATCTCTCGACTGGCCGGTAGGCCTGTCGTCTGGGTGCTGGCCAGTCGCCGCGACGATGCCGGTCTGACCGCCAGCGCCGCGGATACCGTTGGCGTCGAGCACATCCGGCTGGACCCGTTGCCGCGGGGCGTGATCGCCGAGATCGCCCGGGATCGCCTCGGAAACAGCATTACCGGTCGCGTCGACGAGCTACTTGACGCCACCGGCGGGAATCCGTTGTGGGCCATCCAAATCATCGACAGCGCAGCGCGGCGTGACGAGACAGGCCGCGACGAAGAAATTCCGGCCGAGTTTCGCACCGCCGTGTATCAGCGGCTGGCCGGCTTGTCGAGCAGCGGGCGAGAAATCATCGACGCCGTCGCCACAGCCGGGCGCGCTGTACCAATCAGCGAACTGCCCAGCCTGTGTGACACGACGCCGGGGCCCCGACACGACGAGGCGATCGCCTCGGCGATCTCGACGGGGTTGCTCTTGTCAACCGGCGTCGAACTCAGCTTCGGTCACGACCTCGTCAGGCAGGCCGTCTATGAAGGTATCTCCCCCGAGAAACGGCGCAACCTTCACACGCGATTGGCACGACACCTCGTGGAATCCGCGGCAGATCCGGTGTCGGCTGCCGCCCACGCGCGCGCGGCCGCGGTCGTCGGTGACGAATCCAACGCCCGGATCATGATCGTCGGCGCAGAGACGCTGGTGACCACGAATGCCGTCGACGCCGCCGAGCTTGCGCTGCAAGCCTTCCGGACGCTGCGTCCCGGTCATCCGCAGTGGTTGGAGCTGGGCGGACGAGCGGTGTCGGTGATGTCGCGTGCACAACGCGCCAACGACACGATCGCAATGGCCGACCGGCTGCTTGCCACCGTCGACGATGTCGACACGATCAGCCGCATCCAAACCCACGCCGTGAAAGCGCTGTGGCTCAGCGGACGCTTCGTCGACCTGATCAATCGCGCCGAGCGCAGTCTCGCCCTGACCACCGGGCGGCGCGATCTGACTACCCGCTTTCGGGCGGCGCAGGCCTTGGCGGCCACTCGTACTCTCGGTGCTGACGCCGCCGCCGACAAGGCTGACGCCGCGCTGTCGGAAGCCAGAGCGTCACGCGACGGTGATGCCCTCGCCTTCGCATTGCAGGCCGCTGGCGAAGCCGCCCACGGTCAGCGCCGACATCAGCTGGCGCTGAAGTATTTCCGTGAACTGCGATCGGTGACGGGGGATTCCTACCTCGCCGAGGAGATCATGCAGTTGCAACTTCTTGATCGCTACGACGACGCCCAGATGCTTCTCGACGCCGCACACGAGGATAGCCACGCCCAGGCCGAGTCGCTGCGCCCCGACCTGCTGTTCTCCCAAGCCAAACAGCACTACAACCTCGGCCACCTCCACGAGGCCGATCAGGCCGCCGAGGCCGTAGTCGAACTCGGGCAGGTAATAGGCACCACGGTGCACGTCGTAGAGGGCACCCTGATACGCGCTTACGTCGCGTTGCTACGTGGCGAGGTGGCGCTGGCCGCGCAACGACTCGGGTTGGCTTCCGACCTCACGGGCGGACGGCCCAGCGAGCACCCCGGCGTAACATTCACCCGCGGCTGGTTGACTGCGCTGCGTGGGGACCTCGACGGTAGCCGCGAAGTCTTGGCGAGGCTACTCGCGACGCCGTACGAATCACGCAGCTACTGGGCATGGTGGCCCTGCTGGATGACGATCCTCTTTGAGGTCGGAATGGCTTGTGGTGCAGAAGATTTCACT
>DATFYT010000061.1:0-15014 GCA_035314925.1 Mycobacterium sp. | reverse complement strand
TCGAGGCGGTAGAGCCCAAGGTGCGAGAGTTCATCGTCGAGCGCATCGAGAAGCTGCGCGCCGACGGCGGCGGCGATATCGTCACCGAGCTGTTCAAGCCACTGCCGTCGATGGTGGTCGCGCATTATCTTGGTGTGCCCGAAGAAGATCGGGCCCAATTCGACGGCTGGACCCAGGCCATCGTCGCGGCCAACACCGCCGAAGGCGGCGTCGCCGGCGCACTGGAAACCGTCGGCGATGCGGTCGGATCGATGATGGCCTACTTCACCCAGCTGATCGAGCGGCGCCGAACCGACCCCGAGGACGACACGATCTCCCACCTGGTGGCCGCGGGGGTCGGCGCCGACGGCGACATCGCCGGCACGCTGTCGATTCTGGCGTTCACGTTCACGATGGTCACCGGCGGCAACGACACCGTCACCGGCATGCTGGGCGGCTCGATGCCGTTGCTGCACCAGCGACCCGATCAGCGAGAATTGTTGGTGGACAACCCCGAACGCATCCCGGACGCCGTGGAGGAATTGCTGCGGATGACCACACCGGCGCAGGGCCTGGCGCGCACCGTCACCCGCGACGTGACGATCGGTGGCGTCACCGTGCCGGCCAGCCGGCGGGTGTTGCTGCTGTACGGATCGGCCAACCGCGACCAGCGCGTGTACGGACCGGACGCCGACGAGCTCGACGTCACGCGCTGCCCGCGCAACATCCTGACGTTCAGCCACGGCGCGCACCACTGTCTGGGCGCAGCCGCGGCCCGGATGCAGTCGCGGGTCGCGCTGACCGAATTGCTCTCCCGCTGCTCAGATTTCGAGGTCGACGAAGACGGCATCGCATGGGCCGGCGGAAGCTATGTGCGGCGTCCGCTGTCGGTTCCGATTCGAGTCACATCCTGATGGCGGCCAATGACTGGCTCTCGGAGCGTCGTACCGAGGTAGCCGCCGATCGTATCCTGGACGCGGCCGAGGAGCTCTTCACCGGGCAGGATCCCGGTTCGGTGGGCATGAACGAGATCGCCAAGGCCGCAGGATGTTCCCGCGCGACCCTCTACCGGTACTTCGAAAACCGCGAAGCGTTGCGAACCGCGTATGTCAACCGCGAGACCTACCGACTCTTCGACGCGATCAAAGAGAAGATCAGCGGCATCACCAACCCACGCGAACGCCTGAGTGCGGGCATAGCCACCACCCTTCGCCTGGTCCGGGAAAGCCCGGCGTTGTCGTCGTGGTTTGCCATCACGCAGCCGCCGATCGGTGGCGAATTGGCCGAACAATCCGACGTGATCACCGCGCTGGCCGCGGCCTTCGTCAACTCGCTTGGCGCCGACGACCCGGCGGTTGTCGAAAGTCGGGCTCGCTGGCTGGTCCGGGTGATCACGTCGCTGCTGATCTTTCCGGGCCGCGACATCGCCGACGAGCAGGCGATGGTCGAGGAGTTCGTCGTGCCGATCGTGGTGCCTTGAGAACAAGCGGCGTCAGCTACGCACCCGGGTAAAGCGATGCAGTAACCACGCCAGCGGAATGGTGATCACCACAGTCGCGACAAAGAGCCCGATCATCGAACCGGTGTAAACGTGATCCTGCATCACGTAAACCATCGCGATTTCCATTGTCACCAAGTGGATCAAGAAGATCTCGTAGGAGATCTCCCCGAGCCACACCATCGGCCGGGTCGCGAGGAAACGGCAGTACCAGCCCTGGTTGCCCAGCGCCAGCGGCGCCACCGCCAGCGCGGCGATCGCCGCATAGAACACCGCTTTGTACAGCGCTTGCGACATGCCGAGCGGCGATGTCGTCGGATCCCCCGCGATCGGCGTCGAAGCGATGAAATAGCAGATGACCGCGAGCGGTAACGCGATAAAGGCGTAACAGCGCACCCCCATCGCCTGCAGCAGCGTCAGGCTCATGCCGGCGAGGAACCAGATCAGGTAGGTGGGCAGCCACATCCGCATTCCATTGGGCACCGAGGTCGTCAGGTGCACCAGGATCAGCCATGCCGGAGAAATCAGCGCCAGCGCGCAGAGACCCAACAACAGCAGCCTCGGCCGCCATTGCCGCCGGCACAGGACCACCAACAGCAGGTAGGCCAGCAGCGGAAGCACCACATAGAAGGCGGCCTCCACCGCCAGGCTCCACATCTGGGTCAGACCCTGATGCAGATACCCCCTCATGTAGTTGAAGGTGTAGATCTGCGTCAACGTCAGGTTGCGGAACAACCCGATCCAGGTGTGGCCGAAATTGGGCCCGGCCGTTCGGAAGTGATAGATCAGGTAGGCCAACAGCACGGTGACGACGTAGGCCGGCATGATGCGCCGGACCCGGTGCCAGGCGTAGCGACGCACCGACGGCTGCGGGCGGCCGGTAGCCGCCGATTTAACCCACGGACGAAACAACAAAAAGCCGGACAGCACAAAGAAGATCGGGACGCCGATCTCCATCCGGGAACACAACAGGCCGAAATAGCCTTCGATGTATTTGCCGGTGGTATACGCCGCGTGGGTCCCGACAACGAGAAGGGCAGCGACTGCACGGATACCCGTCAGTGACGCGACCCGATCCGGCCCGGAAACCTGTTCGAGCCCGCCCTGGTCGGCCGTGGTCTCGGCCCGGGTCATCCGGTGTGTTCCCGTCGCTTCGGGCCGCGGTCACCACGCTTGGAGTTGTCCCGCCCGCGCTCCGGCTGCAGGTTGATCAGCACACCGGAAATACGAGTCCGTTCAAGGGCTTTGAGTGTTTCGCGGGGCAACTTGGCGGGCAACTCCACCAGTGAGAAATCGGGCTTGATGGTGATGTGGCCGAAATCGCTTCGGTGCAGGCCGCCTTCGTTGGCGATGGCGCCCACGATCGCGCCCGGCCCGACCTTGTGCCGTTTCCCGACGGCAATGCGGTAAGTCGCGAACCCCTTCTTGGGGCCTTCGCCCGCTTGGCGATTGGACTTGGAGGGACGGTCCTCACGCTGTTTAGGTCGGCGGTCAGGCGGTGGCTCCGGTGACATGAGGAAGGCTTCGCCGTCGCGCGATTGCACCGCCAGCGCCGCCGCGATGTCGGCCATCGGTACGTCGTGCTCGCGCTCGTAGTCCTCGACCAGGCGGCGAAACAACTCCATGCCCGGTGAGGCGAGACTGTCGGTGATGGAATCGGCGAATTTCGCCACCCGTTGCGCGTTGACGTCTTCGACGCTGGGCAGTTCGGCCTCGGTGAGCTTCTGCCGCGTTGCTTTCTCTATCGACTTGAGCAAGTGGCGTTCTCGCGGCGAGACGAAAAGAAGCGCGGCACCCGACCGCCCGGCCCTGCCGGTGCGTCCGATCCGGTGCACATACGACTCGTTGTCGTGCGGGATGTCGTAGTTGAGCACATGCGATATCCGCTCGACGTCCAATCCCCGGGCAGCGACATCGGTGGCAACCAGAATGTCGATACCACCCTCGCGAAGCGCAGCGATGGTCCGCTCGCGCTGGCTCTGCGGGATATCGCCGTTGATCGCCGCCGCGGAAAACCCTCGCGCGCGAAGCCTTTCGGCTACCTCTTCGGTGGCTTGCTTGGTCCGGACGAAGACGATCATCGCCTCGAACGGCTCGACCTCCAGCACGCGGGTGAGCGCGTCCATCTTGCGCGGGCCGGCGACCTGGATGTAGCGCTGCGAAATGTTGTCGGCGGTAGCGGTTTTCGCCTCGACCTTGACTTCGGTCGGGTCGTGCAGGTACTTGGCCGTGAGTTTGCGGATCGCTGGCGGCATCGTCGCGGAGAACAACGCGACTTGTTTGTACTCCGGGGTCTCGGACAGGATCCGTTCGACGTCTTCGGCGAAGCCCATGTTGAGCATCTCGTCGGCCTCGTCGAGCACCAGGTAGTCGATGTGGGAGAGATCCAATGTCCCCCGTTCCAGGTGGTCGATGACCCTGCCCGGCGTGCCGACCACCACTTGCGCACCACGTTTCAGCCCGGCCAGTTGCACCGTATACGACGATCCGCCGTAGATCGGCAGCACGTTGATCCGGGGCAAGTGTGCGCCGTAGCGGCTGAACGCCTCGGCCACCTGCAGCGCCAGCTCGCGCGTCGGCGCCAGCACCAGCGCTTGAGTCGCTTTGCTGCTGGTGTCGATCTTGGACAGGATCGGCATCGCGAAAGCGGCTGTCTTGCCCGTCCCGGTCTGGGCCAGCCCCACCACGTCCGACCCGGCCATCAACGCCGGAATCGTCGCCGCCTGAATCGCCGACGGTGACTCGTAACCGACGTCGGCGACGGCCTGCAAGACCGAGGGGTGGATTTGCAGGTCGGCAAAGGTTGCGGGGGCGCTGTCCGGTGAGGCCATTTGAAGACAAAGTTTAGTGGTGAAGCGCTGCTCGGCCACGCCTGCCACGTCGAAACGACCGGTCAGGGTACGGTGCGACCTTGTGTGGAGACGACACTGCGGTGTCCTGCGGTTAGCTGGGCTTGCCGCTGCCGCACTGATCGCCGCGACCGTGAGCGGCTGCGGATCAGGCGACTCGACCGTCGCCAAGACGCCGCAAGCGACAACGGCCGGTGCGACCTCGGCGCCCCGCGCCCCGGGCCCGCCGGCCGCGAACGCGACCCCTACCACCTCCGCGGCGCCCGACCCCTGCGCGGTCAACCTCGGCGCTCCCGCGATCGCCCGGGCGGTGTCGGAGCTCCCCCGCGACCCCCGCAGCCAGCAGCCGTGGAACCCCGAACCGTTGGCCGGGAACTACAACGAATGCGCCCAGCTGTCTGCGGTGATCATCAAGGCCAACACCAATGCCGAGAGCGCCAACACCAGGGCCGTGATGTTTCATCTCGGCAAGTTGATACCGCCGCAGGGAGCGCCCGATGCCTACGGATTCAACGGGATCGACACCTCGCAGTGCACCGGCGACACGGTGGCGTTGGTGTATTCCGGCGGTATCGGACTGCCCAGCGTGGTGAAGTTCCGGTGGAACGGCAACGGGGTGGAGCTGATCGCCAACGCCGGAAGGTGACGAAGCCTGCGCGAGCAGACGTAAAAGCCCCCCACGCCCCGGCGTGTCGGGGGCTCTTACGTCTGCTCGCGCGGAGTCCTGTCGGTCCGTCGGCCTACAGTGGCTGCTGTGTTCCTAGCAGGCGACCGCATCATCTACAGCGCGTCGGATCTCGCAGCCGCCGCTCGCTGTGAGTACGCCCTGCTGCGGGATTTCGACGCGAAACTGGGCCGGGGCCCCAGCATCCACGTTGAGGACGAATTACTAGCCCGCACCGCCGCTCTCGGTGACGAGCACGAGCGACGCCGGCTCGAACAGCTGCGTGAGGAATTCGGCGACGGAGTGGTCGTGATCGGCCGCCCGGCGTACACCGTCGACGCGCTCAACGCCGCCGCCGGAGCGACCCAGCGGGCCATCGCGAATAACGCGGCGGTGGTGTATCAGGCCACGATGTTCGATGGCCGCTTCGTCGGGTTCGCCGACTTCCTGGTGCGTGATGGAGATCGATACCAGGTGTCCGACACCAAACTGGCGCGCTCGGCGAAGGTCACCGCACTGCTTCAGATCGCGGCCTATGCCGATACCTTGAGCCGCTCGGGTATCCCGGTAGCGGCGGAGGCCGAGTTGGTGCTCGGCAACGGTAAGGCGGTGCGCTATCGCATCGACGAGCTGATCCCGGTGTACACCGAGCAGCGCGCGAGGTTACAACGGCTGCTCGACGACCACTATGCCGAGGGCACGGCTGTGCGCTGGGAAGACGAGCGGATACACGCATGTTTCCGATGCCCGGTCTGCGAGGAGCAGGTGCGCGCAACCGATGATCTGCTGCTGGTGGCGGGCATGCGGGTAACTCAGCGCGCCAAGCTGCTCGACGCGGGCATCACCACGCTCGCCGAGCTGGCCGACCACAGCGGCCCGGTTGCCGATTTACCGGCCCGCTCAGTGGACAAGCTGGTGGCGCAGGCGAAACTACAAGTGCGCCAGCGTGATACCGGCACGCCGCAGTTCGAGGTCGCCGACCCGCAGCCGTTGGCCCTGCTGCCAGATCCCGACGACGGCGATCTGTTCTTCGACTTCGAAGGTGACCCGCTCTGGACGGCTGACGGCGCCGACTGGGGCCTGGAGTATCTCTTCGGCGTTCTGGAAGCCGGGCAGTCGGGCGCATTCCATCCGCTCTGGGCGCATGACCGCCGCAACGAGCGCAAGGCATTGATCGACTTCCTCGCGCTGGTGGCTAAGCGGCGCAAGCGCTTCCCGAACATGCACATCTACCACTACGCCTCGTACGAGAAGACAGCGCTGCTGCGGCTCGCGGGACGCCACGGCGTCGGGGAAGACGACGTCGATGAGCTGCTGCGGAGCGGGACCCTGGTCGACTTGTATCCGATTGTGCGCAAAAGCATTCGCGTCGGTGCCGAGTCTGTCAGCCTCAAGGCCCTCGAGCCGCTGTACATGGGGTCGCAACTGCGCTCCGGCGATGTGACAACGGCCGCCGACTCGATCACCCAGTACGCGCGCTACTGCCAGCTGCGCAGCAACGGCCAGTCCGACGAAGCCGCGACCGCACTGAAGGAGATCGAGGACTACAACCATTACGACTGCGAGTCCACCCGCGTGCTGCGCGACTGGCTGCTGATCCGAGCCTTCGAATCCGGCATCACACCGATTGGCGCCCAAGCCGTTTCCGACGGCGAAACCATCGAAGACCGCGACCCGCTGGCGGCCGCTCTGCAGGAGTTCACCGGAGACGCGGAGGTCGGCGTCCGCACTCCCGAACAGACGGCGGTTGCCCTGGTGGCCGCGGCACGCGGCTACCACCGCCGCGAGGACAAGCCATTCTGGTGGGCGCACTTCGACCGGCTCAACTACCCGGCTGACGAATGGGCGGATGACACCGACGTCTTCATGGTGAGCGACGCAACAATCGCCATCGATTGGGACAAGCCGCCACGCGCGCAGAAATTGCAGCGACGGGCACAGCTGACCGGCGAATTGGCGCGCGGCGCACTCAACCGCGACGTATTCGCGCTCTACGAGGCGCCGGGGCCGCCGGGCCTGACCGACAACCCTGATCGACGTGCTGCCGGCCGCGCCACCATCCTCGAGGCCGACGATTGGGCCGCGCCGACCGAGGTGATCGTTCTCGAACGAGTACCCAAGGACGGCAATACTTTCCATCAATTCCCGTTCGCGCTTACCCCCGGCCAGCCCATTTCGACGACACCGCTTCGGGATTCGATCGAATGCACCGCCGCCAACCTCGCCGCCGGACTGCCGCAACTGCCCCGCACCGCACTGCTCGACATTCTGTTACGACGCGCGCCTCGGACCCGCAGCGGCGCGGCACTGGCCAGGGCCGGCGAAGCCAGCGACGCCATCGCGGCCGCGCTGCTCGACTTGGACTCGTCGTACGTGGCGGTGCACGGACCGCCGGGAACCGGCAAGACGTACACCGGCGCGCGGGTCATCGCGCGCCTGGTCGCCGAGCACGGGTGGCGCATCGGTGTTGTCGCGCAATCACACGCCGTGGTGGAGAACCTGCTCGACTATGCGATCGATGCCGGCATCGATCCACTGCGCGTCGCAAAGAAGCGATCCGAGCGCGAAGAAGTCCGCTGGCAACAGATCAACGAGCAGGAGTACGCCGCGTTCATCGCCGGCACGGCTGGATGCGTGATCGGCGGTACCGCGTGGGACTTCGCCAACCCGACCCGCGTTCCGCCCGGCAGCCTGGATCTGCTGGTGATCGACGAGGCCGGCCAGTTCTGTTTGGCCAACACCATTGCCGTGGCGTCGGCCTCGGCGAACCTACTGCTGTTGGGCGACCCGCAACAGTTGCCCCAAGTCAGCCAGGGCACACATCCCGAGCCAGTTGACGGATCTGCGCTGGGCTGGCTGGTCGAAAACCACCGCACGTTGCCCGCTGAGCGTGGCTACTTCCTGGACCGCACACACCGCATGCATCCGGCGGTCTGCGCACCGGTGTCGGCGCTGGCGTACGAAGGCCGATTGCAGTCGCACGACATCACCGCCGCGCGCCGCCTCGACGGGTATCCGCCCGGGGTGCGGGTCCTTCCGGTCGGCCACGAGGGCAACTCAACCGAGAGCCCCGAGGAAGCCGAGGCCATCGCGGCACAGATCACGCTGCTGCTCGGCTCGACATGGACCGATGAGCACGGCGCCCGGCCGTTGGCACCCGCGGATGTGCTTGTGCTGGCGCCTTACAACGCGCAGGTGGTCCTGCTGCGGCAACGACTGGCAACCGCTGGGCTCGACAAGGTAAAAGTCGGGACCGTCGACAAGTTTCAGGGTGCGGAAGCACCGGTGGTGCTCATTTCCATGACGGCGTCGTCGGTCGCGGACATTCCACGCGGAATTCCCTTCCTGCTCAACCGAAACCGGCTGAATGTGGCGATCAGCCGTGCACAGTATGCGGCAGTGATCGTCCGCGCCGAGGCGTTGACCGATTACCTGCCCACCGCGCCCTCGGGCTTGGTGGAGCTGGGTGCATTCCTGGCGTTGACGGCCGCCGATACGCCTGTCGTCGTCGCTGCGCCAACCGGCTAGTACGAATGTCGCCCCCGGCCGGGTGAGTCGTCCGGATTCGCGCGGTGGTGACGGTTGCGGGGCGGCGACGGCTTGGGCGGCGGTGAGAACTCCTCCATCGGCCGGAAGCGCTGCTCGTCGTCGACATGAAACCCATTGTGGGCGAATCCAATTGGCTCGTCTTCCGAGACCCGCTCGTCATCGTCCAGCAGGCCGCGCCACGATTCAATAGGTCCGGTGTGCCAGGTGTCGGCGGGCGCCGGTCGCGGGTGCTCGGCGTGCACGGGCAACGGTTCGGTGTTGCCCTCGTCAACACGGGCCCGGGCCGGCCGGACGTCGCGGCGCTCGGGCGGGGCAGTGCGCGCGGGCGACAACGTGTATTCAACGTAGTCGTCGTCATCGTCGAAGCCATCCCGGAAACCGTCATCATGGCCGACCAGAGATGCACTCCGGTGGTCGTCGGAAATATGAGGTGAAGCGCTGGGCCGCACCCGAATTCGCCGAGTCCGCACCTCGGACCCACCCTGATGGCCGGCTCTGCCATCGCCCGCACCGGTGCGCGAGCGCTGGTCGTCGGCAGGCCCCGAGCCCGTGAACCCGATCATGAAGAGCGCCGCCGCTATGCCGAACAACGCAATGAACCCCGGCAGCAGCATCGACTGGGACATCGCCGCCGAGAACGGCTCTCGCAGGAACTCCGGCATTTGCAAGGCGGTGCCCTTGCCGCCCGGCGGACCGAACGCGTCACCGCCGGGCATCGGCGGCATCTCCGAGGTGATCCTCGACGTCATGAAGGAGGCCATGCCGGCGCTGCCCAACACGGCACCGACCTGACGGGTCGCGTTGTACACACCCGAACCGGCGCCGGCAAGCCGCGGCGGTAGATTGCGAGTCGCGGTGGCCGCCAACGGCGCCCAGATGAACGCCATCCCACAACCCAACACGATGAACGGCAGCACCAACTGCCAGATGGGCGCGGACGGCGTCATCACGATCGACAGCCAGGTGAGTCCGATCGCCAACACCGAGAAGCCGAAACCGACCACCGACCGGGGGTGGGAACGGTCGACGATATTGCCGACGATCGGCGCAAGCAGACCACTGGTAATCGCCATCGGCGCGATCAGCAGAGCCGAACGAGTTGGCGACAATCCGCACGCCGCCTGCGTGTAGAACATCAGCGGCAGCACCATCGCCGTGGCGACGAATCCGATGACCACCCCGGCGAGATTGGCCAGGCTGAAGTCGCGGTCGCGGAAGATGTCCAGCGGGATCAGCGGCTCGTCGGTGATGATCGACTGCCAATAGACGAACCCGGTCATGAACCCGACGCCGGCCACGAACACCGCCCAGATCCACGGTGCCCAGCCGCCGGCTTGCCCCTCCTGCAGGGCGAAGACGATCAGGAACATCGCCAGCCCGGACAACGCGACGCCAACCAGGTCGAATCGGTGTTTGTGGGTGGGCAAGTCCGGCATCAGCCGGACCGCCAGCCCCAGACCGATGATGCCGATCGGGACATTGACGAAGAAGATCCAGGCCCAGCCCAGCGCGTCGACCAGCACACCACCGGCCAACGGTCCAACCAACGTGGCGACGCCGGCGGTGGCACCCCACACGCTCATCGCCATCCCGCGGCGTTCCGGCGGGAAGATGCGGGTGATCACCGACAGCGTCTGGGGGGTGAGCACCCCGGCGCCGATGCCCTGCACCACCCTGGCGGCGATCAGCATTCCGATGGTCCCCGACAGGCCGCACCATAGTGAGGCGGCGGTGAAGATGGCGAGGCCGAGCAGATAGAGGTTCTTCGGACCGAACCGGTCACCGAGTCGGCCGGCCACCAGCAACGGAACGGCATAGGCGAGCAGATAGGCGCTGGTCACCCAGATCACCGTGTCGTAGCCGGTGCCGAGCTTCGTCATGATGCTGGGATTGGCGACGGCGACGATCGTCGAGTCGAGCAGGATCATGAAGAAGCCGACCATCATGGCCCAGAGCGCGTCCCAGGGACTGGCGGCTCGCCCGGGCTGCCCGCGCTTCTGCGGCCTGGTCGTTATCCCGCCGCCAGCGCGTCGAGGGCCGCCGCCCGTTCGCCCGCGCGCAGTCGCCGTGGTCATGCCCCCACCTCGTCTTGGCTCCGCACCTTGCTGTCGGAGACGCCCTGCCGCCCCTCCAGCTGTCCGGATCGCAGCGAACTGGCAAACTCACGCAGCCACGAGAGCTCGGCCTGCATCGTTGCCAGCAAGTAGTCCAACGCCACCAGATAACCACCTGGTGTGACACCGGAGTCGCGAAGCGCCGCGATCTCGGCGGCCCGGGCCTCCATTGCCCCGACGCGGTCATCGACCGCGTTCGCCGCGGCATCGCTACCCAGGGTATCGACCTCAGCAAGTGCGACGACGAACTGTGGGAACTCGTGGACCGGTGTTGCGATCAATCGGCCCACCCGCTCAGCAAGCGACTCGGCGCCGGTGTCGGTGATTTCATAGATGGCACGCTCCGGCCGCTTACCGTCCCGGGCCGTCGCCGCCCGCCGGATCAGCTTCTCCTCGGTCAGCCGGTCAACGGCGTGATACAGCGACCCTGGCCGCACCTTCACGATGCGGTCCGCATGACGTTGGACGAGGGTCTGGAACATCTCGTAGCCGTGCATCGGACGCTCTCGTAACAGCACCAATACCGAGATACCCAACGACGTCAGCTGGCAGGCCATCGACAGCGGATTATTCCCAATGGAGTAATCACACTGACACCTGCCCCACGGTTCGTGGCACCGGCGCTAGCCTGAAGGCATTCCACCGAGCACGGAGGCACCTAATGAGCGCCCGACGGACGCACTCAGCGGACGACTCGCTGCCGGCCACCACCAACGGCAAGCCCAAGGCATCAGCGCGCGCGTTAGCGCACATCATCGAGCGCAGCTCACGGATTCAGGGCCCTGCGGCGACGGCATACGTCGACCGGCTGCGCCGCGCGAATCCGGAGGCCGCGCCGTCCGTCATCGCCACCAAGTTGGAGAAGCGGTATCTGGGCGCCGTCACGGCCAGCGGCGCGGCAGTGGGTTCAGCCGCTTTGCTGCCGGGCATCGGCACGCTGGCTGCGCTGTCCGCGGCCGCCGGGGAGACGGCGGTGTTCCTCGAGGCGACCGCGTTCTTTGCGCTGGCGATCGCGGCGGTGCACGGTGTCCCAGCCGAGAACCGCGAACTCCGCCGCGCCCTGGTGTTGTCCGTGTTGGTTGGCGACGACAGCAAGCACGCCATCGCCGATCTGCTCGGTCCCGGGCGGAGGAGCGGTGCGTGGCTGTCGGAGGGGGCGGCATCGCTGCCGATGCCCGCGTTGGCGCAGTTGAATTCGCGGTTGCTCAAGCGCGCCGTCAGGCGATTCACGCTGCGACGCAGTGCGCTGCTGTTCGGCAAGATGCTGCCGATCGGAATCGGCGCCATCATCGGCGCGATTGGCAACCGGCTGGTGGGTAAGAAGATCGTCCGTAACACCCGCAAAGCGTTCGGTACACCCCCAGCCCGGTGGCCGGTGACCCTGCACCTGTTGCCCACGGTTCACGACGCCGGCTAGCCGCGCCGCGGGTCCGGTGCGGTGCTGGTCAAGACGCATGGCGGATTGTCGGCGAAGGGTTAGCCTTTATGAGGCGGAAACTTGTCGGGGCCGCCGCAGGTGAGATGCGCCGACACCATGTGCAGGATGTGGCAAGCGTCACGTAGCGCGCTTGCCGAACAGAGGAATCGAGGCGAGCAGCTGCCGTGAGCAGTACGAGTTCACCATTCGGCCAAAACGAGTGGCTGGTCGAGGAGATGTACCGCAAGTTCCGCGAAGACCCCTCCTCGGTCGACCCGAGCTGGCATGAGTTCCTGGTCGACTACAACCCCGAGCCAACCGGCGACGGTTCGACCACAGCTGACGAGCCGAAACCCGCGGCTCCGGCCGCCGAGGCCGTGCCCGCCCGTTCACCCGCGCCGCCACCTCCGCCGGTTCCCAATGCCACCGTCGGCAACGGCGTGACCAGCGCCCCGGTGGCCCCGGCGCCTGCGCGCCCTGTCGGGCCGGCACCGGGCGAAGGCGATGAAGTTCAGGTGCTGCGGGGTGCGGCCGCCGCCGTGGTGAAGAACATGTCCCAGTCGCTGGATCTGCCGACGGCCACCAGCGTTCGGGCCATCCCGGCCAAGCTGATGATCGACAACCGCACAGTGATCAACAACCAGCTCAAGCGCACCCGCGGCGGCAAGATCTCCTTCACCCACCTGCTGGGCTACGCGCTGGTGCAGGCAGTCAAAGCGTTTCCGAACATGAACCGGCACTATGCCGAGGTCGACGGCAAGCCCACCTCTGTTACGCCGGCTCACATCAATCTCGGCCTGGCAATTGACTTGCAGGGCAAGGACGGCAAGCGCTCGTTGGTGGTGGCGGGCATAAAGCGTTGCGAGACCATGCGATTCGGGCAGTTCGTTACCGCCTATGAAGACATCGTCCGCCGCGCCCGTGATGGCAAGTTGACTGCCGAAGACTTTGGCGGCGTGACGATTTCGTTGACCAACCCCGGCACCATCGGCACCGTGCACTCGGTGCCGCGGCTGATGGCGGGCCAAGGCGCGATTATCGGCGTGGGAGCAATGGAGTACCCGGCCGAATTGCAGGGTGCCAGTCCGGAGCGCATCGCCGAACTGGGTATCGGCAAGCTGATCACCCTGACCTCGACCTACGACCACCGCATCATCCAGGGCGCGGAATCGGGAGACTTCCTGCGCACCATCCACGAGATGGTGCTGGCCGACGACTTCTGGGATGAGATCTTCCGGGAAATGGGTGTCCCGTACCTACCGATTCGGTGGAGCACCGACAACCCGGACTCGATCGTCGACAAGAACGCCCGCGTAATGGAGTTGATCGCCGCGTACCGCAACCGCGGCCATCTGATGGCAGACATCGATCCACTGCGCTTGGACAACACCAGGTTCCGCAGCCACCCCGACTTGGAAGTGCTGACCCACGGCCTGACACTCTGGGACCTCGATCGGGTGTTCAAAGTCAACGGCTTCGCCGGTTCCGAGTACAAGAAGTTGCGCGACATTCTGGGCCTGCTGCGCGACGCCTACTGCCGCCACATCGGCGTCGAGTACACCCACATCCTCGACCCCGAACAGCAAGAGTGGCTGGAAGAGCGCGTCGAGACCAAGCACGTCAAACCCACTGTGGCTCAACAGAAGTACGTGCTGAGCAAGCTCAACGCAGCCGAGGCGTTCGAGACGTTCCTGCAGACGAAGTACGTCGGGCAGAAGCGGTTCTCGCTGGAGGGCGCCGAAAGCACCATCCCGCTGATGGATGCCGCGATCGACCAGTGCGCCGAGCACGGGCTCGACGAGGTGGTCATCGCGATGCCGCACCGCGGCCGGCTCAATGTGCTGGCCAACATCGTCGGCAAGCCGTACTCGCAAATCTTCTCGGAGTTCGAAGGCAATCTGAATCCCGCACAGGCACACGGCTCCGGCGACGTCAAATACCACCTCGGCGCGACCGGAGTGTATCTACAGATGTTTGGCGACAACGACATTCAAGTGTCGCTGACCGCAAACCCGTCGCACCTGGAGGCAGTCGACCCGGTGCTGGAGGGCCTGGTTCGGGCCAAGCAGGATCTGCTCGACAAAGGCGACGGCGAAGACGGCTTCTCGGTGGTGCCGATGATGCTGCACGGCGACGCCGCCTTCGCCGGTCAGGGTGTGGTCGCCGAGACGCTGAACCTGGCCAAGCTGCCCGGCTACCGCGTCGGCGGCACCATCCACATCATCGTCAATAACCAGATCGGGTTCACCACCTCGCCGGAATACTCCAAATCGAGCGAATACTGCACCGACGTCGCGAAAATGATCGGGGCGCCCATCTTCCACGTCAACGGCGACGACCCGGAGGCGTGCGTGTGGGTTGCCAATCTGGCCGTCGACTTCCGGCAGAAGTTCAAGAAAGACGTCGTCATCGACATGCTGTGCTACCGCAGGCGCGGACACAACGAGGGCGACGACCCGTCGATGACGAACCCCGCGATGTACGACGTCGTCGACACCAAGCGTGGGGTCCGCAAGACGTACACCGAAGCGCTGATCGGCCGCGGCGACATTTCGATGAAAGAGGCCGAAGACGCGCTGCGCGACTACCAGGGCCAACTGGAGCGGGTTTTCAACGACGTCCGGGAAGTGGAGAAGCAGGGAGTGCAACCGAGCGCTTCGGTGGAGTCCAACCAGATGATCGCCGCGGGGCTGGACACCGCGGTGGACAAGGCATTGCTCGCCCGCGTCGGCGACGCATTCCTCGCCGTCCCGGAGGGGTTCACCGCGCACCCGCGGGTCACACCGGTTCTGGAGAAACGCCGGGAGATGGCCTACGAAGGCAAGATCGACTGGGCCTTCGGCGAGCTGCTGGCATTGGGTTCGCTGGTGGCCGAGGGCAAATTGGTGCGGTTGTCCGGGCAAGACACCCGGCGGGGCACCTTCTCCCAGCGACATTCGGTGAT
>DATFYT010000060.1:0-2392 GCA_035314925.1 Mycobacterium sp. | reverse complement strand
TTCGCTGCGAACGGTGATGGTGATGGTGCAGGCCGAGGTCGCCGAACGACTGGCCGCCGAACCGGGCGGCAAGGAGTACGGGGTGCCCAGCGTCAAAGTGCGTTTCCATGGGCAGGTCCGCCGTCACGGCATGGTGTCGCCAACCGTCTTCTGGCCGATCCCGCGGGTGTACTCCGGGCTGGTGCGCATCGACCGGCACACCAACCCGCCCTGGCCGACCGATGCGACATTCCGGCAGAACGTGTTCAAGCTCGTCGACACCGCATTTGCTCAGCGCCGCAAGACATCTCGCAATGCGTTCATCGAATGGGCGGGTTCGGGCAACGAATCAGCCAGCCGGTTGCTCGCCGCGAGCATCGATCCGGCTCGTCGGGGCGAGACGCTGACCGTCGACGAATTCGTGCGGCTTTATCAGCGCTCGGGTGACCTCGGCGACGCCGGCCCACGCGGTCGCAGCGTTTCCCAGCGGCACGCCTCCGCGAGCTGACCGGCTACGGGCCGGACGTCCGCCGGGATAGTCTCGTTCGGTGCCGATCGACGGGAGCACCGCAGCTCAATGGGTGCCCACTGGGTCGGTGACGGTCCGCACGCCCGGGAAGATCAATCTTTATCTGGCCGTCGGAGACCTGCTGGAAAGCGGTTATCACGAGCTGACGTCGGTATTTCACGCGGTTTCGCTCGTTGACGAGGTCACCGTCCGCAACGCCGATGTGCTCTCGCTCGAGATCACCGGCGAGGGCGCCGACCAGCTGCCCCTCGACGAACGCAACCTGGCCTGGCAGGCCGCCGAACTGATGGCCGAGCACGTCGGCCGCGCGCCCGACGTGTCGATCCTGATCGACAAGTCCATCCCGGTGGCCGGCGGAATGGGCGGCGGCAGCGCCGACGCCGCGGCCGTTCTCGTCGCGCTCAACTCGTTGTGGGAACTCGGCGTGCCACGCCGCGACCTGCATGCGCTGGCCGCGCAGCTCGGCAGCGACGTGCCGTTCGCATTGCACGGCGGTACCGCACTGGGCACTGGTCGCGGAGAAGAGCTGGCTACGGTCTTGGCCCGCAACACTTTTCACTGGGTACTGGCGTTCGCCGAGCGCGGGTTGTCCACGCGCACGGTGTTCGGCGAGCTGGACCGGTTGCGCGAAGTCGGCACACCGCCGCGCCTCGATGAACCCGGCCCGGTGCTGGCCGCCCTGGCCGCCGGTGACCCGGAGCAGCTGGCCCCGCTGTTGGGCAACGAACTGCAGGCTTCCGCGCTGAGCCTGAATTCGGCGTTGCGTCGGGTGTTGCGTGCCGGCGTCGAGGCCGGCGCACTGGCCGGCATCGTGTCCGGGTCGGGACCGACGTGCGCGTTTCTGTGCCGGTCAGCGCCCTCGGCGGTGGACGTCGGCACCGAGCTGTCGGGGGCCGGTGTCTGCCGCACGGTACGGGTAGCGAGCGGCCCCGTACACGGTGCCCGGGTGGTGCCCACACCCGTCGCCGACGTGTGATTTCGCCGCACAGTTTGGCAGTTCTTTAAGAGGAGTTTAAGATATCCGACGGTGATGATTACCGGTCAAGCAACGAGCCTGGTTCTTACGCCCGCCGTCCCTACCGGCGGGCGGGTCCCGTCCCGCGTGGCAACGTTGCGTGCGGATATGCCGTCGCCACCGATTCGAGATGAAATCGCTGCCCAATTGTGGGCGCGCGGCTATCCCAATGTGTGCTTGAGCAGTAGCAACATTAGATGCTGGGCGATGGCGCCGGAACCGAGGAGGCAATCGTGAGCAGGTTTACCGAGAACATGTTCCGCAACGCTCACCAGAGCACGCGGGGCATGGTTACCGGGGAGCCGCACGAGCCCGTCCGGCACACCTGGCTCGAGGTGCATGAGCGTGCCCGCCGCGTCGCCGGCGGACTGGCCGCCGCGGGCGTCGGACATGGAGACGCCGTCGGCGTACTGGCCGGGTTTCCGGTGGAGATCGCGCCGACGGCGCAGGCCCTGTGGATGCGTGGCGCCAGCCTGACCATGTTGCACCAGCCCACGCCGCGCACCGACCTCGCCGTTTGGGCCGAGGACACCATGAACGTCATCTCGATGATCGAGGCGAACGCCGTCGTCGTCGCCGAGCCGTTCCTGGTCGCCATTCCGGTGCTCGAGGAGAAGGGCATCAAGGTGCTCACGATCGGCGACCTGCTCGAGAGCGAGCCGATCGATCCGGTCGAGACGGATGAAGACGACCTGGCGCTGATGCAGCTGACGAGCGGGTCGACTGGATCTCCTAAGGCCGTCCAGATCACGCACCGCAACATCTACTCGAACGCCGAGGCCATGTTCATCGGCGCCGAGTACGACGTTGACAAGGACGTCATGGTCAGCTGGCTGCCCTGCTTCCACGACATGGGCATGGTCGGGTTC
>DATFYT010000059.1:0-3044 GCA_035314925.1 Mycobacterium sp. | reverse complement strand
TCAAGGAGATGTTCCTGGACAAGTACGCCGAGACCTTCGCCGCCGCCGGCTTCGGCGTGCTGGTCTATGACAACCGCAACTTCGGCGACAGCGACGGCATGCCCCGCCAGGAAGTCGACCCGTGGGGCCAGATCCACGACTACCGGCACGCCATCACCTACGCCAGCACCCTTCCCGAGGTCGATGCTGACCGGATCGGGATCTGGGGAACCAGCTATACCGGCGGGCACGTGCTGATCGCGGCGGCGATCGACAAGCGGGTGAAGTGTGTGGTGTCTCAGGTGCCGGTCATCAGCGGCTACCGCAACGCCCACCGCGCGATCGCCGAGGACCGCATCCCGCAGGTGCAGGCGATGTTCGCCGCCGACCGGCTGGCCCGCTTCGAGGGCAAGGAGCCGGCCATGATCCCGGTCGCGACCCTGGACCCGACCGAGATCTCGGTGTTCCCGGGTGAGAACGCCTACAACAGCTTCCAGGGCGCACCGCGCTGGATCAACCAGGTCACGCTGCGGTCGCTGGAGATGTTCTGGGAGCACGAGACCTCCGGCTACGTCGACAAGATCGGCCCGACGCCGCTGCTGATGATCGTCGAAGACGCCGACACCCTCGGTGCGGTCGACCACTCCCTGGACGCCTTCAACCGGGCGCACGAACCGAAGAAGCTCGTCTTCTTCCACGGCGGCCACTTCGACGCCTACGTCCGCGACCAGGAAGTCACCGCCGCGGCCGCCCGCGACTGGT
The DNA here is from genome assembly GCA_035314925.1 of Mycobacterium sp. Taxonomy (GTDB): domain Bacteria; phylum Actinomycetota; class Actinomycetes; order Mycobacteriales; family Mycobacteriaceae; genus Mycobacterium. The sequence continues at coordinate 2,303 of DATFYT010000059.1, read as the reverse complement.
ACCTGCAGCACCTGGCCTAAACATCTGGTCCACCCGGTCGGCCACCGCGCAAAAGGGCGGTCGTCGACCGGGCGGGGTCGGTGCGGGACCGCGATGAACCCGGCGCTCCGGTGGGGTGGCCCATCAGTGATGACCGCAACATGCTGGAGGAGTCCACAATGTCAATGAAGTCTCACGAGAACCATGTCCGTCGCGCAGCGGCGCGGCAAGGTCTCGTCCTCGCCAAGTCCCGCACCCGTAACCCCCGCGCTTATGACTACGGCACTTACGGGTTGGTTTGCGTGACCGCGCCGGGCGGACACTGGCGCAGCCGCTGGCTGGTTGCCGGTGATCAGAACACGGGCTACGGACTGACACTCGATGAGGTCGAAGAAGCCCTCGCTGAGTACGCCCGCTCAGAGTTACAGCCGTCCGTACAGGGAAGTTTGACCTGTGAGTTGCCGACGAGTTGTGTCACTCTTGTGTCACTGACACCGGGGCGTGAACTGGGTACAGTACGGGACCGGATCGAGAAGATCGCTCAGCGGGACGCGGGACGGGCTCAGGTCGGTCTCGTAGTCGCGCACGCGGATATCGTGGTACGGCGTGGAACTGACCATCGTGACATCGACGGTTCCGGGCGCCACACCAAGCTCGTCGAGCCGCCGGGCCGCCGCGAGCGCCGTCCACAGACCCGCAAACCCGGACCCGAGAACCAGGACACGCGTGGGGTCGGTCATGCGGTCGGCAATCTCTGCGGGTCGAACATCGAGATTGGGTGGTCGGTGGCGCGATCGATGGCCAGGTCGGCAAGGATCTCGCCGACCACCGGAACGAATTTGAAGCCGTGCCCGGAGAATCCGCACGCCATGATGACGTCGGCGCATTGCGGGTGGCGCCCGATCACGAAGTGCCGGTCGGGTGTGTTGGAGTACATGCAGGTCGCCGCGCGCAGGCACTTGCCCGCCAGCGCAGGCAACAACTCAGCGACCCGCGCCCTAATCGCGCTGATTTCCCGCTCGTGCACCACCCGGTCGATGGTGTCCGGCGTACAGGCGATCCCGTTGCGGGCGAAGCCGACTTTCACACCGCCCCGCGGTCCGTCGATCGCCGGGAAGCCGTATGTGTGTACGCCGACGGCGTTCTCGTGGATGAAGATGGGGTGATCCTCGAACCCCGAAACACCGCCGATCGGGTCCAGCCAGTACATCACCTGACGTTCCACCGTTATGGGAACACCGAACTGACCCAGCACCTGCGGGGCCCAGGCGCCCGGGCAGATCACCAACTGCCCAGCGGTGTACGACCCACGACTCGTAATGACCCGTATCCCCGCGGCGGTCTGGTTCCAATCCAGCACGGGTTCACCAAATTGCAGTGTGGCCCCCGCTTTTTCGGCGATTTCGACATGTGCGCGCACTGCCAGCTCCGGTCGTGCAAACCCGGCTTTGGCGTCGTAGAGCGCGATATCTTCGGGGTGGGGCGTGAAGTTCGGGAACCGGGCGGTGATCTCGGCGGCGTCGAGCAACTCATGCGGCAGATTCCATTGGCGGCTGGCGCGCAGGCTACCGGATACGATCAGGCAGTCCGGTGGCCCGATGAAAATGCCCCCGGTGAGTCGATAAACGTCACGTTGGGAGTCGGCGGCCAGCTTCTCCCACAGCTCGTAGGCGCGCAGCAACAGCGGAACATAACCGGGGTCCTCGAAATAAGCCTGGCGGATGATCCGAGACCCGCCGTGGCTGGATCCCTTGTCGTGGGCGGGCTCATGCCACTCCAGGCCGAGCACCCGGCGTCCTCGGGCGGCCAGATGATAGGCGGCGGCACTTCCCATACCGCCCAATCCCACCACGATGACGTCGTAACCCGTTGTTGTGCTGACCATGTCGAGTTACCTCACGCAGCCTCTCCGTGTCGATCGTCATCGCCCGCGCGGGCGCCCGGCCGCGTACCGGTCGGCGACCTGCAAGGGTGGCCCGCTTGGCGGCATCCCCGTGCCAGTCGTACTCACCGCAAGCTCGTAACCGTGGGCCAGGCGTCCTACTGCGACGGAGTCATCAGTGTGTTGCTGGGCAGGGAAACGTCAAGCACTTTGCGCGCGGTCTCGGCCCCAGCGATGGGAAGGCCGTCGGGATCGAGCAGACCGAGTTGAACGAGCACGCTGGCTTGGTCCCAGTAGATGTGCTCATGCACGAGTTTGTCTTCCTGAAATTGCACAATGGCCACTGTCGGAATCTCCACTGCGCGTCCGGTGGGCTCAATGCCGGGCAGCATCCAGTCCATCCGAGTGGTGTGCGTGAAGCGCACGATGAACTCGTCGACAA
>DATFYT010000058.1:0-11235 GCA_035314925.1 Mycobacterium sp. | reverse complement strand
GTCGACATCAACAACATCTGCAAGCCCCAATTCGGCCAGTGGGCCTGAGCGAGCTGACCCGCGGGTAAGTTTCCAGCAAACTTCTGCAGGCTCCTTTCGCGGTCCGGCTTTCCTCAGTCGCGGCGTGATGTGCCGTCAGGCGTGAACCGGCACGCCCGAAGGAGCGCAGATTTTTGAGATAACGATTGCATAACAATACTGCCTTGATCTGCGCAGTTGTTGCTACTCGACCGTAACCACCTGCATCCAGCAAGTTTGTTCTACCGGCCCTCGGCGGCGGTTGAGCGGAGTGTTACCCAGGGCACCGTTACCCGCGCGTAGAACTCACCAGTAACCGTTTCGCGCAAGTAATCCTCACGGGTTCTTATGACACCCTTATTGCAGCCGGTGAGCCCGTCGGTCGGCCTACTGAAGCCGGTCAGTCGAGACGCGGTCGGTGAGACGGGGGCTCAGTCGGGCTTGAGACGACATCTGCAGGGCAGCGCGGCTCTGACACGTAAGGCGATATGCGCTTAGGGAGATACGCACGTGACGATCTACGAGCACCACCGAGTGTCCGCTGACCACGACGGGATGACCGCGGAGGCCACGCAGGGCACTCATGCTCTGGTCGATCGTCTGACTGCCGGCGAGGCCTACGCCGTCGCGTTCGGTGGGCAAGGTGGCGCGTGGTTGGAAACGCTGGAAGAGCTGGTTTCCTCCGCAGGCATCGAATCCGAGCTGGCCACGCTGGTCGGCGAGGTGGACATGCTGCTCGAGCCGGTCGCCAAGGAGCTCGTTGTGGTGCGTCCGATCGGCTTCGAGCCGCTGCGCTGGGTACGCGCGCTGGCCGCGGAGGACCCGGTTCCGTCCGACCGGCACCTGACGTCGGCCGCGGTGTCGTTGCCCGGTGTGCTGCTGACCCAGATCGCCGCGATCCGCACCCTCGCGCGGCAAGGCATGGACTTGAACGCCACCCCACCGGTGGCCGTCATCGGCCACTCACAGGGCATCTTGGCGGTGGAGGCGCTCAGAGCCGCCGGAGAACGCGATACTGAGCTGCTGGCCGTGGCACAGCTGATCGGCGCCGCCGGCACGCTGGTGGCCCGCCGCCGCGGAATCTCGGTCCTCGGCGATCGCCCACCGATGGTGTCGGTCAGCAACGCCGACCCCGAGCGCATCTACCGGCTGCTCGAGGAATTCTCCCGAGACGTCCGGACCGTGCTGCCGCCCGTCTTGTCGATCCGCAACGGCCGGCGTTCGGTCGTCATCACAGGCACCCCCGAGCAGCTGTCCCGCTTCGAGCTCTATTGCAAGCAGATCTCGGAGAAGGAGGAAGCCGACCGCAAAAACAAGATCCGCGGCGGCGACGTCTTCGCACCGGTCTTCGACCCGGTCGAGGTCGAGGTGGGCTTCCACACGCCACGGCTCGCCGACGGTGTCGACATCGTCGGCGACTGGGCGGAGAAGGTCGGCCTCGATGTCGGATTGGCCCGCGCGCTGGCCGAGTACATCCTGGTACAGCCGGTCGACTGGGTCGACGAGGTTGTCAGGGTCCACGAGGCAGGCGCCCGCTGGATTCTCGACCTGGGGCCCGGCGACATCCTGACCCGGCTGACCGCACCGGTGATCCGCGGCCTCGGCATCGGAATCGTGCCCGCGGCAACCCGCGGCGGTCAGCGCAACCTGTTCACGATCGGCGCCGTCCCCGAGGTGGCCCGTCCCTGGTCGAGCTACGCCCCGTCGGTGGTCAGCCTGCCCGACGGCAGGGTCAAACTCTCGACGAAGTTCACCCGGCTGACCGGCCGGTCGCCAATCTTGTTGGCGGGCATGACCCCGACCACCGTCGACACCAAAATCGTCGCCGCCGCGGCCAACGCCGGACACTGGGCCGAGCTCGCCGGCGGTGGGCAGGTCACCGAACCGATCTTCAACGACCGCATCGACGAACTGTCCGGTCTGCTCGACCCTGGTCGCACCTATCAGTTCAACGCGCTGTTCCTCGACCCGTATCTGTGGAAGCTGCAGGTCGGCGGAAAACGGTTGGTGCAGAAGGCACGTCAGTCCGGCGCGCCGATCGACGGCCTGATCGTCAGCGCGGGCATCCCCGAGCTGGAAGAGGCCGTCGAGCTGATCGACGAACTCAACGAGATCGGGATCAGCCACGTGGTGTTCAAACCGGGCACCGTCGAGCAGATCCGCTCGGTGATCCGCATCGCGACTGAGGTGCCGACCAAGCCCGTCATCATGCACATCGAGGGCGGACGCGCCGGCGGCCACCACTCCTGGGAAGACCTCGACGATCTGCTGCTGGCCACCTATTCGGAATTGCGGTCGCGGCCCAACATCACCGTCTGCGTCGGCGGCGGCATCGGCACCCCCGAGCGGGCGGCCGAATACCTGTCCGGGCACTGGGCAGAGGCCTACGGCTTCCCGTTGATGCCCGTCGACGGCATCCTGGTCGGCACCGCGGCGATGGCGACGCTGGAATCCACTACATCGCCGTCGGTCAAGCGGATGCTGGTCGAGACGCAGGGCACCGACCATTGGATCAGCGCCGGAAAAGCCCAGGGTGGCATGGCTTCCAGCCGCAGCCAGCTCGGCGCCGACATCCACGAGATCGACAACTCCGCTTCGCGCTGCGGGCGTCTGCTTGACCAGGTCGCCGGAGATGCCGAAGCCGTCGCGGAGCGTCGCGACGAGATCATCGCGGCGATGGCCGACACCGCCAAGCCGTACTTCGGCGACGTCGGTGAGATGACCTACCTGCAATGGCTGCAGCGCTATGCCGAGCTGGCCATCGGCGATGGCAGCAGCACGGCCGACACTGCTGCACCGGGCAGCCCGTGGCTGGCCGACACCTGGCGCGACCGCTTCGAGCAGATGCTGCAACAAGCTGAGGCGCGGCTGCACCCGCAGGACCACGGCCCGATCGACACGTTATTCGCCAGTTCGGATGACGCCGGTGTGCGGCTGCTCGAGAACCCCGGCGAGGCCATCGCCACTCTGCTGACGCGCTATCCGGACGCCGAGACCGTGCAACTACACCCGGCCGACGTGCCGTTCTTCGTCACGCTGTGCAAGACGCTGGGCAAGCCGGTCAACTTCGTGCCGGTCATCGACAAAGACGTCCGGCGCTGGTGGCGCAGCGACTCGCTGTGGCAGGCCCACGACGCCCGCTACGACGCCGACCAGGTGTGCATCATCCCCGGCACCGCCGCGGTCGCCGGCATCACCCGGATGGACGAGCCGGTCGGTGAATTGCTCGACCGCTTCGAGCAGGCGGCGATCGACGAAGTGCTGTCAACGGGGGCGCAGCCCATACCGGTGACCGCCCGCCGACAGGGGCGCGGGGATGTGCACGGGCCGCTGGCCGTCGTATTGGACGCGCCGGATGTGCTGTGGGCCGGCCGCGTCGCCACTAACCCGGTGCACCGCATCGCCGATCCGGGCGAATGGCAGGTGCACGACGGACCGGAAGAGTCACGGGCAACCCATTCGTCCACCGGCGCGCGGCTACAGAGCGACGGTGACCAGGTCGTGTTGAGCGTGCCGATCTCGGGCACCTGGATCGATATCCGATTCAGCTTGCCCGCCAGCACGATTGATGGCGGCATTCCGGTTGTTCGCCCCAAGGACGCCATCGAGGCCATGCGCTCGGTACTGGCCATCGCCGCCGGCGCCGACGGCCCGGACGCGCTGCCGCGGGTGCACAACGGGACGGCCACTGTGACCGTGCCATGGGACCCCGAGCTGGTGGCCGACCACACCGGTGTCACCGCCATCTTCGGCGAGCCGCTGGCACCGACCCTGACCACAGTGCCCGACGCGCTGGTCGGCCGCTGCTGGCCTGCGGTCTTCGCGGCCGTCGGCTCGGCGGTCACGGCTGGAGGTGTCCCGGTCGTGGAGGGCTTGCTGAGCCTGGTGCACCTGGACCACGCCGCGCACCTGCATGGCGCCCTGCCCAAGGTACCGGCTGAATTGACGGTTACCGCAACGGCTTCGGTGGCAACTGATACCGAAGTCGGCCGCGTGGTCCCGATCTCGGTGACGGTCGCCGCAGCCGATCGCACAGTGCTGGCCACCATGGAGGAGCGGTTCGCCATTCGTGGCCGCACCGGTGCTGCCGAGCTGACCGACCCGCTGCGGGCCGGTGGCGCGGTATCCGAGAACGCCACCGACACCCCGCGCCGCCGCCGTCGGGACGTCACGCTGCCCGCACCGGTTGACATGCGCCCGTTCGCGGTGGTGTCCGGCGATCACAACCCGATTCACACCGATCGGTCCGCTGCACTGCTGGCCGGCCTGGAATCGCCGATCGTGCACGGAATGTGGTTGTCGGCAGCGGCCCAACATGTGGTGACCGCGACCGATGGCCAGGCCCGTCCTCCCGCGCGACTGGTCGGCTGGACGGCCCGATTCCTGGGAATGGTGCGTCCCGGCGACGACGTCGACTTCCGGGTCGATCGGGTCGGAATCGACCAGGGCGCAGAGGTTTTGGAAGTAGCGGCGCGCATCGGATCCGATCTGGTGATGTCGGCGACGGCGCGGCTGGCTGCGCCCAAGACCGTCTACGCGTTTCCCGGTCAGGGCATTCAGCACAAGGGCATGGGCATGGAAGTCCGGGCCCGCTCGAAGGCCGCCCGCAAGGTGTGGGACAAGGCGGACAAATACACCCGAGAAACGCTGGGCTTCTCGATCCTGCACGTTGTGCGCGACAACCCGACCAGCATCATCGCCAGCGGCGTGCACTACCACCACCCCGAGGGCGTGCTCTACCTGACTCAGTTCACCCAGGTCGCCATGGCGACGGTGGCGGCGGCTCAAGTCGCCGAGATGCGCGAGCAGGGCGCGTTCGTGGAGGATGCCATCGCCTGCGGCCACTCCGTCGGCGAGTACACCGCGCTGGCCTGCGTGACGGGCATTTACGAGCTGGAAGGGTTGCTGGAGACGGTGTTTCACCGCGGCTCCAAAATGCATGACATCGTGCCGCGCGACGAGCTGGGGCGCTCGAACTACCGGCTGGCGGCGATCCGCCCGTCGCAGATCGATCTCGACGACGTCGACGTGCCGGGGTTTGTCCAGGAGATTTCGGCGCGTACCGGAGAGTTTCTGGAGATCGTGAACTTCAACCTGCGCGGCTCGCAGTACGCGATCGCCGGCACGGTGCTAGGGCTGGAGGCACTGGAAGCTGAGGTGGAGCGGCGCCGTGAACTCGCCGGCGGTCGACGCTCGTTCATCCTGGTGCCGGGCATCGACGTGCCATTTCACTCGCGGGTCCTGCGAGTCGGTGTGGCCGATTTCCGCCGGTCACTGGAGCGGGTCATGCCGCGCGACAAAGATCCCGATTTGATCGTCGGGCGCTACATCCCCAACCTGGTGCCGCGCCCGTTCAGCCTCGACCGCGCCTTCATCCAGGAGATCCGCGATCTGGTGCCGGCCGAGCCGCTCGATGAGATCCTCGCCGACTACGACACCTGGCGCGCTGAACGGCCGCGTGAGATGGCGCGGACGGTCGTCATCGAGCTGTTGGCCTGGCAGTTCGCCAGCCCGGTGCGCTGGATTGAAACCCAGGACCTGCTGTTCACCGAAGAGGCAGCAGGCGGTCTGGGTGTGGAACGGTTCGTCGAGATCGGCGTGAAGTCCTCGCCGACCGTCGCCGGACTGGCCACCAACACCCTCAAGCTGCCCGAATATGCGCACAGCACAGTCGAAGTGCTCAATGCCGAGCGTGACGCTGCGGTGCTGTTCGCCACCGACACCGACCCCGAGCCCGAAGACGAGGTTGAGGCGGTTGATGATTCCGCCGCGGCTGTGGCGGATGGTGCGCCCCAAGCTGATGTCGCCCCAGCCGTCGCCGCGGCTCCCGCCACGGCTCCGTCCGGCGCTCCGAGGCCCGACGACATTCCGTTCGACGCAGCCGACGCCACCTTGGCGCTGATCGCAATCTCGGCCAAGATGCGCATCGACCAGATCGAGGAGCTGGACTCCATCGAGTCCATCACCGACGGCGCGTCCTCGCGGCGCAACCAACTGCTGGTCGACCTGGGTTCCGAGCTGAACCTCGGTGCCATCGACGGTGCCGCCGAGGCCGACCTGGCCGGACTGCGGTCACAGGTCACCAAACTGGCACGCACGTATAAGCCCTACGGGCCAGTGCTTTCCGACGCGATCAACGACCAGCTTCGGACGGTGCTGGGCCCGTCCGGCAAGCGGCCCGCCGCCATCGCCGAACGGGTGAAGAAGACGTGGGAGCTCGGCGATGGCTGGGTTAAGCACGTCACGGTCGAGGTCGCGCTCGGAACCCGCGAAGGCAGCAGCGTTCGCGGCGGCGCAATGGGGAACCTGCACGAGGGCGCACTGGCCGACACCGCCGCCGTAGACAACGTCATCGACGCCGCGGTCGCGGCGGTGGGTGCACGCCGCGGGATTGCGGTGGCACTGCCGTCGTCCGGCGGCGGCGGAGGCGCGACCGTCGACGCCGCGGCTTTGGGTGAGTTCACAGAGCAGATCACCGGCCGCGACGGCGTGCTCGCGTCGGCGGCTCGCCTGGTACTGGGCCAGCTGGGGCTGGACGACGCGGTCACCGTGCCGCCGGCAGCGAACGACGCCGAGCTGATCGACCTGGTCACTACCGAACTGGGCGCCGACTGGCCGCGGTTGGTGGCGCCGGTGTTCGACGGCAAGAAGGCCGTGGTGTTCGACGACCGGTGGGCCAGCGCCCGCGAAGACCTGGTCAAGCTGTGGCTGATCGACGACGACGAGGCCAACGCCGACTGGGCGCGGCTGTCGGAACGGTTCGAGGGCGCCGGCCACGTCGTGGCCACCCAGGCGACCTGGTGGCAAGGCCAAGCACTCGCGGCCGGGCGTCAGATCCATGCCTCGCTGTACGGCCGGATCGCTGCGGGCGCAGAGAATCCGGAGAAAGGAAGCTACAGCGACGAAGTCGCGGTGGTGACCGGCGCTTCCAAGGGCTCGATCGCCGCGTCTGTGGTCGGACGGCTACTCGACGGCGGTGCCACCGTCATCGCGACGACATCCAAGCTCGACGACGAGCGGCTGGCCTTCTACCGGACGCTATACCGCGATCACGCCCGCCACGGCGCCGCGCTGTGGGTGGTGGCGGCCAACATGGCGTCCTACTCCGACATCGATGCGCTGGCCGAATGGGTCGGCACCGAACAGAGCGAAAGCCTTGGCCCGCAGTCGATTCACATCAAGGACGCGCAGACTCCGACGCTGCTGTTCCCGTTCGCGGCACCCCGTGTCGCGGGCGACCTGACCGAGGCCGGCTCGCGCTCGGAGATGGAAATGAAGGTGTTGCTCTGGGCGGTGCAGCGGCTGATCGGCGGACTGTCCAGAATCGGCGCCGAGCGCGACATCGCCTCGCGCCTGCACGTGGTGCTGCCGGGCTCGCCCAACCGCGGCATGTTCGGTGGCGACGGCGCCTACGGTGAAGCCAAGTCGGCGCTGGACGCCGTGGTGACCCGATGGCAGGCCGAGTCGTCGTGGGCGCGGCGAGTCAGCTTGGCGCATGCGCTGATCGGCTGGACCCGCGGCACCGGGCTGATGGGACACAACGACGCGATCGTCAGCGCCGTCGAAGAAGCCGGTGTGACAACGTATTCCACCGACGAGATGGCCGGCATGCTGCTGGCGCTCTGCGACATCGAGTCCAAGGCCGCCGCCGCCAACACACCGCTCAAGGTCGACCTGACCGGCGGGCTCGGCGACGTCGAGCTGGACATGGCTGAACTGGCCGCCAAAGCGCGCGAGGAAATGACCGCGGAGGCCGCCACCGACGACGACGCTGCCGACGATGGGACCATCTCCGCGTTGCCGTCGCCGCCCCGCGGTTTCACCCCGGCTCCGCCGCCGGAGTGGGACGACCTCGACGTCGACCCCGCCGATCTGGTGGTCATCGTCGGCGGTGCCGAACTCGGCCCGTACGGCTCATCTCGCACCCGCTTCGAGATGGAGGTCGACAACGAACTGTCGGCCGCCGGTGTGCTCGAGCTGGCCTGGACCACCGGGCTGATCAAGTGGGAAGACGACCCCCAACCCGGTTGGTATGACACCGAATCCGGCGACCTGGTCGACGAGGCCGAGCTGGTCGAGCGTTACCACGATACTGTGATCGAACGCGTCGGCATCCGTGAGTTCGTCGACGACGGCGCGATCGACCCTGACCACGCATCGCCGCTGCTGGTGAGCGTGTTCCTGGACAAGGACTTCACGTTCGTCGTCTCCTCGGAGGCCGACGCCCGCGGGTTTGCCCAGTTCGATCCGGAGCACACGGTGGTCCGGCCGATCCCCGAATCCAGCGACTGGCAGGTTACCCGCAAGGCGGGCACCGAGATTCGCGTGCCGCGCAAGACCAAGCTGTCGCGGACCGTTGGGGCGCAGATCCCCACCGGGTTCGACCCGACGGTGTGGGGCATCAGCCAGGACATGGCCACCTCGATCGACCGGGTGGCGCTGTGGAACATCGTCGCGACCGTCGACGCGTTCCTATCGTCGGGCTTCACGCCGACCGAGCTGATGCGATGGGTGCACCCGGGCTTGGTGGCCAGCACTCAGGGCACCGGCATGGGCGGCATGACGTCGATGCAGACGATGTATCACGGCAATCTGCTCGGCCGGAACAAGCCGAACGACATCTTGCAGGAAGTGCTGCCGAACGTCGTCGCCGCACACGTGGTTCAGTCCTACATCGGCAGCTACGGCGCAATGATCCACCCGGTCGGCGCGTGCGCCACCGCGGCGGTCTCGGTTGAGGAGGGCGTCGACAAGATCCGCCTCGGCAAGGCCGAATTGGTGGTGACGGGCGGCTTCGACGACCTGACGCTGGAGGCCATTATGGGCTTCGGCGATATGGCCGCCACCGCCGACACGAGCATGATGCGCGGCCGGGGTATCGCGGACTCGAAGTTCTCCCGGCCCAACGACCGGCGCCGGCTCGGATTCCTGGAAGCGCAGGGCGGCGGCACCATCTTGCTGGCCCGCGGCGACCTCGCATTCAAGATGGGTCTGCCGGTGCTGGCGGTTGTGGGCTACGCGCAGTCGTTCGCCGACGGTGTGCATACCTCGATCCCGGCTCCGGGCCTCGGCGCGCTGGGCGCCGGGCGTGGTGGCAAGGATTCTCAGTTGGCCCGATCGCTGGGCAAGCTGGGCGTCGCGGCCGACGACGTCGCGGTGATCTCCAAACACGACACCTCGACATTGGCCAACGACCCCAACGAGACCGAACTGCATGAGCGGCTGGCCGACTCGCTCGGCCGCTCGCCCGGCGCGCCGCTGTTCATCGTGTCGCAGAAGAGCCTGACCGGCCACGCCAAGGGCGGTGCGGCGGTCTTCCAGATGATGGGGCTGTGCCAGATCTTGCGCGACGGGGTGATCCCGCCCAACCGCAGCCTGGATTGCGTCGACGACGAACTGTCCGGCTCGGCGCACTTCGTCTGGATACGCGACACGTTGCGACTGAGCGGCAAGATCCCGCTGAAGGCCGGCCTGGTGACCAGCCTCGGGTTCGGCCACGTGTCCGGCCTGGTCGCGCTGGTGCACCCGCAGGCCTTCCTGGCCACACTGGACGCCGACCAGCGGACCGACTATCAGCGACGGTCCGACGCTCGCTTGCTCGCCGGTCAGCGCCGACTGGCTTCGGCGATTGCCGGCGGCCGCCCGATGTACGAGCGGCCCGCCGACCGTCGCTTCGACCACGAGGTGCCCGAGAAGCGGCAGGAAGCGGCGATGTTGCTCGACGCGGAGGCGCGGTTGGGCGAGGACGACCTTTACCGTCTTTAACCACCTCCATCGACCATCCGATAAGTTCGCAACCCATGAGCTGTCGCGGCGACAATAGGGCAATGAGCGATGAGGTGGGGGCACCACCCGGTTGCGGGGGAGAGCGGCGCCAATGAGCATTGTCGGAGTGGGGATCGACCTCGTCTCCATCGCTGATTTCGCCGAGCAGGTTGACCAGCCCGGCACCGTGTTCGCCGAAACCTTCACGCCCGGTGAGCGGCGCGACGCCTCCGACAAGAGTTCGTCGGCGGCACGCCACCTGGCGGCACGCTGGGCGGCCAAGGAGGCGGTGATCAAGGCGTGGTCCGGGTCGCGCTTCTCCCAGCGGCCGGTGCTTCGCGAGGACATCCACCGCGATATCGAGGTGGTCACCGACATGTGGGGACGGCCACGGGTGCGGTTGACCGGGGCCATCGCCAAACATCTGGCCGACGTGACGATCCATGTGTCGCTGACCCACGAAGGCGACACCGCGGCCGCGGTTGCCATCCTGGAGACCGGCTAGCCTCGAATTCGTGAGCGATCTGATCGAACGCGTCCGCGACTTACTGCCGTCGGTGCGCCGTGATCTGGAGGCGCTGATACGCATCGAGTCGGTCGGGGCCGATCCGGCGCGCCGCGACCAGGTGCAGCGCAGCGCACAGGCCACGGCGGATCTGCTGTCGCAGGCCGGTTTCGACGATGTGCAGATCGTCAGCGAGGGCGGTGCACCCGCGGTCATCGCCCGCCATCCGGCGCCGCCAGGAGCGCCGACGGTGCTGCTGTATGCCCACCACGACGTGCAGCCCGAAGGCGATCCCGCCCAGTGGCAGTCACCACCTTTCGAGCCGACCGAACGCGACGGGCGACTCTACGGGCGCGGCAGCGCCGACGACAAGGCTGGTATCGCAACGCATTTGGCGGCGTTTCGGGCACACGGCGGCCAGCCCCCGGTGGGGGTGACGGTGTTCGTCGAAGGTGAGGAGGAGATCGGTTCACCATCGCTGGGTCGTCTGCTGGCCGCGCATCGTGACGTGTTGGCCGCCGATGTGATCGTCATCGCCGATTCGGACAACTGGAGCACCGAGGTCCCCGCGCTCACAGTATCGCTGCGCGGGCTGGCCGACTGCGTGGTCGAGGTCGCCACCCTTGACCACGGCCTGCACTCCGGCCTGTGGGGCGGTGTGGTTCCCGACGCGATGATGGTATTGGTGCGGCTGCTGGCCAGCCTGCACGACGACGACGGCAACGTCGCGGTGGCGGGCCTGCACGAAAGCACGGCCGCCGCAGTCGATTACCCTGCCGAGCGGGTGCGTGCGGAATCGGGCTTACTGGGCGGAGTGAGCGAAATCGGTTCCGGCTCGGTGCCGCAGCGATTGTGGGCCAAGCCGGCGATCACCGTGATCGGCATCGACACCACATCCATTGCCGCATCGTCGAACACGCTGATCCCGCGCGCTCGCGCAAAGGTCA
>DATFYT010000057.1:0-11319 GCA_035314925.1 Mycobacterium sp. | reverse complement strand
GTCCACGATGTTGCGTTGGCGGTGCGCGGGCGAGTCAGCGTCGGCAGGCGGGTGATTGCGCTGCCGTGGCGGCTGACCCACGCCCAAGACATCCCATCGGTTGACGTGCCGGCCGCCGACGGCGTTGCTCCGGTCTTGGCCGGCCCGGACGGCGCCAACGGCGAGTTCGACACGCCGATCGACCCGCGCTTCCCGACCTACCTCGCCACCAATCTGTCCGAGGCGCTGCCCGGGCCGTTCTCACCGTCGTCGGCGTCGGTGACTGTGCACGGACTGCGAGCGGCCGGCGCGATCACTGCCGCAAGGCTGCGCCCCGGCGGTTTGATTCAACGCGAAATCGCAACCCGAACCATCGGTGTCTTCGGGCACCGCCTGTACGGGGCCATCACCACTGCGCATTTCATGGCCGAAACCGTGCCGTTCGTCAAACCTGCCACGGTCATTCGTCAGAGCCAGTTCTTCGGCCACAGCGTGGCCAGCATGCCGATCTACGGGGACCAACCTCTGCCGCGCGAATCTGGCTCGGCCCTGCGGCCGCTGCGCACCGTTCGCAACCTCGGGGTGTTCGCCGCCAACCTGGCGGGTCTGACCACCGGCGCCGCTCACGACACGCGTGACTTCATCGATGACGTCGATCGCCTGGAAGGTCTTGCCGCTGGCAATCTTTCGCTACTCGCTGACGGGCGACTGCAAAGTCTGATTCTGTTGGCGCGCGATCACGTGGTTCACGGTTGGGTGCTGGCGTCGGGGTCGTTCATGGCGTTCGCTGCTCTCAGCGTGGTCCTGCGCGGACTGAGCGGACGTGACATGGTGCTACCGGTCGGCCAGGAGCTGGCCAGCGCACAGCCTTTGAGCAGCGTCTACCGGCTGGCGGACGCGGCGCAACGCGACCCCGACGTGAACCGGATCTTGGCCGGCCCCGGCGACCACCTCGACGAGTTGGCAGCCCAAACCCCGGAATTCCACGCGGCGGTGCTGGCCGAGCTGAAGGCGATCGGGCACCGCGGCCCCGCCGAGGTCGAGATGCGTTCCGCCAGCTACGCCGACGACCCAGAGATGCTGATCCGCATGGTGGCCAAATCGCTGAATGCTCCCACCCGGCCGGAGACGCGTCGTCCGTCGATTCCGCTGCAGGCGCGGCCCGTGGCGCGCCTTGCCGCTCATCAGCTCCGCGATCGCGAAGTCCGTCGCGACCGAATGGTCCGGGCAATCTGGTTGCTGCGCAACCTACTTCGTGAGCTGGGACGCAGGCTGGCGAAATCGGGTGTGCTCGGAACCGCCGACGACGTGTTCTATCTGCTGGTCGACGAACTCGATGCGCTGCCTGCCGACGCTTCCGGGCTGGTCGCGCGGCGTCGCGCAGAACAACAACGGCTGGCCGGCTTCGCGCCGCCCCCGTTCTTCAGTGGCAGTTGGCAAGCCACTACCTCCCTGGCGACTGTCCTGGGCCCGGGGGAGACCCTGAACGGCGTCGGCGTCTGCGGCGGACGGGTTCGCGGCCGGGTGCGGATCGTCAGGCCGGAATCCATCGACGACCTCGAACCCGGAGAGATTCTGGTCGCCGAGGTCACCGACGTCGGCTATACCGCCGCCTTCTCCTACGCGGCTGCGGTGGTCACCGAGCTCGGCGGACCGATGTCGCACGCGGCCGTGGTAGCCCGCGAGTTCGGCATCCCGTGTGTGGTGGACGTTCACGAAGCGACCCGACGTCTGCCGCCGGGCGCGCTTGTCGAGATCGACGGCGACAGCGGCGAAATTCATGTGGTCGAGCACGCTGCACTAGACACGTAGCGTTGGCCGCCGCATCCCAATTCTGTGCACCAGCCCAGCGTGACTGCCTCAGGTTCGCTACCGTCAGGTAATGCACGAACACACGGTCCGCGTGACCACGGCCGCCGGCACCGTCGAAGGCTTTACCCGCGACAGCGTCCACCGCTGGCGCTCTATCCCGTACGCCCGGCCGCCGGTCGGTGCGCTGCGCTTTCGAGCACCGCAGCCGGCCCAGCCGTGGCGAGGTTTGCGTTATTGCCACGGTTTCACTAAGTGCGCGCCGCAGGAGCGGCGATACACGATCGTCGGCGTCAACAAGTACCAGCCGATGGGCGAGGACTGTCTCACCCTCAACGTCGTCGCACCGGAAGCGCCGGAGAGTGAATCGCTGCCAGTGATGGTGTTCGTGCACGGTGGCGGATACATCATGGGCAGCTCCGCCACTCCGATATACGACGGTGTGGGCCTTGCCCGCCGTGGGTGTGTCTATGTATCGGTCAACTACCGGCTCGGCGCGCTCGGTTGTTTGGATCTGTCGTCGCTGTCGACGCCCGACATCACCCTCGAGAGCAACCTGTTCCTGCGCGATCTAGTGTCGGCGTTGCGATGGGTTCAGCAGAATATTGCGGCGTTCGGCGGTGATCCGGGCAACGTCACGGTGTTCGGTGAAAGCGCCGGCGCGCATGCAGTCGCCACGTTGTTGGCAGTGCCGGAGGCTGAAGGTCTGTTCGCCCACGTTATTTCGGAGAGCCCGGCGACCGGCATGGTGCGTTCGCGCGAAGTCGCGACAGAGTTCGCGGGAAGGTTCGCGACGTTGCTGGGTGTGCGCAAGCAGGATGCCGCCCATGCAGTGATGCAGGCTTCTCCCGCCGACTTGGTGGCGGCACAAAATCGCCTGATCGACCAGGGCGTGCGAGACATGCTGGGAGCCTTTCCAATCGGCCCGGTTTTCGGTGATGATGTTCTGCCCCTGGACCCCGTCGAGGCGATGCGGCGTGGTGAAGCGCACCGGGTGCCGCTGATCGTGGGAACCAACGCCGAAGAGGGACGCTTGTTCACCCGCTTCTTGCCGCTGCTGCCGACCACCGAGCCGATGGTCGCAGCGTTGCTTGCCGAGGTGGAACCGGCTACGCGGGAACGCATTACGGCTGCTTACCCGGATTATCCGGAGCGGTCTGCCTGTGTGCGGCTGGGCGGTGACTTCGCGTTCAGCTCCGCTGCTTGGGAGATCGCAGAATCCCATGGCAGGCACGCGCCCGCCTACCTGTATCGATACGACTATGCACCGCGGGTATTGCGCTGGTCCGGGCTGGGCGCCACGCACGCCACCGAATTACTGGCGGTCTTCGGTATCTACCGCACCAGGTTCGGCGCGATGCTGAGCGCGGCGGCTGATCGGCGGTCTGCGTTGCGCGTCACCAACGAAGTGCAAAGGCGCTGGCGGTCATTCAGTCGTACCGGGATACCCGGCGACGACTGGCCGACCTACACCGACACCGATCGCGCGGTCATGGTGTTCGACCGCAAGTCGCGTCTCGAATTCGATCCGCACCCGCAGCGACGGATGGCGTGGCAAGGCTTCTCTCTGGCGCGATGATGGCGAATGTGGTTTCGTGGACGAGCCATGAAACCACACACCGACCACGTCGTCGAACGCCCCGGTGACCTCACCGCCGACTGGCTGACCGCCGCCGTCGGCGCCGGCAATATCGCTGATTTCAGCGTCGAGCGGATCGGCACCGGTCAGATGAGCGAGTGCTACCGCGTTGGGCTGACCTATGCCGATAGCGGGTCGGGGAGCGGCAGGCCGGACTCCGTGGTGCTGAAGGTCGCGGCCACCGACCCCATGAGCCGGCAGACCGGCGGAAGTCTGGGCCTCTACGAGCGTGAAGTTTGCTTCTATCGGGATATCGCCCCGCGCCTGCATGGACCGGTCGCGCCGTGTTATCACGTCGCTTTCGACGCTTCGGCCGGCATCTTCGATGTACTGCTCGGCGATGCGAACCCGGCGGTCGTCGGCGATGAAATCCGCGGCGCCACAATCGAACAGGCTCGGCTCGCGGTCACCGAGCTGGCCCGGCTGCAGGGCCCGCTGCTCGGTGACACCACGCTTGCCGACACGCCGTGGTTGACCCGCGAGACGCCAGTCAGCCAGGGGTTGATCACGGCCCTGTACGCCGCCTTCGACAATCGCTACGGTGACCGGATCGCACCGCAGCACCGCATGGTGTGCGAGCGGCTGGTCGGCGGATTCGACGCCTATCTGGCCGAGGAGGCCGCCGAGGGTCGCATTCAGGGTCTGGTGCACGGCGACTATCGCTTGGACAACATGCTGTTCGGCGCCGACGGTGCCGATCGCCCGCTGACGGTGGTCGATTGGCAGACGGTCACATGGGGTCCGGCAATGACCGACCTGGCCTACTTTGTCGGGTGCGCGCTGCCCGCGGCGGAGCGGCGCACGCATTACGACGCGCTGCTGCAGGCCTACCACGCGGCCCTTGGACCGGACGCGCCGATCAGCCTCGACGACGTCCGCGACGGGGTACGCAGACAGAGCTTCTTCGGCGTGATGATGGCTATCGTCTCGTCGATGCTGGTGGAGCGCACTGAACGCGGCGATGCGATGTTTATGACGATGCTGCAACGACACTGTGAGCATGTGCTCGACGTTGACGCACTGGCGACACTGCCCGACCCGATGCCGATCGAGCCGCTGCGTCCGTCACACGACGACGAGTCGGCCCATATCGCCACCGACGAGCCGCTATGGAGTGAGAGCTGGTATGCCGACTTCGCCGATGTGGCAAGCGGATTCGGTGGCTGGGTGCGCCTCGGCCTGATCCCGAACCAGCAGAAGGCATGGCTGCACGCGCTGCTGTGCGGCCCGAATCTCCCCACCGTCGCAGTCGTCGACGTCGAGATCCCGCTGCCCGCCGATCCGTGGTCGTTGCACACGGACGCAGTGGATTTCACGCACTCTGCCGACGATCCACTGCAGACCTATCGCATCGGCCTGCACGGGCACGGCGAGTCCTACCCGGACCCGGCGATGCTGTTGCGGAGAGAGCGGGGAACGCCGGTCGAGGTGGCGCTCGATCTGGCGTGGAGCACCGACGGCACGCCATACAAATATCGGCTGACTACGCGCTACGAAATACCTTGCACCGTTTCGGGAACCGTCAGCGTCGATGGGCGTCGCTACACCGTCGACTCGGTACCGGGCCAGCGCGACCACTCGTGGGGTGTGCGGGATTGGTGGAGCATGGACTGGGTCTGGAGTGCGCTGCACCTCGACGACGGAACACACATCCACGCCGCGGACATACGGATTCCGGGCGTGCCACCGGTTGGCATCGGTTATGTCCAAGACCGCGCCGGCACTCTCACCGAGTTGCAAAGCATCGCGGCCCGTCAAACATTCGGCGCCGACGGATTACCGGCCAGCGCAACACTGGCCGTCGATCCCGGTGGTATCACGGCGACCGTCGACATGCGCGGACACGCACCGGTACTCCTGGTCTCCCGCGACGGGCGGACAAGCCAATTTCCCCGTGTGTGGGCCACGATCAGCACTGCCGACGGGCGCCAAGGCGTGGGCTGGCTGGAGTGGAATCGTAATCTGTCCTGAAAACGCTTGTCCCTCAAAAGCGCCCATCGTGGTCATGGGTGTCTCCGGGTCGGGCAAGTCGACGGTGGGTGCCGCATTGGCGCGGCGCCTCGGGGTGCCTTTTGCCGACGCTGATGCCTTTCACCCGGCAGCCAATATCGCGAAAATGGCCGCGGGCACGCCGCTGACCGACGACGACCGCTATCCCTGGCTGGAGGCGGTCGGGAACTGGCTGGGGGACCACGAGGACGGCGGCGTGATGAGCTGTTCGGCGCTCAAGCGCACATACCGCGATCGATTGCGCTTGCACTGTCCTCGGATCGAGTTCTTGCATCTGACCGGTTCACCGGAACTGATCGCTGGCCGACAAGCCGGCCGGCAAGGGCATTTCATGCCGTCGGCGTTGGTGAAATCGCAGTTCGACACCTTGGAACCGCTGGCGCCCGACGAGCATGGGATGGCCGTTGACGTCGGATCGACCGTCGACAGGATCGTCGAGACGTTTGTGGCGTATCTCAGTTCTTGACGACCTGAGTACCACCGGCCAACTCGTCGTGCTTGCCCTGCTTGGTCGGGCTGCCGCTGATCGTCACCGCGATGATGACGTAGGCGGCGAACGCCAGCAGCGGGCCGAGATAGGGCACCACGGCGAGCAACGTGAACGAGTTGCGGATGGCCGACTGCGTCACGTCCGGTTTCGGTGCCCCGCCCGGGCCGTGGACAGCGAGGCCGAGCAGCTTTTTGCCCGGGGTAGAGCTTTGGCTGACTTCGAAGAGCACGAAATACCCGAACATCAGGGCGCCCGAGAAAAGCCCGGTCACCAACCACCAGTAATCCCTGTCGAAAAGAAAAAGCGACAGCAGAAAGACCACGATGTTCACCAGGATTCCGTCGATCAGCCGGGCGAAGAACCGCGCGCCCAGACCACCGGGTTGGGCATGTGACCATTGCGGCGAATCGGCCGGCGGATACCCGTACCGGGGCGAGTTGGGGTCGAAATCAGCTGATGCCATGAGATTCGCTCCTGACCACGTTGGTGGATGCCAATCTACCCCGCCGACCGCCGTCGCGGCAGGTACTGCCGGGCCGCGCGGGCGGCTAGCATGGTGGCCTATCCGATACGGCAAAACACCAGGCACACGGCTATGAGCGACGCGAAAAGCGCCACCGTCATTGCACGTTGGGGCGACAGCTAGCGATGTATCACATCGTCGTCGCACTTGCCGTCACCGCGCACTTCGCATTCCTTTGCTACCTGATCGTCGGCGGGTTCGTCGCGCTGCGCTGGCGCCGCACGATCTGGCTGCACGTGCCCGCGGTGCTGTGGGGCATCGCGATCATCACAGTGCGTCTCGACTGTCCTTTGACCTGGCTGGAGCGTTGGAGTCGCGCGAAGGCCGGGATGGCGCCGCTGCCGTCGGATGGCTTCATCGCCCATTACGTGATCGGTGTGCTTTACCCAGCAAGCTGGGCCGACTGGGTGCCGGTTGCGGTGTTTGCGCTGGTAGCGGTGTCGTGGGTGCTATTTGTGCGGATGCGCCCCGGTTATCGGCCGATTAGCGCCAACGACGTGCTTTGACCCGTCCGCGATGAGCTTCGGCTTGCCCGCGCGCGGCTAGTTCGCTGCCGCGTTCGCGGGCGGTTTCGGCGAGTTCGGCGGCCAGTTCGGCACCTCGTTCGCGGGCTCGCTCACCGTAATCGGCGCCACGCTCGCGGGCGGTTTCGGCCCATTCGGCACCGTGTTCGCGCACCGTCTCGGCCAGCTCGTGGCTGCGCTTGCGTGCGCGCTTGCGCGCGGCTTCCACCACCGGTGCGCTCTTTTCCCCGGCGGTACTGACCAGTTCGCCGCCGCGTTTGCGGGCGGCCTCGACCAGCGGTTCGCTTCTCTCGACGGCCGTGCTGGCCAGTTCGCGGCCGCGCTCGGCACCCACGTGAAGGCCGTGCGCGATTCGTTCGCCGAGCTCGGAATCAAGGAAGCTGCCGTCGGAGCTATCGAGCGAGAGCGCGTCCGAAATTCGCCCGGCCGCTTGACGACCACGCCATCCCAATGACGGCTTACCTGCCGTGTCGGCCGACGCAATGATGAGCCCGCCCAGCAGGCTCAGGTCGGTGAGGAGGTCGCGGCGCTTCTGTGCTTTGAGTTCCGGGTCGCTCTCCTTCCAAAACAAGTGTCCGCCAAGGCTGCCCGGTATCACTGTGAACGCCAGCGCCGCGGAGGCGATCCGCGGCAATTTGCCGGTAGCGAGCAACAGACCACCCCCGACCTGGACGGCCGCGTTAATTCGTGCCGCAGTCTCGGGATTCGACGGAACCTTGCCTCCTAACGGTTCCGGCAGCGTCCGTAACGCCGCCACAGTGGGTTCGGCCGCATCGACGGTGGCCTTGGGGTTTCGCAATGTCTCGACACCTTGGCCGATGAATGCCGCGGACAGCAAAGGACGAGCGATTCTGCGGATCAACATGGCGGGTGTGTTCCCAGGTTGGCCGCTGTGCAAACCGGGGGTCGGTGCTATTCGTTCGGCGGGGCTGCTTCACGCCGCACTCGCAGCGGCAACAGCACCCAGAAACCGAGCTGAGCCGCCGCCGCGCAGCCGCCGGCGATGGCGCCCGCCACCGGGCCGGCCACCGCGCCGAAAATGGTCACGGTTACGCCGGTGAGAGCCAAGCCCATTAGTAAGAGTCCTGCGTAAGCGAACCGATGCGCCGCGGAGACGAGGTACTGGGTTCGATGTCGACGAAACAGTAAGCGGTGCATGGCGACCGGAGCCTCCAACAGCACCGTGGCGACGACCGAGCAGCCGACCGTCGCCAGATAGATCACCCGCATCGTGGCGTTCAGCTCGTCGAAGCGCTGCTGGAACGGCAACGTCAACAGAAAGCCGGTGAGTAGCTGGACACCGGTCTGCACTACCCGCAACTCTTGCAGCAGGCTGATCCAATTGCGGTCTAAGCGTTGGGTTTCGGTCTCAGAGCGCGCCGAGGCGTCCCAGGCCTGGTCGCGGTCAGGATGATCGACGACGTCCATGGCCGTGATCATGCCAGCCTTCAGCCGTTGTGGCCGCCAATTGTTGGACTAGCCGCGCTGCGGTGTGCCGGCCAACAGCAGTCGCGCTGAGGTCTCCAATCGGTCCGCGATCTGCGTGTACGACGCATATCCCATACCGGCGTGCACTAGCGCTCCCGCGTAGAGGAGCTCCAGCGATTCGACGACGTCAGCGCAGTCCGGGCCCAAGGCCGCGGCCAGGCGCTGATGAATCTCGCGGCCGATGCGCAGCCGCAGATGCTTGACCTCGGGGTCCTTACCCAGCAGCGCAGTGGTGACCGCACCGGCGAGTTCCGGTTCGTCGGCTACCGACAGGGCGATGTGTCGCAGTACCGCGATCACGCGGACGGTCGGATCGGGCGAATCGGTCGTCGGAACCGGAGTGGAGGCTAACCGCCGCCAGAAAACCTCGGCAACGAGGTGTTCCTTGGATGAGAAGTACGTATAGGCTGTCGCTGCGCCAACACCCGCCTCGGCGGCGACCATGCGAATCGTCAACCCGGAGAAGCCTTCTCGGCTGAGTACTTCAATCGCAGCATGGCCCAGCCGGTCAACGGTGTCGGCTTGCTTGGCGGTCAGTCTCCGTCTGGTCGATTCCCGAGCTACCGGGTTGGACACGTGTCCGGACACTACTACACCGTCGCAGGAGCGGCAAGGCGACTGTTACGGTTCACCCGATGACGTTCTCCTCAAACCCGTCGGCCGCTGACGAGCGGACTATCGCGTTATTCCAACTGGCGGATCGGGTCACCGGATTCATGCCCGCCGACGAAGGCCGGGCGCTGCATGACGCCGCGTTGAGCTACTTCGATCACGGCGTTGGCGTAGAGATTGGGACGTACTGCGGCAAGTCCACGGTGCTGTTGGGGGCGGCGGCGCTCGCGCGTGGCAGTGTTCTCTACACCGTCGACCACCACCACGGCTCCGAGGAACATCAGCCCGGATGGGAGTACCACGACACCTCGCTGGTCGACGCGGCTACCGGACGTTTCGACACCCTGCCCACCTTGCGGCGAACGCTCGACGACGCCGGCCTAGACGATAACGTCGTGGCAGTGGTGGGTAAATCGACCGTGGTGGCGACCGGGTGGCGCACACCGCTGCAACTGTTGTTCATCGACGGCGGACACAGCGAGGCCGCGGCGCACCAAGATTTCGACGGATGGGCTAAGTGGGTGAGTACCGGTGGCGCGCTGATCATTCACGACGTCTTCCCCGACCCACGTGACGGCGGCCAGGCGCCGTACCAAATCTATTGCCGAGCTGTGCAAAGCGGCGCATTCGTGGAGCGATCCGTCACCGGGTCAATGCGTTTGCTGGAGCGGGTAACAGGCGAGGCCGGCGCTGCGGTTTAGCGATCCGACGGACTGATCACACACTCGCAGTCGTAGTCACCTTCCAGGCCGCGCGGCAGATCGGCGCCGCGGAAGATGCCGTTGCCGGCGGTGGTGCACGACAGTGCGTCGGCAGCGAGAATCACCGCTGCCCCGGTCCAGGTGGTTCGCTCGACGGGCCAACGCTTTCCGTCGCTGAACACCAACCCGGTCCAATAGGAACCGTCGTCCTCACGCAAGTGCTGCATGGCGGCGAACTGCCGCAGCGCCGCCTGGCGGCTGCCCATCGCATCGAGTGCCAGCACCAATTCGCAGGTCTCCGCGCCGGTCACCCACGGCCGGTCATCGACACACCTGATGCCCAGACCGTCGACCACGAAATCGCCCCACCGCTCGGCGATTCGGGCGGTCGCGGCGGGGCCCCGAAGCGCACCACCGAGGATCGGGTAGTACCAGTCCATCGAGTGGTGCGGCTTCTCGCTGAACGCCGAAGGGTGGACAGCGATCGCGTGGCCCAGCCGGCCCAGCGCGACCTCCCATTCCGGTTGCGGCTCGTCGACATAATTCGCCAGGGCCAGAGCACAGCGAATGCTCTGGAAGATACTGGCGCACCCGGTCAGCAGCGCTTCGGCAACCGGCCCTGAAGGGCCACGCGCCCAACAGATTTCGCCGCCCTCAAGCTGCAGCTCCAAGACAAAGTCGATGGCGGCCCGCACCGTCGGCCACATCGCGGTGGCAAAGGCGTCGTCCCCGGTGATCAGTACGTGGTGCCAGACTCCAACCGCGACATAAGCACAGAAGTTGCTGTCGCTGTTGGCGTCCTCGACGACACCGGCGCGAAGCTGGATCGGCCAGGACCCATCCGCACGCTGCTGGCGCCGACACCAGTCGAACGCGTGCCGCGCCGGGTCCATTAGGCCCGCTGCGGTGAGCGCCATCGCGCATTCCACATGGTCCCATGGGTCGGTGTGCCCGCCTTCCGACCATGGGATTGCACCCGACGGCTCTTGCACCGCGGCAATCGATTCCGCGGTCTGTCGGCATTGCGCAGCAGAGAAGACGCCAGTGACGCCCGGTGCCTCAAACAAGTTCAACGGCGGCCACCGGTTTCTCGAAGTACAGGGCGACACTCTTACCGATCAGCGGGTTGAGCGTTGACTCGGCCAAGCGGGCAACGCGGGGGCGCTGCATCATGTCCCAAACCAACATCTTGTGATAGGCGACGACTGCAGGATGCTGCGCATTATCAACGCCTACCAAACATTTCAGCCACCAGAATGGTGCGTGCAAGGCGTGTGAGTGATGGGTATGAGTGAAGCTCATTCCGCGGTCGGCGATCTTGGCGCGCAGCTGGTTTGCCCGGTAAATGCGAATGTGGCCACCCTCGTTGCTGTGGTAGTCGTCGGAGAGTAGCCAGCACAAACGTTCGGGAAACCACCTGGGCACGGTGACAGCCAGCTTGCCGCCGACTTTGAGCACGCGAATCAGCTCGTCGATCGCCGTGTTGTCGGCCGGAACGTGTTCCAGGATCTCCGAAGCGATGACGCAGTCGAACGTCCCATCGA
>DATFYT010000056.1:0-4622 GCA_035314925.1 Mycobacterium sp. | reverse complement strand
TGCAATTGCGCGACGGGGACTACATTCTCAAGGCCACGCCGGCCGCCGCCAGCGAGCCGCGGCTGTGGCTGCTCGGCTCGTCGATGTATTCGGCGCGGCTGGCAGCGGCCAAGGGGTTGCCCTACGTGTTCGCTCACCATTTCTCCGGCAAGGGCACCGAGGAGGCGCTCGCGCTCTACCGGTCGCAGTTCGTGCCCAGCGAGCTGGCCGCCGAGCCGGTGACATTCCTGACCGTCAACGCCGCGGTGGCCGAAACCCACGACGAGGCAACGGCATTGATGCTGCCGAACCTGCACATGATGGCCCGG
Organism: Mycobacterium sp.; assembly: GCA_035314925.1. GTDB lineage: Bacteria > Actinomycetota > Actinomycetes > Mycobacteriales > Mycobacteriaceae > Mycobacterium. The sequence continues at coordinate 4,314 of DATFYT010000056.1, read as the reverse complement.
TTGCGGACAGGCCAACCGCTGGGGCCGCTGGAACTTGTCGAGGACATTCGCGGCGCCAAACTGACACCCGAGCAGCAGCGCATCGTGAGTAGCGGCCTCGACCGCGCGGTCCTCGGAACACCCGCTGAGGCCGCCGAACAACTGCACGCGCTGGCCGAACGGTTCGATGTCGACGAGGTGATGGTGCATCCGGTCGCATCGGCCCACCGCGGCACCGATCCGGCCACCGCTCCCGGTCGCACGACCACGCTGGAGCTGCTGGCGAAGGAATTGTTCTAGCGAGGCGCCAAAACCACCACGGGGATCGGCCGGGTCGTCTTCTTCTGGTAAGCCGTGTATCGGTCGCCGTTGTTCTTGTTGACGATCTGCCACAGCCGAGCATAATCCGGGTCATCGGGTAGCACGGGTTTAGCCGTGACGCCGAAACGCTTTGGACCAACGTTGATTTCGACGTTCGGGTTGGCCTTCAGATTGTGATACCAGCCCGGCGCCTTCGGGTCGCCGCTTTTCGAAGCGACGATCAAGTAGTTACCGCCGTCGCGGGCATAGCTCAGCGACGCGGTGCGGGCTACGCCGGTCTTGGCGCCGACAGTGTGCAACAGCAGGCTGGGTACCCCCAGCGTCCGATGTCCGATCCAGCCGTTCGTTTTCTGATAGACGGCGTCGTGGAACCGCAACACTCGCGGCAGCACACCTTGCTCAAGCCAGGACGGAAGAGGCATACGCCCAGTATTACCGCCCGGCGTCGATCTCTGCCAGCGCGTCTCGTAGGAGCCGACCGGTCGCCTCGCGGTCGGGGTCGCGGCGCAGCAGCATTCCCTTGGCCACCGACAGCTTGTCGCCGTTGCGCCGCGGCAGCACGTGCAGATGAATGTGGTGCACCGTCTGGAAGGCGGCCGACCCGTCGTTGATACCGACATTGGTGGCGTCGGCCAACTCCGTCGCGCGGGCGGCCTTGGCGATCCGCTGTCCGATCGCCACCATGTCGGCCAGGGTCTCCGCCGGGGTATCGGTCAGATCCACCGTGTGCTTTTTCGGTATCACCAGCGTGTGGCCGCGGGTGAACGGGCGGATGTCGAGGATGGCCAGGTAGTCGTCATCCTCGTAGATGCGGATGGCCGGCGCCTCACCGGTGACGATCGCACAGAACACACACGACATGCCGTCACGGTAGCGCCGCGGCGATCGCGTCGATCGCGCGGTCGAGGATTGCGCGGGTGGTAGCGAAGTTCAGCCGCGCGAAACCCGAGCCGACGGTGGCGCCGAACGGGATGCCCGGGCTGAGCGCCACCTTGGCCTTGGACAGCAGGTGGTCCGCGGGTTCGATCGGCAGGTTCAGCGCCCGGAAATCCACCCACGACATATAGGTGGCCTCCGGGGTATTGACCTGCACGCCCGGACTCGATTCCGGCAGGCTCGCGGCCAGGTGATCGCGGTTGGCCTGGAGGTACTCGAGCAACTCGTCGAGCCAGTCGGCCCCGTGGTCGTACGCGGCGATGTTGGCGCGGATACCGATAGTGGACACGCCCATCTTGTGCAGCTTGTTGATGAACTCCCAGTCACGGGCGTCCCGTTCGTTGGACAGGATCACCTGTGCGCAAATCAGACCCGGCAGGTTCCACCCCTTGGACGCCGACATCAGCGTGATGACGGTGTGCGCGGCCGAGTCCGATACCGACGCGGCGGCGACGTGCGGCCGACCGTAGACCAACGGCCCGTGAATCTCATCGGCGATGACCCGCGCGCCGTAGCGAACAGCGGTGTCCACGATGGCCCGCAGCTCGTCCTCGCGGTATGCGGTGCCCAGCGGGTTGTTCGGATTGCAGAGGATGAGCGATCCGGCCCCACTTGCGAATGCGGCGTCCAGTGCATCCAGATCCAGCACGTATCGACCCGAATCATCCTGCAGCATAGGAATTTCCACGCGCTGACGACCGGTGATCCGAAGGACGTCGAAAAACGGCATGTACGCGGGAACGGGCAGCACGACCGGACTTTCGGGTCTGGTCAGGAAGTTGATCACGACTTCCAGCCCCTTGAGGACGTCGGGAACAACGCGAACCCAGTCCGGCGCCACGCGCCAGCCGTAACGGCGTCGGCACCAGTCGGCGGTCGCCCGCGCGAGGGTGTCCTCCCGGAAGGCCGGATAGCCGAACTCCTCGTCGGCGACGCACGCGCGGATGCCGTCGACGACCGCCGGTGCGGTGGAGAAGTCCATCTCGGCGATCCACAACGGCAACACGTCGGGCCCGAAATGGTTCCACTTGATCGTCTTACGCCCGCGCAGTTGCTGCTCGGTCAATTGATCGAACGTCGCGTCGCCCATAGCAGTAGTGTGCCTCGACGTGGACGTGAGAGATCTGGCCTTTGCGGGAGCGGCCGAACAGGCGCGGATGTTGGCCGGGGGCACGATCACCGCGCCTTCGTTGCTCGAGATCTACCTGGACCGCATCGCGCGGCTGGACCCACAACTGCGCAGCTACCGCGTGGTCCTCGCCGATACCGCGCGTCAGGAAGCGCTGGCCGCGCAGCGTCGCCTCGACGCCGGCGAGCGGCTGCCGCTGCTCGGCGTCCCGGTCGCGATCAAAGACGACGTCGACGTCGCCGGCGAGCTGACGCCGTACGGCAGCAGCGCCGTCTCGACGCCGGCAACCCGCGACGCGGAGGTGGTCGCTCGACTGCGTGCGGCCGGCGCGGTGATCATCGGCAAAACCAGTGTGCCGGAAATGATGATTTTTCCGTTCACCGAAACCGTGACGTTCGGGGCGACCCGCAACCCGTGGGACACCGCGCTCAGTCCGGGCGGCAGCAGCGGCGGCAGCGGTGCCGCGGTGGCCGCCGGGCTGGCGCCACTGGCGCTGGGTTCCGACGGCGGCGGCTCGATCCGCATCCCGTCGGGCTGGTGTGGTCTGTTCGGGATCAAGCCGCAACGCGATCGGGTGCCGCTCGCGCCGCACGACGACGCGTGGTGCGGGCTGAGCGTCAACGGTCCGCTCGCGCGGACGGTGAAGGACGCGGCGCTGCTCCTGGATGTCACGACGACGATGCCCGGCCCGGACGGCGGATTCGTCGGCGCCGCGGCGCGCGAGCCCGGCCGGCTGAGAATTGCGTTGAGCACCAAGGTTCCACCGCCGCTGGTCGTCAACATCGGCAAGGAGCAACGGGCAGCGGTCCATGAAGCGGGTGAGCTGCTACGCGAGCTTGGCCACGACGTCGTCGTCCGCGACCCCGACTATCCACCGGCCGCCATCTACGCCAACTTCCTGCCGCGCTATTTCCGGGGCATTTACGACGACGTCCGCGCGTTGCCGCATCAGGACCGATTGGAGCAGCGGACCCGCAGCATGGCGCGCATCGGGTCGCTGCTCTCAGACCGGCGAATGGCGTCTGTGCGTGCGGGGGAGTCGGCGGTGGCCGCGCGGATCCAGTCGATCTTCGACGACGTCGACGTCGTCATCACTCCTGGCAACGCCACCGGACCGTCGCGCATCGGCGCCTACCAACGCCGCGGCGCCATCTCGAGCTTGCTGCTGGTGGCGAGGCGCGTGCCGTTCTTCGAGATCTGGAATCTCACCGGCCAGCCGGCCGCCGTCGTGCCGTGGGGACTCGACCGTAACGGTGTTCCGCTGTCGGTTCAGCTGGTCGGCCGCCCATGCGACGAGGCGACGCTGGTGTCGCTGAGTGTGCAGATCGAGTCGGCGAGGCCGTGGGCCCACCGGCGGCCGCCGGTGTCATGACGGCGCGATCACCCGCCAGGCGTCCAGCTTCTGGCCCGGCGGCATCGCACGCGCCGGGCTGGTGGACGGCAACAGCTGGTAGCTGACCGGTGCGTCGACCTGGACCAGTCGGCGGAACAGCTTGTCCGCAGTCTGGCCGTTGAAGTACACCCGCCTGATGCGGTGGTAAGCGGCCAATAGTTGTCCAAAGTCGTTGGCCACTACAGTCTTTGGATCGATCTTGGCATCTGAACTGCCGGCGCGGCGACACTTGTGCAGCACATCCCAGAGCGCCACGCCGTGCGATTGCAATGCGGCCAGCCGGGTTTCGTAGGGCGCCTGCATGTCGAAGCCGAACAGTGCACTGGTGATCGGCCAGAACGCATTTCGCGGGTTGCCGTAGTACTGGCCGGTGGCCAGCGATTGCACACTGGGGAAAGATCCCAGGATCAGCAGCCGGGCGCCGTCGTCGACGACGGGCGCAAAGCCTTCCAGAAGCGGTGTGGTCATGGGATTCCCATGATGCCCCGCCGCGTTATACGTTGGCGACGTGGATGACAAGGTCGATCCCGACATCGACGAGTTGTTGGGAGATCTG
>DATFYT010000055.1:0-8013 GCA_035314925.1 Mycobacterium sp. | reverse complement strand
CTGCGGAGCTACCCGACACAACACGCATGAGCTGGTGGTCGGGTCCCGCCCCGGCGTCGAGTCGATGCTGCTGGCCGACATTTACACCGGGGCGCTGCGCTCCTACGGGTTCCCGGCCCGTGCCGAGCAGGCGCCCGACCCGCTGACCAACCTCGACGCGGGTGCGTTTGTCGTCGTCCCCGGTTTCACCGGCCGGGTGCTGCAGCGCTTTCAGCCCGATACCACCGTCCGGTCCGACGCCCAGGTCTACAAGGCCATGGTTGGTGCGCTACCCGAGGGCATCGCCGCCGGCGATTACACCACCGCGGCCGAGGACAAACCCGCGCTGGCGGTCACCGAATCGACGACCAAGAGCTGGGGCGGCACCGATCTGAGCGCAGTGCCGCAGCACTGCGACGGTCTGGTCGTCGGATCGATCACCGGTGCGTCGACACCGTCGGCGGTAGGTAGCTGCCGGCTCCCAGCTTCTCGCGAATTCCCCGACGATGCAACGCTTTTCGCTGCGCTTCGGGACCAGACGATTACCGCGGCCTGGACCACCAGCACCGACCCGGGCGTGCCGGCCGACCTGGTCGTGCTGACCGACGGCAAGCGGGCGCTGGTGCAGGCCGAAAACGTGGTGCCGCTGTATCGCCGCAACGAGCTGACCGATCGGCAGCTGCTGGCGGTCAACGAGGTGGCGGGCGTGCTGGACACCGCCGCGCTGGTCGAGATGCGCCGGCAGGTGACCGCCGGCGCCGACCCCCAAGCGGTCGCCGACGGGTGGCTGGGCGAACACCCGCTCGGGCGCTAACGCGACGGCGGCTTCATCCGGCCGACCACGGGGGCGAACAGCCGCTGGTATCCGGAACCGGTGATCCGCACGATCAGGTCCAGCACGACGGCATCCTGGCCGACCAGCACCCGGGCCTTGTTCTTGCGGACCGCTTCCAGGATGATCTCGGCCGCCCGTTGCGGGGTGGTGCTGGCCAGCCGTTTGTCGAAGAACTTGTACTGCGCCTCGGGGTCCACGCCCTCTGCGGTGAGGCCGTTGCGGGCGATCGCGGTTTTGATGCCGCCGGGGTGCACCGAAGTCACCTTTACCGGGTCGCGGTTGAGCACCAACTCCTGACGCAGGGCTTCGGTGAAGCCGCGGACCGCGAATTTCGCGGAGTTGTACGCGGCCTGCCCGGGCATCGACATCAGCCCGAAGAGGCTGGAGACGTTGACGATGTGGCCGTCGCCGGAGGCGATCAGATGCGGCAGGAAAGCCTTGGTGCCGTTGACCACGCCCCAGAAGTCGACGTCCATCACCCGCTCGATGTCCTTGAACTCGGTGATCTCGACGTCGCCGGTGAAGGCGATCCCGGCGTTGTTGTAGATCTGGTTCACTTTGCCGAAGTGCTTGTTGATCTGGTCGGCATAGAGCTGGAAGGCTTCGCGCTCGGTGACGTCGAGCCGGTCGGATCTGACCAGTGCGCCAATGGCTTTCAACTGCTCTTCGGTCTGCGCGAGTCCCTCGGTGTCGACGTCGCTGATCGCCACCGAGGCGCCAGAGCGGGCCAGCTCGAGGGCCAGCGCCTGACCGATACCTGACCCGGCACCGGTGACCGCGGCCACCTTCCCGGCAAACCCTTCCATGGAAGCTCCTTGCTACGTGGGTTGCCGTAAAGATTAGCCGGTACCGGCGGTATCTCCTATTCGCGGGTAGACCTGAACTAGCGGGCGCCTTGGGCGCCGCGAAACGCAAAGGACGCCAACGCACTTGGCGTTGGCGTCCTTTGGAGAGCTGTCAGGCCCAGCTGCCGCCGACCGCGCTGTCGGTGGACGATATGTTGTTGCCTGCCGTCTGGACCTTTTGGCCGTGGGAGTTGGCTTGTTCGTAGATGACCTGGAAGTTGCGACCCAACTGGGTGATGAACTCCTGGCAGGCCACCGAACCCGAGCCGCCCCAGAAGTCACCGGCGGCCAGCACATCACGCACGATGGACTGGTGCTCGGCCTCCAACGAGGCGGCCTGGGAGCGGATCAAGGCGCCGTGGGCATCCACGTCGCCGAACTGGTAACTGATCGACATGGTGTTCTCCTAAAAGTCTTGTGCGGGTAAGGGGTTAGCTGGACAGGATCTGCTGAGAGGCCTGCTCTTGCTGTTCGTAGTTGTTGGCGTCGCGGATCAGCCCGTCGCGCACCCCGTGCAGCATGTTGACGATGTTGCGGAAGGCCTGGTTCATCTGGCCCATGGTGTCGTAAGACGTCATCTGGGCGGTACCACTCCAGCCGGCACCGGCGATGTTTTGGCTCGACGCCCACATCTTGCGGGCCTCGTCCTCCACCGTCTGAGCGTGCACATCAAAACGGCCCGCCATCGACCGCATCTCATGCGGGTCAGTCATAAAACGAGTAGGCATATCAATCTCCTTGTCTGTGAGGTCAATTCGGCGTTGGTTGTTGGGTGTCTATCCGCCGGCTGGTGAGCGCGGCATGACTTTGGCGGCGACGCGCGAGCCCATGCTGCTGACTCCGCGTCCGGCCAGTGCGCCCATCAGTCCTTGGGAGAAGGGGCTGCTGGGCAGGCCGGCGTGCATGGTCGGCGCCGCGACACTGGTGTCGGGCATGATTGGGGCGGCGCGGGCCATTTCGGGGGCCATGCCGTGCCAGGCGTTGGGCACGGACAGTCCGCCCAGGTGCTGGGCTGCGGCCATGCCCGCCGAAATCTTGGATCCCCAGGACGACAGTTGGCCGCCCACACCACTCATCACGGTGCCCATTTTGCCGTCGATGAACTTGCCGACGTTCTCCATCAGGGTGTCGCTGCTGCTGGCCAGGCTGGAGCCGGCAGCGCTGCCGCCCGAGGAGCTGCCCGAGCTCATGAACATACGTGCGGGCGTGCTGCTCAACATGCCCATGTAGTAGGTGGCCTGCACCGGAAGCAACGCGGCCGTCGGATTGGCGGCTACCGAAGTAGCCACCGACCCGAGCCAGGTCGTCAACTCCGTGGCACTCAAGCCTCCCGGCCCCGCCCCCGTGAAGCCGAAGATTTCCGCAAGGTCCAGTAGCAGCCCCTGGATCACCGTGCTGGTGGCGTCGGCCGGGGCGGCTGCCGCGACGGCGGCTGCGGGTGCTGCGCCGCTGGCCACCTGGGGGGCGGCGACTTGGGCAGGCAGGGCGGTGGCGGCTTGGGAGTTGACCTGATAGGTGTCCATGCCCAGCGCGTCCTGGATCCACATGTCCAGGTAGTTCGCTTCGGTGGTGGCGATCGCCCCGGTGTTTTGGCCAAGGAAGTTGTTGGAGACCAACTCGGCCAACAACGCCCGGTTGGCAGCGATCTCGGGCAGCGGCACCATCGATGCGTAGGCGGTCTGATAGGCCGCGGCGGCTACCTGGGCCTGGGCGCCGGTTTGGGCGGCGGTCGCCGCGCTACCTTGCATCCACGCGATGTAGGGCGCGGTCGCCGAGGCCATCTGCGCCGACGACGGCCCCAGCCAGGAGCCGGTGACCAGGTTGGTGACCAGGGTCTGATACTGGGTGGCGGTGCTCTCCAGATCGGCGGCCAACTCGCTCCAGGCCGTCGACGCCTCCAACAACGGACCCGACCCCGCCCCGCTGAACATCAGGGCGGAGTTAATTTCCGGGGGAATCAGCGAATAGCTCATCAGCTAATAGACGCCGACGCCACGTTCGCCGCTTCAGCCAACGCGTAGGCACCCGCACCGGAGCGCAACGCGGCCACCAACTGCTCGTGCACCTCGGCGGCCTGGGCGGCCAGCTGCTGATAGGCCACGCCCTGCTTACCGAACTGCGCGGCGGTCATCGCCGACACCAGGTCCGAGGCCGCCGGGGCCAAACTCGTCGTCGGCGTCGCCGCGGCCGCATTGCGGGCCACCATCGAGTCACCGATCCCCGACAGACTGCTCGCAGCCCCCGACAACACCTCAGGATTCATAGTTACAAAAGACATGTTCCGACCTCCTCCGAAGACCCCGCCGACACTGAAGCTAGACGTTACTCCAGGCCGGGCGTTGGATTGACCACCCCAAAAGCAGCTGCCACTCGCGATGGCTGACAAATCGTAAGCTTTTTTTGCCTTCAGCGGTATACAAATCGCGAAACGATGTCGGCCAGAAACCGCAGGTTAAGCGGGACGCCATCTCGGACGGGTTGAACACGGGACGTGAGCGCCGGTGAGGCGCGCGGACCTGGCGTTGGGAGCGGGAATCCCCGGCGTCGGACCGTCATCGTGTGTCGTCCGAGCCCCGCGGGCCGGGACTGTATCGTTGCCGCGTGACCGAGCGACCGCCGACGCTTTACATTTTTCCGCATGCCGGCGGATCAGCCGAATATTACGTTCCCTTTGCCAAAGCGTTTGCCAGTGACATCAAGCGCATCGCAGTTCGCTATCCAGGACGTGGTGGTAATCACGATCTTGGATCTTTTACCAGCATTCCCGATCTCGCCGACAAAGTTTGCCGGATGCTCACACCACCGGAACATCCCGACGACAAATTGGCCTTCTTCGGCCATAGCATGGGCGGGCTGTTGGCGTTCGAGGTCGCCCGCCGGTTCGAAGTGGCGGGGACCCCCATTGCCGCCCTGTTCGTATCCGCCTGCGCGGCACCCGGTCGAGTCGGCTACGAGCACATCCCTGAGTCAGACCGTGGGCTGCTCGATGCGGTGAGCGAGATGACCGGTGTGAATCCAGAGTTCCTGGAGAACGAGGAATTCGCGGCCAAGATCCTGCCGACCCTTCGCGGGCTCAAGGCCATCTCGAAGTACGACTGCCCACCTGAGGCGACGCTGTCGTGCCCGATCTTTGCGTTCCAGGGCGACGATGACGAAGTCGCCACCCACGAGAAGGTGTTGCCTTGGTCGGAGCGCACGACGTCGGAGTTCAGCGTGCGGGTTTTCCCCGGTCATCACTTCTACCTCAACGACCACATACCCGAACTGGTTAGCCACATCGAGGGCAAGATCTTGTCGTGTTGCCGAGGTTAACTTAACGCTGAACGAAACGGCTGCCGTAAGGACGTTGCCGACGCACCCGCCATCCGCAAAGCGCGATGCCTATCGTGGCCGAAAGCCTTATGTAGCTGACAAATTGGACGCTGCAGCCGATAATTCGGACACGTTGGGATCGGCACGATTTTTACCGCGAACGCGCCAACACGCCTGAACCGGGGCGTATTTGACGGCTGCGACAAACACCACACTCCAACACCGGTATGCTCGTCTCCAGCAAACCGCAGCCCGGACAGGATTTCGGCCTTGATCGACGATCTGCAGCTTGTTCGATCAGCGGTGGGAACGTGCGCAATCGGCCGCCGACAAACTCGTCTGAAAAGGCGACGTTTGATGGCGATACGAGAAATCCACGGCCATCAAGCCGGCTTGTTTAGACCACTCGAGCGGTGGGTACGCTAGCGGCCCCCGGCGCCGCGCGACCAGCGACGGGGCAACACAGTTTGACTGCTTAGCAAAACCTATGGTCTCATCGACTGTGCAGGAAGCGCTAAGCTCCTAGTTTGTCGCGCGTATTACATTCTTGGGCTTTTGGTCCGAGAAGCGCGACGCCCCTGTTAATCTCCTGCATTGCAAGTGCCCTATATTCGTTAGTGGTCGGGGCTCTGATCTAGAGGGGGGTGGTGTCCCGATGGCGGCAACCGAAGCTTCGATTCCCGTAGCGCTGCGGGAGCGCGCCCGGCAGAGGCCGGATGCGCCCGCGTACACGTTCATCGACTACGAGATCGATCCTGCCGGGTATTCCCAAACCTTGACCTGGTCTCAGCTTTACCAGCGCGCCCAAGTGGTGGCCGGGGAACTCGCGTCCTGCGCGCCGCCCGGCGAACGCGTGGCGATCCTCGCGCCACAGGGCTTGGAATACGTTGTCGGTTTTTTCGCTGCGCTGGAGGCCGGTTGCGTCGCGGTGCCGCTACCCGTGCCGCAGTTCGGCGCGCATGGCGAACGTGCCTCCGCGGCCCTGCAAGACAGCGCGCCAGCGGCGCTCCTGACGACATCGGCCGTTGTCGACGACGTCGTGTCGTGCGCTCGTACGCTGCCCGGCACACCGCCGGCGGTGATCGAGATCGACGCGCTTGACCTCGATGCGCCGCCAGCCTTCCAGCCCGTCAGCCAGGCACAAACCAAAACCGCTGTGCTGCAGTACACCTCGGGCTCGACTCGTTCGCCTGCTGCCGTCGTGGTGACGCACAAGAACATCTTCGCGAATCTCGCGCAGCTGACGGCCGACTATTTCGAGGCCGACGGGAAGGTTCCACCGCCGGACCTCACGCTGGTGTCGTGGCTGCCCGTCTACCACGACATGGGTCTGTTAGTCGGAGTCACCGGCACGCTGACGATGGGACTTCACTCAGTGCTGATGAGCCCGATGGCGTTTCTGCAGAGGCCCGCCCGGTGGGTGCAGCAGTTGGCCAAAAACACCCGCGCCTTTACGGCAGTGCCGAACTTCGCCTTCGAACTGGCGGCGCGACGGACTTCGGACGCCGACATGACCGGGCTCGACCTGGGGCAGGTGCATACCGTCCTCAGCGGTAGTGAACGGGTACACGCGGCGACGATCCGGCGTTTCATCGATCGGTTCTCTCGTTTCAACTTCCCCGCAACCGCGCTGAAGCCGTCGTACGGCCTGGCCGAGGCGATGGTGTACGTGAACTCATCTGGTCCGGGGCGGCCTCCCACGGTCGCCACGTTCGACTACGAGAAGCTGTCGGCCGGACACGCCGAGGCCTGCGACAACGTGAGCGGAGTCGAACTGGTCGGCGTCGGCACTCCGCGCGCTTCCACGATCCGCATCGTCGACCCGAACACCCGCGCCGAGAATCCGGCCGGCATGGTCGGCGAGATCTGGCTGCACGGCGACAACATCGCCAACGGCTACTGGCGAAAACCGCAACAGTCGCAGCGAACCTTCGGCGGACAGCTCGTCGATCCATCGTCTGGCACGCCGCTGGGGCCCTGGCTTCGGACCGGCGATTTGGGCGTCATCTACAACGGCGAGCTGTTCATCATCGGCCGCATCAAAGATCTGTTGATCGTGGATGGGCGTAACCACTATCCCGACGACATCGAGGCAACGACTCAGGAGATCAGTGGGGGTCGCGTAGTGGCGATCTCCATCCCGGATGATCGCACTGAGCGGCTGGTTGTGATCGCGGAAATGAAGAACCGGGGCAGCTCCGAGGAGATCCAACAAAGGCTTCGCACCGTGAGACAGCAAGTGACATCTGCGATTTCGAAGTCGCACGGGTTGCGGGTGGCCGATCTCGTGCTGGTGCCGCCCGGCTCAATTCCGATCACCACCAGCGGTAAGATTCGCCGTTCCTCGTGCGTCGAGGTTTACCGGCAGGACGAGTTCAGCCGTTTGGACTCCACCGCATGACGCCTCTCGGCATTGCCGAGAGGCCCAAATAGTGGTTTCCAGACGGCTTGACACCCAGCGGGAGTGAAGCCGATGTCATCGATAGAATTTTCTCTACCCGCTGCGCTGGGGGAACGTGTCCGGCAACTGCCGGATGGCGGCAATATCTGCCGCTCCACGCGCGCCGAACATTATCGACAAGACGAGGTTACTTGACTGGATATGCCCGGATGACATCTTTGAGCGGGGCGGGCTACCTCGCAAAAGGTGTACTACTGCAACAGCTTTCCGAAAGTTTGGGGGGAGCGCGATGAGTGCTGCGCCGCCGCCGGACCGTCGGGCGATCATCACCGATGCATTGCGCAAGATCGATGATTTGACTGCGCGGTTGGAGGTCGCCGAGAAGGGTGACACTGAACCGATCGCCGTGGTGGGGATGGGCTGCCGGTTTCCTGGTGAGGTGGACGATCCCGCCCGGTACTGGCGGTTGCTGCAAGACGGGGCGAGTGGCATCGTGCAGGTCCCTTCGGAGCGTTGGGACGCTGACGCCTTCTACTCTGACGACCACACCGTGCCGGGGACAATCTGCAGTCGAGAGGGGGGTTTCCTCACGTCGTGGCGACCGGATGAATTCGATGCCGAGTTCTTCGGGATCTCCCCGC
>DATFYT010000054.1:0-10902 GCA_035314925.1 Mycobacterium sp. | reverse complement strand
CGACCCGTGCAGGATGGTGATTCCGCCGGTGGGGTGGATCGGATGGTCGAGAGCGCGTAGCACCTTGCCGTCGGGATCCGGCGGGGCGATGTGCGCGAGGTTTTCGGCGACGGTCCGCCCGGTAACCGTCAGGCAATCCCCGTGCAGCAGACCGGCATCCAGCAGCGTCTTCATCACCACCGGAACGCCGCCGATGTGATCGACGTCGGACATCACGTGTCGCCCGAATGGCTTGACGTCGGCGAGATGCGGCACGCGCGACCCGATGCGGCTGAAGTCCTCCAACGCCAGCTTGACGTTGGCTTCGTAAGCGATGGCCAACAGGTGCAGCACCGCGTTGGTCGAGCCGCCGAACGCCATCACCACCGCGATCGCGTTCTCGAACGCCTCCTTGGTGAGGATGTCGCGGGCGGTGATGCCGCGCCGCAGCAACTCGACGACGGCTTCCCCGCTGTGGCGCGCGAAGGCGTCGCGGCGACGATCGGTCGCCGGCGGTGCCGCGCTGCCGGGCAGCGACATGCCCATTGCCTCAGCGGCGCTGGCCATCGTATTGGCGGTGTACATGCCGCCGCATGCACCCTCGCCCGGGCAGATGGCTCGCTCGATGGCGTCGACGTCTGACCGCGGTATCAGGCCGCGGGCACATGCGCCGATCGCCTCGAACGCGTCGATGATCGTCACCTCGCGCTCGGTGCCGTCCGACAGCTTGGCGCGACCCGGAAGAATTGTGCCCGCGTAGAGGAACACCGCCGCCAGATCCAGCCTTGCCGCGGCCATCAGCATCCCGGGCAGCGATTTATCGCAGCCGGCCAACAGCACCGATCCGTCCAGCCGTTCGGCCTGCATGACGGTTTCCACGCTGTCGGCGATCACCTCGCGCGACACCAACGAGAAGTGCATGCCCTCGTGGCCCATCGAAATACCGTCGGACACGGAAATGGTGCCGAACTCAAGCGGATAGCCACCCGCCGCGAAGACGCCCTCCTTGACCGCTTTGGCCAGTCGGGCCAGTGACAGGTTGCACGGGGTGATCTCATTCCACGACGAGGCCACTCCGATCTGAGGCTTGGCGAAGTCGTCGTCGTCCATCCCTACTGCTCGCAACATGCCACGCGCGGCGGCCTTCTCCAGGCCGTCGGTGACCTCACGACTGCGGGGCTTTATATCGACGGCGGACGACGACTCGGTGGTATCGGGCATTATCCAAGTATGCGCGGGAGGGCCTGTCGGCCCAAAATCATTTATATACCCCGGTGGGGTATAGACTGTGCTGGTAAGGGGCCGATTCGCGGGGGCGGCGTCGAGATCGCCGCACCCGGCATTGAGAATGGTTGCAAGTACCGACGCGGTCACGCCGAGATCGATACCCGATGCTGCAGATCACTGGAGATTAAATGACACCCGTACGCGGATACTCGTCGCAGAAGGACAACTACGCCAAACGACTGCGGCGCATCGAGGGGCAGGTGCGCGGCATCGCCAAGATGATCGAAGACGACAAGTACTGCATCGACGTCCTCACTCAGATCAGCGCCGCCAACAATGCACTGCGATCCGTCGCGCTGAACCTGCTCGACGAGCACCTCGGGCACTGCGTCAGCCGCGCGGTCGCCGAGGGCGGCACCGACGCCGACGAGAAGCTGGCCGAAGCCTCCGCGGCCATCGCGCGACTCGTCCGGTCCTAGATGATTGACGCAATAAGCGCAATGCATGGTTGAGTAGTGGCCGTGGGGCCAGCCCGTGCCGACGGAGCAGCGCGATCGCGCCGCTGGTGGAATGACCCCCCATCACAGTCCGCCGGCGGCGCTGTCCAAGCCGCTGCGAGCGGGCCGTGGACCCCACGGATAGCGATGCAGTTGGCCGTGCTGGCCGCCGCGGCCTTCATCTACGTCACCGCCGAAATCCTGCCGGTCGGCGCTCTGCCCGCGATCGCCCGCGGCCTGCACGTCAGCGTGCCCATGGTCGGCACGCTGCTGGCCTGGTACGCGCTGGTGGCGGCGGTGACCACGATTCCGCTGGTCCGTTGGACCGCGCACTGGCCGCGGCGCCGGGCGCTGCTGCTGTCGTTGGCGTGCCTGACCGCCTCGCAGCTCATCTCGGCGGTGGCACCCAACTTCATCGTGCTGGCCGGCGGCAGAGTGCTCTCGGCGATCACGCACGGCCTGATGTTGTCGGTCCTCGCACCGATCGCCACCCGGCTGGTCCCGGCCAGCCACTCCGGCCGCGCGACAACGGTCGTCTACGTCGGCATCAGCCTGGCCGTGGTGGTCGGCAGCCCGGCCACGGCGGCGATCAGCTTGCTGTGGGGCTGGCGGGTCGCCGTCGCCGCGGTGGCGGCGGTAGCCGCGATGGTCACGGGCGCGGCCTGGGCCGTGCTGCCGGTGCTGACGCTGAGCAACGAGCAGCTGGCACGTGTGGGCTCGAGGGCGGGCCATCATCGCAATCGGCGGCTGGTCATCGTGAGCTTGCTCACCATGATCGCCGTCACCGGCCACTACATCTCCTACACCTACATCGCGGTGATCATCCGTGACATCGTCGGGGTGCGGGGACCGGATTTGGCCTGGTTGCTCGCCACCTACGGCGTCGCGGGGCTGCTGGCGATGCCGCTGATCGCCCGGCCATCGGACCATCGGCCCAGAACGGCGGTCATGAGCTGCATGGCCGCACTGTGGATGACGTTCCTGGTGCTGATCGCATTGGCATTCCATCACGCAACCGGTGTGACGAACGTCGTGGTCGGGATCGCTGCGATCGCATTTTGGGGTGCCACCGCCAACGCGGTATCGCCGATGCTGCAAGCTGCGGCAATGCGCGCCGGAGCGGACGACCCGGACGGGGCGTCCGGCCTATATATGGCTGCCTTCCAGATCGGCATCATGGCCGGATCCTTCGCTGGCGGCCTGCTCTACGAGCGCAGCGTGCTGGCGATGTTGGCCGCATCAGCGGTTTTGATCGGCGCTGGAGCCGCGGGGATGGCCGCCGAACGACAGCTGTTTGACGTGCCCGCCACCGGCCACCGGTAGAATACTTCCCAACGATCGATAAAACCGCAGTTCAGCGGCCTGTATTGGGCCAGCGTCGCGGCGCAATCAAAACTGCCGAGCCAGAAGCCGGTGTAACCGCTAGGCATACTGGGACGAGAACGTGACTGGAGGGATACATATGGCGCGACGGACCGCGAGTCCTCTCGTCGCTGCGCTGAGCGCAGCGGGAATGACCGCTGCCCTGACCTTGGCTTGTGGCTCAGCGCTGGCGGACCCGGAGCCGGCTCCGCCGCCACCGCCGCCGGGAGTGGACGCTCCGCCGCCGCCGGCCGACCCGCTGGCACCGCCGCCTCCCGCCGACCCCCTCGCGGCGGCGCCGCCGCCGCCGGGAGTTCCTGCACCCCCGCCAGCGCCGGGCGGCCCGTTGGCGCCGCCGGCAGCGGCGCCGGCCGCCGTTCCGGCGGGGCCGGTTGTCGGGCAGAACCCGGAGCCGTTCACCGGCGCGCCGCCGTTCGTGCCCCCGACCTTCAATCCGGTCAATGGCTCAACGGTCGGGGTTGGCGAGCCGATCATCATCAACTTCGCGCGCCCGATCGCCGACCAGCCGATGGCCCAACAGGCGATCCATATTTCGTCGAACCCGCCGGTGTCCGGCAAGTTCTATTGGCTGACCCCCAGCCAGGTGCGCTGGCGTCCGCTCAGCTTCTGGCCCGCGCACACCGCGGTGCACGTCGACGCGGCGGGCACTCAGGAGAACTTTGTCACCGGCGATTCGCTGGTGGCCACCGCCGACGACGCGACCCACACGTTGACCGTCACCCGCAACGGGACGGTGGAACAGACCTTCCCGATGTCGATGGGTATGGCGGCGGGCGGTCACCAGACGCCCAACGGCACCTACTACGTGCTGGATAAGAAGGCCAAGGTCGTGATGGATTCGGCGACGTACGGCGTGCCGGTCAACTCGACGTACGGCTACAAGGTCAACGTCGAGGACGCTGTGCAGTTCGACAACAGTGGCGACTACGTGCACAGTGCGCCGTGGTCGGTGGCCGACCAGGGCAAGCGCGACGTCAGCCACGGCTGCATCAACATCAGCCCGTCCAACGCGAAGTGGTTCTTTACCAACTTCGGCACCGGCGACCCCGTCGTCGTGAAGAATTCCGTCGGGACCTACTCGAAGAACGACGGTTCCAACGACTGGCAGCTGTAGGGTTCGGCTACCTAGTTCCAGATCCTGACCCGGTGTTGCGGGTCGAGGTATAGCTCGTCGTTCTCGGCGACGTCGAAAGCGCCGTAGAAGGCGTCGATGTTGCGGATGACGCCGTTGCAGCGGAACTCCGGCGGCGAGTGCGGATCGACGGCCAGCCGCCGGATCGCTTCGGCGTCACGGGATTTGGTGCGCCACACCTGAGCCCAGCCGAAGAACACCCGTTGCACGCCGGTGAGACCGTCGATGACGGGCGGGGATTCGCCGTTCAGCGACAGCTCATAGGCCAGCAGCGCGATGGACAGGCCGCCCAGATCGCCGATGTTCTCGCCGACGGTGAATGCGCCGTTGACGTGGTTGCCGTTATCGAGCCCGCGGGGCATATAGACGTCGTACTGCTCGATCAGCGCTTTGGTGCGGGCGCCGAATTCGGTGCGGTCGTCGTCTGTCCACCAGTCGACCAGATTGCCGTCGCCGTCGTACTTGGCGCCCTGGTCGTCGAATCCGTGCCCGATTTCGTGGCCGATCACCGCGCCGATACCGCCGTAGTTAGCGGCGTCGTCGACGTCGGGGTCGAAGAACGGTGGCTGCAAAATACCTGCGGGGAAGACGATTTCGTTCATCCCCGGGTTGTAGTAGGCGTTGACGGTCTGCGGGGTCATGAACCACTCGTCGCGGTCGACCGGGCCGCCCAGCTTGGCCATCTCCCGGTCGGAGTTGACCTCGTAACCACGCCGGTAATTGCCGTAGAGGTCGCCACGGTCGATCACCAGCTTCGAGTAATCCCGCCACTTCTTCGGGTAGGCGATTTTGGCGGTGAACTTGTCCAGCTTGGCCAGCGCACGTTGCCGGGTCTCCGGCGTCATCCAGTCCAGGTTGGTGATGCTGACCCGGTATGCCTCACGCAGGTTGGCGACCAGCGCGTCGATGCGGGCCTTGGCGTCCGGCGGGAAATGCCGCTCTACGTAAAGCTTTCCGACGGCATCGCCCAGCATGCCCTCCACCAGTCCGACCCCGCGCTTCCAGCGCTCGCGGATCTGCTCGGTGCCGGTGAGCTTGCTGCCGTAGAACGCGAAGTCCTCAGCGACCAGCGCATCGGTGAGCAACCCGGCGCGGGCGTGGATCAACCGCCAGCTTGCCCAGCTCTTCCAGTCGTCGAAATCCTCGCTGCGCCACAGTGCGGCAAATGTGGTCAGATAATCCGGTTGGCGCACAACAAGTTCAGCGACAGCATCGGGTGTGCTGCCTAGCGCGCTCACCCAGCCGAGCCAGTTGAAACCCGCTGCGTCGGCCTGCAGATCGGCGAAAGTGCGCAGGTTGTAGGTGAGGTCGGCATCGCGGCGTTTGACCACATCCCAGTGCGCGGCAGCCAGTTTGGTCTCCAACGCCACGATCCGTGACGCCGTTTGACGATGGTCGTCGGCCGCACCGCCGTAGACGAGGGCGAACATCCGCGCGATGTGATCGGGGTAGGCGGCCAGCAGCTCGGCATGCTGCTCGTCGCGATAGTAGGACTCGTCGGGCAGTCCCAGCCCCGACTGGTTGACGTGCACCAGGTAGCGGGTGGAGTTCTTGGAGTCGGTGTCGACGTAGACGCCGACTCCACCGCCCACGCCGGTACGTTGCAGGCCGCCAACAACGGCCGCCAACGCATCGGGGTCGGCGGCGTCGTCGATCGCCGCCAATTCGTCGAGCAGAGGTTGCACGCCGAGCCGTTCGACGGTGTCTTCGTCGAGGAAGCTGGCGTAGAGGTCGCCGATGCGTTGTTCGTCGGTGCCGGGGGCCCCTGCGTCCTGGCTGACTTCGGTGATCAGGTCGCGCACCTGAATCTCTGCCCGGTCGAACAACGAGCGGAAGGCGCCGTCGGTGGCGCGGTCCGCCGGGATGGCGTAATCAGCCAGCCAGCGACCGTTGACATGGCCGAACAGGTCGTCTTGGGGGCGGGCACCAGCGTCGACATTGCTCAGGTCGATGCCCGAGCGGATAGCTTCTAGCGTCACGCCACCATCCTTACCATCTAGCCGGCCGGGCGCCAGGTAGCTTTACGGCCATGCCCGACGAAGGTGACGAGGCGGCGGCGCCCGACGAATTCGACGGCCCGGCCATCTCCGGCTACGGCGTCGCGTCGGCGGCGCTGGGAGCGCTTTCGGTAGCGGCAATTGCGCTGGCTGCGGTCATCTGGGTAGCGCACCGCAGCGACGTCGACGACCGCGGCTACCAGAGCCGAATCATGCAGGCCGCCGTCGACTGGACCAGCGTGCTGATCAACATGAACACCGGCAACGTCACGGCCAGCCTGCAGCGGCTGCACGACGGGACCGTCGGGGAACTCAACGCCGATTTTGACTCCACCATGCAGCCCTATCAACAAGTGGTGCAGCGGCTGCAGTCGACCAGCCGCGGCCAAGTCGAGGCGGTGGCGGTGGAAGCGGTGCGCCACGACCTGGACGCCCAGCCGGGCAGCCCGCGGCCACCGCAGGCTGAGCAACTGCCGGCCTCGGTCGCCAGTCGCACCGACTCGGTCATGGTGGTTGCCACGTCGATCAGCGAAAACGCCGGCGGCAAGCCGCAGACGGTGCACTGGAACCTGCGGCTCGGAGTCTCCGACGTGGACGGCAAGCTGATGATCTCGCGCCTCGAGTCGATTCGATGAAGAACGCCTGGCGACTCGCGGCCTTCGACATCGCCGCGCCGTTGACCACGATCTGCGCGCTGCTGGGGATCGGGGTCGTCCTGAGCTGGCCGCGGTGGTGGGTGGCGACATGCTCGGTGCTGGTGCTGCTGATCGTCCAAGGCGTGGCGGTGAATGTCTGGCTGTGGCGCCGGGATTCGGTGACCGTCGGCACCGACGACGACGCGCCCGCCCTCCGGTTAGCGGTAGTCGGTCTGTGCGCGGTGGCGGTGGTATCGGCGGTGTTGACCGGATACACGCACTGGACGTTGCCGGACCGCCGCCTCAAGGCCGACTCGGTAGAGGTGGTGCGGATCGCGACCGGGATGGCAGAGGCGACGGCGACCTTCTCGCCGCAAGAACCGATGGCCTCCATCGACCGGGCGGCGGCCATGATGGTTCCGGAACAGGCGACCGCGTTCAAACAGAATTTCGGCAAGGCCACAGCGGATTTGGCGCAACGCAACGTCACCGCGACAGCGTCGACGCTGGAAGCCGGCGTCGAAGCGATCGGGCCGTCTGCGGCCGCGGTGGCGGTGGTCCTACGCGCTATCCAGAACACGCCGGGTCAGCCGCCCGACAATGCGGTGCTGGCGCTGCACATCACCCTGACCAAGCACAGTGACCATTGGCTGGTGCTGGACGTGTCGCCGATCAACGCCCGCTAACGACGGTCAGCGCAACCGGGCGTGCTCGACCATCAGGCAAAGGTCCATCACCAAGTGCATACCGGCGGCCTCGGCGTCGCGGCCCACTTGCTCATGCCACAACCCTTGCTGCAGCCATAAGGTTTTCGGCCGTTGCTCAAGGGCTAGCGTGTCGGCCAGTACCGACGGCAACTCCTCGAAACGGCGGAACACGTCGACCATATCGGGCACCACGGGTAAGTCGGCCAAACGGGGATACGTTGGGACGCCGTCGATCTCGGTGATCGTCGGGTTGACCGGATACACCTGGTAGTCGCCCGTCGAGACCAGATACGAGTAGATCTCGTGACTCGGCCGGGCCGGCTTGTCAGATGCGCCGAGCACCGCGATGGTGCGGGTCTCCGCCAGGATGCGCCGCAGCGTCACATCGTCGGGGTGGCCGAGCATCAGTGGCTGCGAGGCGGCTGCTGGCGCGGTTGGCGTGGCGGCTGCTGAGACGGCTGACGCGGCGGCTGCCCCGCTCCGGCCTTTGCGAACCGGTCAGACAGGCGGCGCATCCGGATCATCAACGCCGCCGACGGGCTGGTCGTCGCCGCGAGGTAGGCGCCCAGCTCGTCGACCGGCACCCCGATCCGGGACGCGAATTCGGGCATCTTCAGCCCCGAACGTTCGATCAGCAACCGTACGTGGCGGGCCACTTCGGTGCGCTCGTTGGCCTCCAGGTGCGCGCGGGCGCGGTCCAGCACCTCCGCCAAGGCCTTGGAGATGCCGTACGGCCGTGAGTTCTCCAGAACTTCTTCGACTTGACGGGCGGTGCGCCCGTACGGGTCGCGTTTGATCGCGACCGCGATCTGCTTCCAGGTGGCGATGTCGCCACCTTCCAGCGCCGAGCGGATGGCCGAGGTAGGCCAGAACTCCACGGGCCGCTCGGCATTGCGCGGGCGGACGGGGGGGCGATGCGGCGCCGGTCCGTGGCGTCGATCGGCTGCCAACGTCACCTCGCCTCCTCCAACATCGCTACCGCTACCGAGAGGCAGCGTTGCCTGACCTCTTCCCAGTGTGCCTTCTCGTCCGGACTCTCGTCATCAAGATCCGACGGATGCGGATCCGCGAGCTGCCGGACCAACTGGGTAGCGATCCATTGCCGCCTGGGTGATTGACTAGAGTAGTACCTGTCCATCCCGGCCAGCACTAATGCGGCGGTCTCGGCTTCCATCGTGTCGACCAGTTCGGCAAATTCGGCGTAATCCCGGCTGCTGTTACGGGACATGATCAGGTAGCCCTTGAGTCGCAGCGTCTCCGCGCCGGTGGGGATCTGCAGCCGGTCACCGGTGGGCAGCTGGACGTGGGTGGTTTCCACCGGGCTGCGCCGCTCGAACGTCGGGTCGTTGGTCTCGGCCTGGGTTTCCAGTGCGTCGAGAGCGACCGAAAGTCGGCCGCGCCACAGCGTGACCGGGTGCACGGGCCGGATCGCACGCGGTGCCGCGCGGCCCACGCCGTTGCGGTGCGACAGGCCGCCGGCGAGCTTCTTGGTCTTCGAATGACCGTTGCTGCCGGGAGGCGCTCCGGCCATAGCCAACTGGTGCGTGGCGGCGTCATCTCCGCCCCGGACGTATTCGCGCAGTTCGCCGATACGCCCGCAGCCGGTGAAGGCCAGCGGGTCGGCCACGGTAATCGCGTCCGGCACCAAGTGCTTGAGCCTGGCCGCGGATTTCAGCACGATCCGCAGGTCTGCACTGGGCACGACCGGCACCGAGATATCCTCGGGGATCATCAGGATGTTGCCGAGATCGACTGTGGGCAGCGGCTTTTCGAAGTCAACCGACGGCAGGATGCGCTCCAGCCATCCCGGCAGCCACCAGTTCCAATGGGCGAACATCGCCATCAGGGCGGGCACCATCACCAACCGCACCACGGTGGCGTCCACCGCGATCGCGACGGCGCAGGCGACCCCAATTTCGGCCACCAGCGGCATACCGGCGAACGCGAAACCGATGAACACCGCGATCATGATCAGCGCGGCGCTGGTGATAGTGCGCGCGCTGGTGCTGACGCCGTAGGCCACGGCGTCGTGGGTGTGACCGGTTTGCAGGAACCGTTCCCGGATTCGGGTCAGCAAGAAGATCTCGTAGTCCATCGACAGGCCGAACGTCATCGCCAGCACCAGCGGCGGAACGGTGCTGTCGATGGAGGTGATCGGGGCGAATCCGAGCTTTTCCAGCCAGCCCCACTGGAAGACCATCACCAAACTGCCGTATGCCGCGGCCACCGACAGCACCGTCATCAGCACGCCCTTGAATGCCAGGAACACCGACTGAATCGAGATCAGCAACATCACGAAGGCGATCAGGGCGACGAAAACCAAGACCAGCGGCTGGGTCCGGGACACCTGGTCGTCGAAGTCCTTGATCAGTGCGGTCGGCCCGCCGACGTTCACCTGCGCCGAGCCGTCCCCCGCCGCCTCAGGTAGGTGGGCCCGCATCCAGGCGATACTGCTGCGCGCGCCGAGGTCCTCGGGATCCACCGACAGCACCCCGGACAGGATGGCGCTGGTGTTGTTGTCGGCGAACACCGGCGAGGCCACCGAGGTCATGTCGGGCGCCTGCGCCATTTTCTGCTGGATCGCCGCCAGGGCCTGACTGTGCGCGGGCGAGGAGGCGTCGCCGTTGGGGAAGGTCACCAGCACCTGCACCGGACCCAGCGCGCCGGGCCCCAGCGCCTCGGCCGCCGCGGACACCCCGGCGCGAATCTCGTGTGACGAGTTGAACTGCCGAAGCAGGCTGTTGCCCAGCACCATCGACAGGGCTGGCACCGCCATGAGAAGAAGGACGGCCGATGCCGCCACCGCCGACAGCCACGGCCGGCGCATCACCCCGCCGATCCAACGACTCCAGAACCGCGACTGGGTCGTTTCGGGTCGCCGCGACCAGTGCAGCGCCGCGGACCGCTTGGCGGCTGACCGGCCGAACGTCGCGAGCACCGCCGGTGTCATGGTCGTCGACGTCAGCATCGCGACCGCGACAGCGAGGATCGCGCCGGTGGCCATCGACGCCAGCGCCGGGGTGTCGATCAAGTAGATGCCGGTGAGCGAGGCCACCACGGTCATCCCGGACAGCACGACGGCCAGACCGGATGTCGCCATCGCCGCGTCGGCCGCCTCCTGGGGCTGGCGTCCGGCGCGCAGTTCCTCGCGGAAACGCATCAGGATGAACAGCGAATAGTCGACCGCCAGCGCGATGCCGAACATCGACACCGTCGAGGTGACGAAAACCGACATCGTGGTGTAGGCCGACAGCAGATAGACCAGTCCCATGGTGATGGCGACGGTGCAGATGCCCAGTGCCAGCGGGATCGCGGCTGCCGCAAGCGAACCGAACACCGCCAGCA
>DATFYT010000053.1:0-15049 GCA_035314925.1 Mycobacterium sp. | reverse complement strand
GACGGCGAACAGCGCGCAGAAGGACGGTTTGCGCTGTACACGGCGCCCGACTCGGCCGGGGGTGCGGCGGCCGATCCCCCGACTCAGCCAGTCGCACGGGCGAGGAAGCCGGCCGGAATGCACGCGAAGCAGACGGTGCCTGCGCCCGCGGTGGCCGACGAGCTCGACTACGAAACGCTGACACTGGCCCAGTTGCGGGCCAGACTGCAAACACTCGACGTGGACGAGCTCGAGGCGCTGCTGGCCTACGAAGAGGCCACCAAGGCCCGCGCGCCGTTCCAGACGCTGCTCGCCAACAGGATCACGCGCGCGACGGCGAAGTGACCGCCAACACCGCCGCGGTGCCGGCTGGATCGGCGAATTCGGCCGAGAACCCGTTTCCGGTTCGCGCGGTTGCGATCCGGATCGCGAGCTGGATCGACAAATTGGGCACGGTCTGGGTTGAAGGCCAGCTGACCCAGATCAATATCCGGCCGGGCGCCAAGACCGTCTTCATGGTGCTGCGCGATCCGGCCGCCGACATGTCGCTGACCGTGACCGCTCCGCGCGACCTGGTGGACAGTGCGCCGGTCAAGCTCGTCGAGGGTGTGCAGGTGGTGGTCTGCGGCAAGCCGAACTTCTTCACCGGCCGCGGCACTTTAACGTTGCGGCTCAGCGAAATACGCGCGGTAGGCATCGGTGAGCTGCTGGCCCGCATCGAGCGGCTGCGGCGGCTGCTGGACGCCGAAGGGCTTTTCGACCCGCGGCTCAAGCGGCCGCTGCCTTTCCTGCCGACCACGGTCGGGTTGATCACCGGTCGAGCCAGTGCCGCAGAGCGCGACGTGACGACGGTGGCCGCCACGCGGTGGCCCGCGGTGCGCTTCGCCGTGCGCAACACCGCCGTCCAGGGTCCCACCGCGGTTTCCCAAATCGTCGCGGCGCTGCGCGAACTGGACGCCGACCCGGATGTCGATGTCATCGTGGTGGCCCGCGGCGGCGGCAGCGTGGAGGACCTGCTGCCGTTCTCCGACGAGACGCTGTGCCGCGCGATCGCGGCCTGTCGCACCCCGGTGGTGAGTGCGGTCGGTCACGAGCCCGACAATCCGCTGTGCGACCTGGTCGCCGACCTGCGCGCCGCCACTCCCACCGATGCCGCCAAGAGGATCGTCCCGGATACCGCCGCAGAGCAGCGCTTGCTCAACGACCTGCGCCGACGCAGCGCCCAGGCGCTGCGCAACTGGGTGGCCCGCGAAGAGCGAGTGCTCGCACAGTTGCGCAGCCGCCCGGTGTTGGCTGAGCCGCTGGCGGCGCTGGCGGTGCGCGCCGACGAAGTTCACCGCGCCCGATCGGCGGTTCGTCGAGATATCACCCGACTGATCGACGTTCAAGCCGAACGCGTCGGACACTTGTCCGCCCGGCTGGCCACGTTGGGTCCGGCGGCCACCCTCGCCCGCGGCTATGCCGTGGTGCAGACTGTTCCGGCGAAGGGGCCTGCAGCGGTGCTGCGCTGCGCCGACGATGCGCCGGCGGGGACCAAGTTGCGGGTGCGGGTCGCCGATGGCGCCATCGCAGCGGTGAGCGAGGGACCAACCGATGGCGAGTGACGAGGCTACACCTATTAGTCAGCTCGGGTATGAAAGTTGCCGAGACGAACTGATGGAAGTTGTGCGGCTTCTTGAGCAGGGCGGGCTCGACCTCGATGCGTCGCTGAATTTGTGGGAAAGAGGCGAGCAGCTGGCAAAACGATGCGAAGAACACTTAGCTGGCGCTCGTGAGCGGGTTGCCCAGGCGCTGGCCGCCAGCGAGTCCGAAGATTCTTGAAATCGAAATCATTTTGCAGGTTTTTATTCGAAACTGGAACACGTTTCAGTTATCCTCTGCGGCATGGCTGAGATTTCTGCAACATCACTGACCCCCCAGTTGGGCCGGATCCTGGTCACCGGCGGCTCGGGGTTCGTCGGCGCCAACCTGGTGACCACCCTGCTCGACCGCGGCTACCAGCTGCGGTCCTTCGACCGTGCGCCCTCGCCGCTGCCCGCCCAGCCCGGGTTGGAGGTGCTGCAGGGCGACATCTGCGACCGCGATTTCGTCGCGGCCGCGGTCGACGGCATCGACACCGTCTTCCACACCGCGGCGCTCATCGAGCTGATGGGCGGTGCCTCGGTCACCGGGGAGTACCGGCAGCGCAGTTTCGCCGTCAACGTCGACGGAACAAAGAACTTGGTGCACGCCGCCCAGGCCGCCGGGGTGAAGCGGTTGGTCTACACGTCGTCCAACAGCGTCGTGATGGGCGGCAAGCGCATTGCCGGGGGTGACGAGACGTTGCCCTACACCGACCGGTTCAACGACCTCTACACCGAGACGAAAGTGATCGCCGAGCGATTCGTGCTGTCCCAGAATGGGATTGACGGACTGCTGACTTGCGCGATGCGCCCAAGCGGAATCTGGGGCTGCGGCGATCAGACGATGTTCCGCAAGGTGTTCGAAAGTGTGCAGGCCGGCCACGTCAAGGTGCTGGTCGGCCGCGAGGCCGCCCGCCTGGATAACTCCTACGTGCACAACCTGATTCACGGCTTCATCCTGGCGGCCGAGCACCTGGTGCCGGGCGGCACCGCGCCCGGGCAGGCGTACTTCATCAACGACGCCGAGCCGGTGAACATGTTCGAGTTCGCCCGACCGGTGGTGGCGGCGTGCGGCCAGCACCTGCCTCGGTTGCGGATATCCGGCGCCGCGGTCCGCGCGGCAATGTCGGCGTGGCAGCGGCTGCATTTCCGGTTCGGGCTGCCGAAACCCCCGCTGGAACCGCTGGCCGTCGAGCGGCTGTATGTGGACAACTACTTCTCGGTGGCCAAGGCCACCCGCGACCTCGGCTATCGGCCGTTGTTCACCACCGAGCAGGCGATGGCCGAATGCCTGTCCTACTACACCGAGCTGTTCGATGAGATGAAAGCCGCCGCCCATCCCCGCCTGGCGGCCGTCGTCGCAGCCGCCGTGCCCGAATAGCGCTCGGCGGCCGCCAGGGCCACCCCTCGTGGCGCCGCGAATCTGCGGCTGCGAACATATTCCGAGTCGGCACGTTGCGAAATACTCTTTTCGCGAGCGATGAGGAGGGCAATGTCCGAGACTGTGCTGGTCACCGGGGCGTTCGGCTTGGTCGGGTCCGCGACGGTGCGACAGCTACGCGCCGACGGCCGCCACGTCGTCGCCACCGACCTCGACATCCCGGCCAACCGCAAGAAGGCAACCACCCTGCTGCCCGCCGTGGACGTCCGGTGGGCCGACCTCACCGATCCAGACGCGGTCGCCGCGTTGCTGCGCGAAGTCGCGCCCGCAGCGGTCATCCACCTGGCCGCGATCATCCCGCCGGTCTGCTACGCCCGCCCAGGGCTGGCTCGCCGGGTCAACGTCGACGCGACCGGCTTGTTGATCAACGCGGCGAAAACGCTGCCGGCGCCGCCGCGATTCGTCCAAGCCTCGAGCGTCGCCGCCTACGGCGCCCGTAATCCACACCGCATCACCGACGTGCTGACCGCGGACACTCCGCTGCGGCCATCCGACATCTACGGCGCGCACAAAGTGGAAGCCGAGCAACTGGTTCGCGGCTCCGAGCTGGATTGGGTGGTGCTGCGACTGGGCGGCGTGCTCACCTCAGAGCCGCGGTTCGACCTCGACCTGGACACCATCTACTTCGAAGCATCGCTGCCGGTCGACGGGCGCATCCAGACTGTCGACGTGCGCGACGTGGCCCGGGCGTTCGTCGCCGCCACCACCGCGCCGGTGGTCGGCGAGACGTTGCTGATCGGCGGCGACGACTCGCATCGCCACGTCCAAGGCGACATCGCCCCGGCCAGCGCGGCCGCGATGGGCTTGGTCGGCGGGATTCCCGCCGGGCGCAAGGGCAACCCGGACAGCGACGCCGACTGGTTCGCCACCGACTGGATGGACACCGCACGGTCGGCGGAAGCCCTGAAATTCCAACGGGTTTCGTGGCCGCACATGCTCGCCGAGCTGGCCGACCGGATGGGCTGGCGGCGCTATCCGGCGCGGCTGGCGGCTCCGTTTGCTCATGCGTTGCTCAAACATCGCTCGCCCTACTATCGCTACCCGGGCCGCTACGCCGACCCGTGGCGCGTGATCGCCGCCAAATGGAATGACCCTCGACCCGATAAGGAGCCAGCATGACTAATCGCACCGCTGTCGTCGTCGGCGGCGCGTCCGGCATCGGCCGAGCCGTGGCCCATGCGCTGGCCGCTGACGACTGCCGGGTGACCGTCGCCGACCGCAACGCCGAAGGCGCGCGTGCCGTCGCCACCGAACTCGGCGACCCGCACACCGCCGCGACGGTCGATGTCACCGACGAGGACACGGTACGAGCCCTTTTCGAGCAGGCCGACGCGCTCGACGTCGTGGTCAACACCGCCGGTTACAGCGGTGTCGGGCTGATCACCGACCTGGCGGTGGAAGATTTCCGCTCGGTCGTCGACGTCTGCCTCACCGGCGCCTTCCTGGTGATCAAGCATGGCGCGCCGCGACTGCGCGACGGCGCGGCGCTGGTGTCGATCAGTTCGCTCAACGGGCGCCAGCCCGCCGCGGCGATGAGCGCCTACTGCGCGGCGAAGGCCGGGCTGTCGATGCTGACCGAAGTCGCGGCGCTCGAACTCGCGCCGCGCGGTATCCGGGTCAACGCCGTCGCCCCGGGATTCGTGCATACTCCGCTCACCGAGCCGGCCACCCAGATCCCGGGCGTGCTCGAGGAATACCTGGAGAACACCCCGCTGGGTCGGGCGGGCACGCCCGAGGACATTGCCGAGGCGGTGGTGTTCCTATGCAAGGCAACGTGGTTGACCGGTGAGGTGCTCGACCTCAACGGCGGCGCGCACATGAAGCGGTACCCCGATATCTTGGGCCACGTGATGAAGCTGGCGGCGCCGCAATGAATTTCACTGGCAAGCAAGCGATTGTCACCGGCGCAGGCTCGGGCATCGGCGCGGCGCTTTGCCGGGCCCTGGTCGCTGCGGGCGCCGACGTGCTCTGCACCGATGTCGACGGTGCCGCCGCAGCCCGCACCGCCGAGGACCTGCACGGGCCGGGAACCGCGACCGCGGCCACCCTCGACGTCACCGACCCGGCCGCGGTGGCGAGCGCCGTCGACGGTGTGGTCGCCCGCGCCGGGCGACTCGACCTGATGTTCAACAACGCCGGAATCGCTTGGGGCGGCGACACCGAACTGCTCACCCTGGACCAGTGGAACGCGATCATCGACGTCAACATCCGCGGCGTGGTGCACGGGGTGGCGGCCGCCTACCCGGTGATGCTCCGGCAGGGGCACGGGCACATCGTCAACACCGCATCGATGGCCGGGCTGACCGCGGCCGGGCAGATCACCAGTTACGTGATGACCAAGCACGCGGTGGTGGGACTGTCGCTGGCGCTGCGGTCGGAGGCGGTCTCCCGTGGGGTGGGTGTGCTTGCCGTCTGCCCGGCCGCCGTCGAAACCCCGATTCTGGACAAGGGTGCGATCGGCGGTTTCGTCGGCCGTGACTACTACCTTCGCGGCCAGGGCGTGAAGACCGCTTACGAGGCTGACCGGTTGGCCCGCGACACCCTCAAGGCGATCGACCGCAACAAGGCGCTGCTGGTTGTGCCGAAGCGGGCGCACGCGTCATGGGTGTTTGCCCGGCTGGCGCCCGGTCTACTGCAGCGTCTGTCGATCCGATTCATCGCCGATCAGCGCAAGCGACAACACGCGAAGAGTGCTGCGGCCGACAATTAAAGCCCAGCCACGTCGAATGATGCCAACGAAGTAGCAACTGCGCGCGGAATCACGGCAAGACTCGTCGCACGGACGAGCTATTTCAATGCCGGTGCTGATTCGGGCGCAACTTTGCTCGCCTCGGTCCATACTTAACCAGCAGCTACCACTGCGGGGTGCCCGTGCGAAAGGTTTTCATCTCTTACGCCCGCAAGAACAAGCGGGACGTAGGGCAAGTGGTGGAGCATCTTGGAGTTCTGGGATGTGACACCTGGCATGACTCGTCGCTGCATGGCGGTCAGGACTGGTGGAACGAGATCCTGCGGCAGATAGCCGACTGCGACACCTTCATCGCGATCCTCTCCCGCGAGGCATTGAACTCAACGGCATGCAGGCGTGAATACGACTGGGCGGAGTCACTGGAAAAGCCGTTGCTTCCGGTCGCCGTGGAGCCGCTGCCGAAAGCACTGCCGCGCCGCTTCTCCATACGCCAGATCGTCGACTACTCCGACCCCGCAGCCCGGGACAAGGCCGCATTGGCGCTGGCCGGAGGCCTCGCAACGTTGTCTCCCGCACCGCCGTTGCCGGATCCGTTGCCGGAACCGCCCGCCGTCCCGCTGTCTTACCTCACCGATCTCACCGATCTGGTAGCCGAACAGAAGGGCCTGGACCACGAGCAGCAGCGTCACATCCTCAACCATCTCGAGCCGGCGCTGCATTCGGTCGACCCGGAAGAGCGGCGAGGCGGACACGACATCCTGGAAATGCTCGGCAGTCGCGACGACCTCTACGCGGACGTATACCGGACAATCAGCCGTCTGAAGGATCTCGTTGAAGACACGGCATCGGTTCGCAGCAGCGACCACGTCGGTGAGCGCCCTGCCGACCTGACCGAGCATCCACCCCGCCCGGCGAAGAACACCGGCGAATTCCGTGCGGGAACGACGGACGGCACTGTCGGCCAGCGCTGGCGTCAGCTATTCCTCTCACCGGTCGGGCCTCGGGGGCGGCGATATCACCCGAAGATCGTTGCGAGTGCGATTGCGATCGCTTTAGTCACCGTTGCAGCAATTGTCGTAGTGGCGAACCATAAACGCGTTGGCAACCAACAGCTTTATCCTGCGTACATCCTGGAACCGACTGCCGGTGTGACCGGCGTAAATGTGTACGCCGAGCCGAAACTGTCCGCGCCGGTCAAGGCGACCCTGCCCCTACACACTGATATTTACATTGAGTGTGTCGCAGTTGGCGACCCGGTTGAAGGGCCGGGCCCTAAAGGACAGCCAAGACAAACTACTTCCTACTGGGACAAAGTTAGCTCGCAGGCCACCGGTCGCGAACTTGGATTTGTCCCTGACGTTTGGGTGAACACCAACGGGACAGCGCCTGTCGGGCCCAATTGTTAAAGCATTCTCCCGCCTGGTGTAGCGGCGCCGTAGGGTTCACATCGACACCGACGCGGAGGGCCCGGCGATGAACACGGAATTTACCCTCACCCAGAAACGGGCCCTTGCGGTCGTCACCATTATCAGTCTCCTGTTCGCTGGATACTTCCTCCGCAACTACTTCGTCCTCATCGTGGTCGCAGCGGTCGGTGCGTATTTGTTTACGCCGCTTTTCAATTGGTTCGATCGTCGGCTGAAGACCGGCCTGGCGGCCACCTGCACGCTGCTGGCGGCGCTGGCTGCCGTCATCGTGCCGATCGGACTGCTGGTGGTGTTGGCGATCGTGCAGATCTCCCGGATGGTGACCCACGTCGCCGGCTGGGTGCAGCGGACCGGTCTGAATGGGCTGGGCGACAAGAGTCTTCACGTCGTCAATCAGGTCTTGGCACGGGTGCCGTTCCTGCACATGACCGTCACCGCCGAGTCGCTGCGAAAAACAATGGTGACCGTCGCGCAGAAGGCCGGTGAATGGAGCCTGCACTTTCTGCAAGACACCGCCGGAAGTCTCTTCGGCGTGGTCACCTCAGCAGTCATCTTCTTGTACGTATTCGTCGCGCTGCTGACCAACCGCGAGAAACTTCTCACCTTGATCCGCCAACTCAATCCGCTCGGCGACGACGTCACCGATCTGTACCTGCGCAAGATGGGCTCGATGGTGCGCGGCACTGTCAGCGGACAGTTCGTCATCGCGCTCTGTCAAGGAGTGGCCGGAGCCGCATCCGTCTATGTCGCGGGATTCCACCACGGCTTCTTCATTTTCGCGATTCTGTTGACCGCGCTGTCCATCATTCCGCTGGGCGGCGGTATCGTGACCATTCCGTTCGGCATCGGGATGATCTTCTACGGCAACATCCCCGGCGGTGTCTTCGTAATCCTTTGGCACCTCATCGTTGTCACCAACCTCGACAACTTTTTGCGCCCGATCCTGGTGCCCCGGGACGCCCGCCTCAATCCCGCGCTGATGTTGCTGGCCGTGTTCGCGGGCATCGCCATGTTCGGCCCGTGGGGCATCGTGATCGGCCCGGTGTTGATGATCGTCATCGTCACCACCATCGACGTCTACCTCGCGGTGTACAAGGGCGTGGAGCTCGAAGAACCCGTCGACGAGGACGAGAAACCCGGTTGGGTCACGCGGTGGAGGCTACGCCGCAAATCGGCTACGAGACAGCCAGCCGCTGAGTGAGGAACTCGACCACGCGCTTGCGTGCCTCGTAGGCCGGGTGGCCGTCAACCTCGCGGACCTCCAGAGTCAGCACCGAGTGCGCCGCACGCGAGAAACCGTGCTCGTTGCCCGGGCGCGAGTTGATTTCGATCACCTCGAACGCGTCGCCGAGCCGCTCTTTGAGCGTCACGAACCGCTCGGCCGGCGACATGAAGTCCTTGCTGAACCGTAGGCCCATCGCGCACACGCCCTCGCTGGCGGCGCGGTCTTTGAACGCGTTCAGTTCCACGTCACTGAGTCCAGCGTCGCGCCGCTGGCGCGGCGTCAACGGGAACGGCGTCGATGGCTGGCTGAGCACCGGCGCCAGCACGCTGTCGTCGACCGCGGCGGCCAGCGCGAAGCCGCCGGTGAAACACTGGCCGATCACGCCGACTCCTTTGCCCGGTGTCGACGCGTTGAGGTCACGGGCCAGTGCGCGCAGGAAAACCGCTACGGGCCGCTGCTTGTTGGTAGCAAGCGCGGCGAATTCCCTTGCCACACAGACACGTCGGAGAGAAGAAAGCGTGTAGCCGACCGTAACCGGACGCCCCGGCTCGCCGAACAGCGACGGTATCGCCACGGTGAACCCGTTGTCCACCAGGTGATTACCCAGCGCCAGCACACCGGGATGGATGCCGGGTACCTCGGGGATCAGCACCACGCCAGGTCCTTCGCCCTTGCGGTACACGTCATGGGTGTATCCGCCACCGGTGAACGGTGCCACGGACCAACCGGTGAGGTCGGCTTCTGGTGCGGTCATATGTATCCCTTCTACCGGCGCGCCGGTAACGGCGGCTGAGTTTGAGTGGCCGCCGCCAGCGTACGGAACTGATCGACACCGCCGGCACCCGTGATCGCGACCTGAGCCGGCCCGGCCGGACTGTTCAGCCGGGTGGTCCACACCGGCTCGACACCGTCGTCGCCCTGGTAGACGATCCAGCGGGTGCCGTCGACGTCGACGGTCCCGGTCGGATACATCGAAGCGTGGATCGAGCCGACCAGCTTGTCCTCGTCGGCGTTGCTTTGGGTCAGGCTCAGGTACATCCCGGTGGGGCTGATGTATCCGACGGTGGAGGTGACCGCGCGCACCCGCTGCCCGGTCGACGAGTCGGTTCGACCGTCTCCGATGCCGCCGCGGCTGCCGGAGTTGGGTTGCCAGCCATCGGGCAGGCGCGGCATCCGGACCGGGAATCCCAGCGTCTGCGCGTCGGCCCGCAGCGCGCTGGCCGCGTCGTAGGACGGCACCGGCCCGCGGTTGGTTCCGCCGGGGGCGAACGTGCACATCCCGACCATGCCCGCCAAGATGATGCAGGCCACCACCAGCGGCACGATCGACCAGAACATATCCCGGCCGTCCTGCAGCAGCCGTGGCTTGGCCGGCTTGACCGTCGGCTGCGGCTGCGGCGGCGTCGTCACATCACGAGTATCCCAGCTCCCGAGCGCCAACCCGCTTCTGGGACAATCTCCGCATGACCCCCCAGGCCGAGCGCCGACGTGAAGCCCCCGACCGCAACCTTGCTTTGGAACTGGTACGGGTCACCGAAGCCGGTGCCATGGCGGCCGGGCGCTGGGTGGGCCGCGGAGACAAGGAAGGCGGCGACGGCGCGGCCGTCGATGCGATCCGCCAACTGGTGAACTCGGTGTCGATGCGCGGCGTGGTCGTGATCGGCGAGGGTGAGAAAGACCATGCGCCGATGCTCTACAACGGCGAGGAGGTCGGCAACGGCGACGGCCCGGACTGCGACTTCGCTGTCGACCCGATCGACGGCACCACGCTGATGAGCAAGGGCATGCCCAACGCGATCTCGGTGCTCGCGGTGGCCGATCGCGGCGCGATGTTCGATCCCTCGGCGGTGTTCTACATGAACAAGATCGCCGTCGGGCCCGATGCCGCTCACGTGCTGGATATCACCGCGCCGATCGCCGACAACATCCGCGCCGTCGCCAAGGTCAAGGGCTTGTCGATACCCGACATGACGGTGTGCATCCTGGACCGGCCGCGGCACGCTCAACTGATCGAGGACGTCCGCGCCACCGGCGCACGAATCCGGTTGATCACCGACGGCGACGTGGCCGGCGCCATATCCGCGTGCCGGCCTGGCTCCGGCACCGACATGCTGGCCGGTATCGGCGGCACCCCGGAGGGCATCATCACCGCGGCGGCGATCCGCTGCATGGGCGGGGAGATCCAGGCGCAGCTCGCACCCAAGGACGACGCCGAACGGCAGAAGGCACTCGACGCCGGCTATGACCTGGACAAGGTGCTGACCACCGAGGACCTGGTTTCTGGCGAGAACGTCTTCTTCTGCGCCACCGGCGTCACCGACGGTGACCTGCTCAAGGGTGTGCGCTATCAGCCCGGCGGGTGCACCACCCAGTCGATCGTGATGCGCTCCAAGTCCGGCACCGTGCGCATGGTCGAGGCCTATCACCGGCTGTCCAAACTCAACGAATACTCGGCCATCGACTTCACCGGCGACAGCAGCGCCGCATATCCCCTGCCGTAACCACCAACAGAAGGACCCAATCCATGGGCGCTCACACCGCCGAGAACGATACCGAATACCGGATCGAACACGACACCATGGGCGAAGTCCGGGTGCCGGCAAAAGCGTTGTGGCGCGCGCAGACTCAGCGCGCGGTGGAGAACTTCCCGATCTCCGGACGGGGACTCGAGCCCACCCAGATACGCGCGTTGGGTCTGCTGAAAGGCGCCTGCGCGCAAGTGAACAAGGACCTCGGACTGCTGGCCGCGGACAAGGCCGACGCGATCATCGCCGCCGCCGCCGAAATCGCCGACGGTAAGCACGACGACCAGTTCCCGATCGACGTCTTCCAAACCGGGTCGGGCACCAGTTCCAACATGAACACCAACGAGGTGATCTCGAGCATCGCCGGCGCCAACGGTGTGACCGTGCATCCCAACGACGACGTCAACATGTCGCAGTCGTCCAACGACACCTTTCCGACCGCGACCCACATCGCGGCCACCGAAGCCGCTGTGCGCCATCTCATCCCGGCACTGCAGGTGCTGCACGACGCGCTGGCCGCCAAGGCCCACGAGTGGCACACGGTGGTGAAGTCGGGCCGCACACATCTGATGGACGCCGTCCCGGTCACCCTCGGCCAGGAGTTTTCCGGCTACGCCCGCCAGATCGAGGCCGGCATCGAGCGGGTCCGCGCGACGCTGCCCCGGCTGGGTGAGCTGGCGATCGGTGGCACCGCGGTGGGCACCGGCCTCAACGCTCCCGACGGCTTCGGCGCCAAGGTTGTGCAGGTGCTGGTGAAAGACACCGGGTTGACCGAATTACGCACGGCGGTTAACTCTTTCGAAGCTCAGGCGGCCCGCGACGGGCTGGTCGAAGCGTCTGGCGCGCTGCGCACCATCGCGGTGTCGTTGACCAAGATCGCCAACGATGTCCGCTGGATGGGATCGGGTCCGCTGACCGGCCTGGCCGAGATCCACCTGCCGGATCTGCAGCCGGGCAGCTCGATCATGCCGGGCAAAGTGAATCCCGTTCTGTGTGAGGCGGTTACCCAGGTCGCGGCTCAGGTCATCGGCAACGACGCCGCCGTCGCCGTCGGCGGGCTGTCGGGCGCGTTCGAACTCAACGTCTACATCCCGATGATGGCCCGCAACATCCTCGAGTCGTTCAAGTTGCTGACCAACGTCTCGACAGTGTTCGCCGAGCGCTGCATCATCGGGCTGCACGCCAACGTCGAGCACCTTCGGGAGCTGGCCGAGTCGTCCCCGTCGATCGTCACGCCGCTGAATTCGGCGATCGGCTACGAAGAGGCGGCCGCGGTGGCCAAGCAAGCGCTCAAGGAGCACAAGACAATCCGGCAGACGGTCATCGACCGCGGGCTGATCGGCGACAAACTGTCCGAAGAGGAACTTGACCGCCGCCTCGACGTCCTCGCGATGGCCAAGGTCACCGAGGAGTAGGCATGCTCAGCGACGAACTCCGGCAACGGCGCCTTGCGCTCATCGAAGAGCATATGAACACCGAGGTGACCAAGGAGTTCGACCGGACCCTGGCCACGTTCAACGGGCACCCGCACTACGAGATCATGGCCACCGGCCAGGTTTTCGACGGCGACGACGAGGTCATGGGTTACTACCGGACCACCCGCACCGCGTTCCCGGACCAGCGTCACGACAACGTCCGATACCACGTCACCGACGACGCGGTGATCACCGAATTCGACCTGCTGGGCACCAATCTCGGCGAGTTCTACGGTTTGCCGCCCACCGGCATGGCGTTCCGGGTGCCGATCATCGCGGTGTTCTTCTTCGACGGCGATCGCATCACAAACGAGCGCATCTACTTCGACTCGGCCAGCCTGGTCAGTCAGATCGGCCGCGGTGAGCTGTTGGCAGCGGCCGCCGGGGGTGAGCTGCCGGATCAGCCGCCGACCGAAACCCGTCAGTGAGCGACTAGACGGCAGAGCTATCGGCCCCTCCGCACGCGGACAGCTTGCCGCCAATAAATTCGGTGACTCCGGTCGAGGTCGAGTTTCGTCCCCGAACCGTTCTGCCTCGCCGAGCGAAACTGGCCGCCGGTTAGCCTTTCCCGGCGATCCCGGCGAGTATCCGGTCGAGTGCCCGCATCGCCTCGTTACGCGCGTTATTCGGGTTTGCTGACCGACCGATGAGCATTGCAGCCTCGTTCAAGGCGCTGACGAGCATGTGAGCGAGGGTGTCGACCGGCCCGGGCTCGATCGCTCCCTCCTGGATCGCGCGCTGGATACCGAGCTTGACCAGTCCCAATCCGTGGCGGGCATCGAGTTCGCGCAACTGAGCCCACCCGAGTACTGACGGGGCATCGGTGAGCAGAATCTGGCGCACCTCGTCCTGTGCGGACACCTCAAGGAACGCCCGGCATCCCGCAACCAGTCGCGGCCAAGCGTCAGGCTTTGTCTGTGCTGCGGCTGCCACGCGTGCGGTGACTTCTGCCGCGACCTGTTCGCATACGGCACGGAACAATCCGTCTTTGCTTGGGAAGTGGTGGTACAGCGCACCCCTGGTAACCTCCGCTTCTGCGCAGACGTCCTGCATTGCCACGCCGGAATATCCGCTGCGGGCGAACATCTCGCGGGCCACGGCGACCAGCGTGGCCTTGGTCTGCTCGCCGTCAGCCGGCGTGGTGCGGTGCAGCGGCCGCCGGCCTGGTGTCGTTGCCATGTCGAGGGCGATGATATCGCTCTTGTGCTACCTACATGCTGTATGTAGGGTCGTCGATGTGGATACGCTGGTGCTGACGCATGAGTCTCTGACCTTCCCGGCGATCGCAGCCGGTCCAGTGGACAGTGACCTGGTGCTGCTGCTGCACGGCTTCCCGCAAACAGCGCAAGCCTGGAACGGCCAGGTCGAAGCACTAGGTGCCGCTGGGTGGCGAGCAGTCGCGCCAGACCTGCGCGGCTTCGCTGCAGGGGCCCTGCCTGAGACGGTGGACCGATACACCCAGGAACGGATCAGGGCCGACGTCTTCGCCATGGCCGACCAGCTTGGAGCCGACGAGTTCCATCTGGTCGGTCACGATCTTGGCGGCATCATCGCATGGGACCTGGGCTGCCGCTACCCAGACCGGATCCGTACCCTGGCCGTCGCGTCCACCCCGCACCTGGCGGCCTTCGCTGCTGCCCTTGAATCCCGCCAGCAGCCATTGCCCCCATTCGACCTGTTCCGCCAGCCCGGGATCGCGGAACAGGTGATGCTGGCCGACAACGCCGCCGCGCTGCGCGCCTCCTACAGTGGCCTCGACCCGGCAGCCATCGACCGCTATATCACTCACTTCAGCTCACCTGGATTACTGACCGGGGCGCTAAATCACTTCCGCGCCTTCAATTTCGCCGACTGGCCGACACTGCCGCCCGCTCCCGTACCGACGTTGTTCGTCTGGGGCTCGGATGACCCGTTCCTTGCTCAACGCACCGCTCGCGCCACCCGCGAACATGTGACCGGCCCCTACACCGAGGTAGAGCTCAACGGGGTCGGGCACTGGGTACCCGAACTCGCCCTGGGGCAACTCACCGATCTGCTTGTTCACCACCTGCAAACCTCGACGAACTGATCCGACGAAATTGCTAGCTGCCGTTATTCGGCCCGCCCGAATTCTGGCCCGGCACATCGCTAATCGGGAAGTTGGGCATCGGCGGCGGCGACGGCGTATTGGGCAGCGACGGAATCTCCGAGGCCGGGATGTCGTGCAGGGCGTTGGCCGGGGGCCCGTTCTCCCGGCTGCCGTAGACGCTGCCCGGTGCTCGCTGCCCGAGCAGCTGGCTGACCGTCACCAGGTGATAGTTGTTGGCTTTCAGCACCGGGATGAACTGGTAGACCAGATCAACCGTGCTGGAGTAGGTGTCGTGCAGCAACACCACCGAGCCGGGCTTGATCTGGGTCATCAGCAGGTATCTGCTGGCGGCGGTGTTCGAGTCGTTGATCCAGTCGTAAGGGATGACGTCCCACAGGATTCCGGCCAGACCGACCTTGGCGGCCTGCTCGTTGACCGCCTCGTTGGTCAGGCCGCCCGGTGGCCGCCACAGCTTGGGCGTCACACCGGTGGCGGCGGCGATCGCGTCGTTGGCTCTGGTCAACTGGCCGGGAACATCGGACGGCGGCAGCGTCGTCATGTTGGGGTGTTCCCAGGTGTGGTTGCCGAGCTCCATGCC
>DATFYT010000052.1:0-13316 GCA_035314925.1 Mycobacterium sp. | reverse complement strand
GTCGTGCGTGCACAGCCCCTCGGTCGCAGAGATCGCCGCTCGTCTGTCCTTGCCGCTCGGCGCGACGCGGTTCCTGGTCGACGACCTGGTGACACAGGGTTATTTGCGGGTGCACGCCCCCCTCGGTGACTCGATGACAATCGACGAACGACGTGAACTGATAAGAAGGACCCTGCGTGGCCTACGAGCACTCTGAGGGGTGGGGCGCCGCCCGTGCACGGAATTCACTCTCCGTCGGGTCGCTACAGCGTTGTAACTCCGTGTCACCAATGTCGGTTTTGCTTGCGCAGTACCTTGAGGAGTTTGCGCAGCGCCGGCTCTAGTTGCTCACGGCATTCGCGGGCCAAGTCTGAGTCCTGTTGGTGCAGCAGCCCATAAGTGAACGCGTCCTCGCTCGCGGCGTTAGCTGCGTCGGCCTGCTCTAGCAGGTGTGCGCGGCTGACCACGCAGTCTTGGTGATCACCAAGCAGCGACTGAACTTTTTTCGCCCGCTTCGACACCTTCTTCGCGCCCATCGCCGCCGCAGTGTAGCGAAGCCGCTTGGCGCGCTTCCGGATTCGATGTATCGCCTCGTCGAGGTCATCGTCGGCGGCCCGTCGTGCGGCCTTTGCGGCCTTCCGGACCTTTTTGCCGGCCGCGGCGACGGCGACGGGGCCGGATCCCGGGTCAGGAGTGGTGACCACCGTCTCCAGGGCGTCGAGCAGACGGAAGTATCGCGGTGAGCGCATCGCGGCCAACGAATGTCGTAGCCCGGCCTGATACCGCTGCTCCGCGCCGTCGACCAGCCGGTGCTGAATAGGTCCGCGGGCCAGTTTCGGTGGCAGCTTGTCGAGAGCGCCGCGGTAGCGCTCGGCAAGCACTTCGTCGTCGCGGGCCTCGCCCAACACGTTGGCCAGCTCGCGCAGTTCGTCGAGTATCGACGTGTCATCGGAGAGTCCGAACGAATCCGGCGAGGCCTGCAGCAGGCTGCGGATCTTGCGGGTGGTCACCCGCATCTGGTGCACGGCGTCGTCGGCCTCCGCGCGCACCGCGCGGTCCCACACGAGCAGCTTTTCGAGCTGCTCGGCCACCCCCCGATGTAGCGGGTCGGCGGTGCGGGCAGCCAAGTCGTTCGGCGTCGTGCCGAGCACCCGCGCCAGCTTGGAGCCGTGTCCTGCGGGCGCCGCGCCGGCGCCGAGCAGCCGATCGCTCAGCTTGTCCATCAGCTCGGTGTTCGCCGCGGGCTGGGTGAGTTCGAGCTCCCACTCACGCCACCGCTGCTCGACTTCGGGTTCATCAGGGGTCGCGACCCGCGAGGCGGTGACCTGGTCGTCGCAAAATTCAGCCAGCGCCGCGTCGTCGGCGCCGTAGAGCTGGTGGATCTGCCGCGTGGTGGATATCCGCGCGACCGGTTGCACCGGGCGGTCCCGCACAATTGCCAATACGATGTCCAGCAGCTCGCTGGGCACCTCTTCGTGGCCGTCTTCCTCGTCGCCGTCCGTCGTACCCAGTGGTGCGCGAACCTCGGTGCGGGCGTCGGGTCCGGCCGGCAACTTCAGATGCCAACCGGCATCGTCACCGCCGGTGCGACGACGCAACGTGATTCGGTAGGACGCCAGATCACGCGCCGACGTGTCGTAGTACACGGCGTCCAGTTCCTGCGTCGGGACCCGCTCCACCCGGGCAACGTCCGCGATACCCGCGAACGACGGTGAACTCGTCGACTCACCGACGTCGAACTTGCGTTCCACCTCTACATAACGCGACGTACTCATGGCTTCTAAGGATTCCCTCGTCGCGTCGTGGGTATGCGTGAGTAGAGCGACGACCTTTAGAAGCTGTGCTCGTCGGCGGGAAAACTCCCGGCGGCGACTTCCTGTGCGTACTGGGTTGCGGCGCGGCGCAATTCGCCTCCAACGTCACCGAACCGCTTGACGAACCGGGCGGTCTTGCCGCTGGTGAGTCCGGCCATGTCTTGCCAAACCAGCACCTGGGCGTCGCAATTGGGTCCGGCGCCGATGCCGACCGTCGGAATTGTCAGCTTGCCGGTGATCTGGGTGGCCAGCTCGGCCGGCACCATCTCCATCACCACGGAGAACGCGCCGGCCTCGGCAACGGCGATCGCGTCGGCAACGGTCTGCTCGGCGGCGTCGCCACGGCCCTGCACCCGGAAACCACCGAGGGTGTTGACGCTCTGCGGGGTGAAGCCGACGTGCGCCATCACCGGGATACCGGCGGCGGTCAGGGTGGCGATCTGCTCAGCGACTCGTTCGCCGCCTTCCAGCTTGACCGCGTGCGCTCCGGCCTCCTTCATGAACCGGGTTGCGGCGCTCAGCGCGGCGGCGGGTCCGGCTTCGTAGCTGCCGAACGGCAGATCGGCGACCACCAGAGCGTGCGGTGCACCCCGCACCACGCCGCGAACCAGCGGAATCAGCTCGTCGATCGAGATCGGCACCGTGGTGTCGTAGCCGTAGACGACGTTGGCGGCCGAGTCGCCGACCAGCAGCACCGGGATGCCGGCGTCGTCGAAGATTCGGGCGGTCGAGTAGTCGTAGGCCGTTAGCATGGCCCACTTGTGGCCTTCGGCTTTCATCTTCTGCAGATGGTGGACGCGAACCTTGGTCCGCGGTGCGTCGCTAGCAGCCCCGTAAACAGCGTGCTCAGACATCATTGTCCCTAGTTGTGGTCGGGTCGATCCTCGTGGCCCAGCAGGGTCCCCGGGTTCGTCTGACCCAAACAGTCTGCCACCTACCGTCGCTGAAGTGCACACCGGCGTTCAGTGGACTTCCTCACACCGGTACCCATCGCGACGATTCCCGCTCGACCATGCGGCCCCGGACATACCATCGGGCGCATGCAGCGGCTCAGCGGACTCGATGCCAGTTTTCTCTATTTGGAGAACCAATCGCAGCCGCTACACGTCTGTTCGATTCTCGAGCTCGATACCTCGACGATGCCGGGCGGCTACACCTTCGATCGGCTGCGCGACGAATTGTCGGTCCGAATCAAGGCAATCCCGCAGTTCCGCGAGAAGCTCGCCGACAGCCCGCTGAATCTGGATCACCCGGTTTGGGTGGACGACAACAACTTCGACGTGAGTCGGCATCTGCACCGCATCGGACTGCCGCCCCCGGGTGGGCGAATGGAGCTGTCCGAGATCTGCGGTCACATCGCCGCTTTGCCGCTGGACCGCACTCGGCCGTTGTGGGAGATGTGGGTCATCGAGGGCGTTGCGGGCACCGATGCTCAGCAGGGTGGCCGTCTGGCGGTGATGACCAAAGTGCATCATGCCTGCGTCGACGGCGTGACCGGCGCGAATTTGATGTCGCAGCTGTGCAGCACCGAGGCGGACGCACCGCCGCCCGACCCAGTTGACGGCGTCGGCGGAGCCAACCACATCGAGATCGCATTGACTGGAGCCGTCAAGTTCGCGTCCAGGCCGCTGCGCTTTGCCAATGCGCTGACGGACACCGCATCGTTGGTGGTTAAGACGGTGTTGCGAGCACGCAGCGGCCAGACGATGGCGCCCCCGTTCGCGGCCCCGCCGACGGCGTTCAATGCCAGTATCACCGCACACCGTAATGTCGCCTACGCGCAGCTGGATCTCGAGGACATCAAGCAGGTCAAGAGCTACTTCGACGTCAAAGTCAACGATGTGGTGATGGCGCTGGTGTCCGGCGTGTTGCGGCAGTTTTTGCTCGACCGCGGCGAACTGCCGGACTCGTCGTTGGTGGCGATGGTGCCGGTATCGGTGCACGGCAAGTCGGATCGGCCTGGGCGCAACCAAGTTTCGGGAATGTTCTCCCGGCTGGAAACCCAGATCGCTGACACGGCAGAACGGCTCAAGTCCATTGCTGAAGCGAATTCCGTTGCCAAGGAACATAGTTCGGCTATCGGCGCCACACTCCTGCAGGACTGGTCGCAGTTCGCCGCGCCCGCGGTGTTCGGCATGGCGATGAGGGCATACGCCCGCACCAGCCTGACCAAGAGCCGGCCGGTGCACAATCTGGTGATTTCCAACGTGCCGGGCCCGCAGCTGCCGCTGTACATGCTGGGCAACGAGGTCAAAGCGATGTATCCGCTGGGGCCGATCTTCCACGGCTCGGGTCTGAACATCACCGTGATGTCGCTGAACGGCAAACTGGACGTCGGCCTCATCGCCTGTCCGGAGCTGGTGCCGGACCTGTGGGAGCTGGCCGACGACTTCGCCGTTGGGATGGAAGAACTGCTGCTCGCGACCCATTAAGCGGCCCGGCCGCCGTGCGGCGACGTCGGCCATGCGTCGGCGCATGGCAGCATGGGTGAACATGAGGACCCCTCGCGGCGACAAGATCGCGCGCACGATGCTGATCTGGACCGCGATGGCAGTCGTCGTGGCGACGGTGGCCAGCTGCACCCACATCGTCAGTGGTCGTGCGGTGCTGTCTGGGCCAAGAGTCGGTCAGCCGGTGGACTGGGGACCGTGTCGTGTCACCGGCGGCGGCGGCACCTCGGTGATCAGGCTCCCGGGTGGCGCCCTATGCGGCAAGCTCGCGGTACCCGTCGATTACAAGCATCCCGCTGGTGATGCCACGACATTGGCGCTCATCAAGTTTCCGGCTGCTCGAAACAAGATCGGGTCGCTGGTCATCAACCCCGGCGGGCCTGGCGAGTCGGGCATCGAGGCTGCATTGGGCCTCCTGCAGTCGGTCTCATCGCGGGTCCGAGA
This sequence comes from Mycobacterium sp., assembly GCA_035314925.1. GTDB lineage: Bacteria > Actinomycetota > Actinomycetes > Mycobacteriales > Mycobacteriaceae > Mycobacterium. The sequence continues at coordinate 8,629 of DATFYT010000052.1, read as the reverse complement.
ACGATTCGACCTGGTCGGGTTCGACCCACGCGGTGTGGCGGGTTCGCGGCCGGCGATCTGGTGCAACTCCGACGCCGACAACGACCGGCTGCGCACCGAGCCGCAGGTCGACTACAGCCCGGCCGGGGTGGCCCACATCGAGGACCAGACCAAGGCGTTCGTCGGCCGCTGCGTCGACAAGATGGGCAAGAAGTTCCTGGCGCACGTTGGAACCGTTGACGTCGCCCGTGATCTCGACGCCATCCGCCAAGCGCTGGGCGACCGCAAATTGACCTTCTTGGGCTACTCGTATGGAACCCGAATGGGCGCCGCTTATGCCGAGGCCTACCCGAAAAACGTCCGGGCGATGATCCTCGACGGTGCCGTGGACCCGAATACCAGTTCCATCGAGGCAGACCTGCGGCAGGCCAAGGGTTTTCAGGACGCATTCAACGACTTCGCCAAAGACTGCGCGAAGTCTTCCAGCTGTCCGCTGGGTACCGATCCGGCCAAAGCCGTTGAGGTGTACCACAGTTTGGTCGACCCGCTCGTCGACAAGAACAACCCGATGGTCGGCCGACCGGCACACACCACAGATCCACGTGGCCTGAGTTACAGCGACGCCATTGTGGGCACAATCATGGCGCTGTATTCGCCGACCTTCTGGCAGCACTTGACTGAGGGATTGACCGAGCTGGCCCACCATCAAGGCGACACGCTGCTGGATCTGGCTGACCTGTACATGCGCCGGGACAAGAACGGTCATTACACCGACGCCACCGACGCCAGGGTGGCGATCGACTGCGTCGACGACCTGCCGGTCAAGGATCGCGCCAAGGTCATCGACGAAGACCGCCGCTCGCGTCAGGTCGCACCGTTCATGAGCTACGGGAAATTCACCGGCGACGCCCCGTTGGGCACCTGCGCATTCTGGCCGGTGCCGCCGACCAGTAAGCCGCACACCATCTCCGCGCCTGGCCTGGCGTCGACCCTCGTGGTCTCGACGACGCGCGATCCGGCGACGCCGTATAAAGCCGGCGTCGACCTGGCGAACCAGCTACACGGCTCGTTGCTCACCTTCGACGGCACCCAGCACACGGTCGTCTTCCAGGGCAACAGCTGTGTCGACGACTACGCGACGGCATACCTCGTCAGTGGCACTTTGCCGTCCAAGGGGGCAGAGTGCTAGCTCCGCAACGGCGGGACCCGAAATGTAAAGACCGCGCAGGAGATAACGAGACCAAGGTGTGACCATTGGGATCACTACCCGTGGCCGGCGCGTGGGACGATTGGCAGCCATGTGGCGCATGAGACGGTTGTTCTCTGCGCTGCTTTCGTTGGTGCTGCCGATCGTGGCAGCCGTGGCGACGACGCCGATAGCAGGTGCGACGCTGACCTGGGGCAACTGCGGTCGGTTCCTCACCCATCCTGACAACGTTCCCAGCGCGCAGTGCACCACCGTTCCGGTCCCCATCGACTACGACAACCCCGGTGCCGGCCAAGCTCAGCTCGCGGTTATCCGAATTCCGGCGACCGGTCCGCGGATCGGAGCGCTGCTGATCAACCCCGGTGGACCCGGAGCCTCGGCGGTCGACGCTGCTGCCGCGATGGCAGCCCAGCTGGCCGGCTCCGAGATCAGCCGCCGTTTCGATTTGGTGGGATTCGATCCCCGCGGCGTCGGCCACTCCACGCCGGCGCTGCGCTGCCAGACCGACGCGGAGTTCGATACCTACCGGCGTGATCCGATGGTCGACTACAGTCCGGCCGGCGTCGCGCACATCGAACAGGTGTATCAGCAGCTGGCCCAGCGCTGCCTCAATAGGAACGGCGCGGCGTTCTTGGAGAACGTCGGAACAGCTTCTGCCGCACGCGACATGGATGTGGTGCGCCAGGCGTTGGGCGACGACCAAATCAACTACCTCGGTTACAGCTACGGCACGCAGTTGGGGACCGCCTACGTCGAACGGTTCGCCGACCACGTTCGCGCGATGGTGCTGGACGGTGCCATCGACCCGAGCGTGGGCCCGATCGAGGAAAACCTCAACCAGCAGGCCGGGTTTCAGACCGCGTTCAACGATTACGCGGCGGATTGCGCCCGCTCGGCAGACTGCCCGCTGGGCACCGACCCGGCCCAATGGGTCGACAGTTTCCACCAACTGGTCGACCCGCTGGTTACCAAACCCGCCACGACGTCGGATCCACGCGGACTGAGTTACGCGGACGCGGCCACGGGCACCATCAACGCCCTTTACACTCCGCAGTTCTGGAAATACCTGACCAGCGGTCTGCTTGGGCTGCGGCGACACACTGACTCCGGTGACCTACTGATGCTGGCGGACGAATACTACGGCCGCAACGACGACGGGCACTACGACAACTCGCAGGACGCATTCAACGCGGTCCGCTGCGTCGACGCGCCGTCACCGAAGGATCCCGCGGCCTGGGTCGACGCCGACCGCCGGATGCGTCAAATAGCGCCGTTCTTGTCCTACGGGGAGTTCACCGGGTACGCGCCTCGCGACCTGTGCGCCCTCTGGCCGGTACCCGCGACCTCCGCGCCGGCGCCGGCAGCCCCCGTCGCCCCGGGCAAAGTCGTGGTCGTATCCACCACCCACGATCCGGCCACCCCCTATCAGGCCGGGGTCGACTTGGCCCGCGAACTCGGCGCCCCGCTGATTACCTACGAGGGCACCCAACACACAGTGGTATTCAACGGTGACCAATGCGTTGACGGCGCGGTGGACAGTTACCTGATCGACGGGGCTGCGCCGGGAAACTTACGCTGTTCGAACCGGTAGTAACACGGAGTTAACTGGGTTTGCATATTGTTCGGAGTATGGATCGACAAAAGGAATTTGTGCTCCGCACGCTGGAGGAGAGGGACATCCGTTTCGTCCGGCTGTGGTTCACCGATGTACTGGGCACCCTCAAGTCGGTCGCGATCGCCCCTGCCGAACTGGACGGCGCCTTCGAAGAAGGCATCGGGTTCGACGGATCCTCCATCGAGGGCTTTGCCCGCGTCTCGGAGTCCGACACCGTAGCTCACCCCGACCCGTCCACCTTCCAGGTGCTGCCCTGGACCACCGCCGCCGGCCACCACCACTCGGCGCGGATGTTCTGCGACATCACCATGCCGGACGGCTCGCCGTCCTGGGCAGACCCACGCCACGTGCTGCGTCGTCAACTGAGCAAAGCCAGTGACCTGGGCTTCTCCTGCTACGTGCATCCCGAGATCGAGTTCTTCCTGCTCGAGCCCGGCCCCGAGGACGGATCGACACCCATCCCGGCCGACAACGCCGGCTACTTCGACCAGGCAGTGCACACCGCCTCCAATTTTCGCCGGCATGCGATCGACGCTTTGGAGTTCATGGGGATCTCGGTCGAATTCAGCCACCATGAAGGCGCGCCCGGACAGCAGGAGATCGACTTGCGCTTCGCGGACGCGTTGTCGATGGCGGACAACGTGATGACTTTCCGCTACGTCATCAAAGAGGTCGCGCTGGAAGAGCGGATGCGGGCGACGTTCATGCCCAAGCCATTCGGGCAATACCCCGGCTCGGCCATGCACACCCACATGAGCTTGTTCGAGGGCGAAGTCAACGCATTCCACAGCCCCGACGACGCGTTGCAGCTCTCCGATGTGGCCAAGTCCTTCATTGCCGGGATTCTCGAGCATGCAAGCGAGATCAGCGCGGTAACCAACCAATGGGTCAACTCCTACAAGCGGCTGGTTCTGGGCGGTGAGGCACCTACCGCCGCGTCGTGGGGGGCGGCCAACCGGTCGGCATTGGTGCGTATTCCGATGTACAGCCCAAGCAAAACCTCCTCGCGACGTATCGAGGTCCGTAGCCCGGACTCGGCCTGCAACCCCTACCTGGCGTTCGCCGCGCTGCTGGCCGCCGGGCTGCGCGGGGTCGAGAAGGGTTACGTCCTGGGCCCGCAAGCAGAGGACAACGTCTGGGACCTCACCCCCGAAGAGCGCCGGGCGATGGGCTACCGCGAGCTACCGTCGAGTCTCGAAGAAGCGCTTCGTGCAATGGAGAGTTCTGAGCTCGTCGCAGAAGCGTTGGGGGAGCACGTTTTTGACTTCTTCCTGCGCAACAAGCGTCGGGAGTGGGCCAACTACCGCAGCCATGTCACGCCGTACGAGCTGAAGACTTACATTTCTTTATAGAATTTTTGCACCGGTTGGTCTTCGGAGGTATTTGCGATAGCCGGCCGAATCGCACAGCCACGTCCCAGGGAACTTGCGCTACCGTCGTGTCGTGGTTCAACCCGTCACGGAGCGGCCGAAGGTGCCCAGCGTTGGCCGGCTCGGGTTGGTCGACGCCCGCGCTAGCGACTATTTGGCGGAGCTAGGCTGGAACACCGAAGCGCATATCGACCTGCTGTGGTCACTGTCGCGCGCACCGGACGCCGACGCCGCGCTGTGCGCGACGATCCGGCTTGCCGAGGCGCTCGGCGACGACTGGGACGAGCTCAACAAGGCGCTGGCTGCCGAACGCAGCCTGCGCGGTCGACTGTTCTCTGTTCTGGGGTCGTCCCTTGCTCTGGGCGATCACCTGATCGCCCATCCGCAGGCCTGGCATCTGCTGCGGAGCACTGAGAAGCTGCCGTCGGCCGAGCAGCTGCGGGTCGCCTTTACCGAATGCGTCGCCGAAACCTCAAACGAACCAGGGTCGGTGGTGTCGCGGTTACGCACCCTTTACCGCGACCGGCTGCTGGTGCTGGCCGCCCTGGATCTGGCGCCGACGGTCGAGAACGAGCCGGTGTTGCCTTTCAGCGCCGTCGGCGCGCACCTGGCCGACATGGCGGATGCCGCATTGGCGGGTGCGCTGGTACTGGCCGAGGCAACCGTGTGCGGTGATGCCACACCTCCCCGGCTGGCGGTCATCGCGATGGGCAAGTGCGGGGCCCGCGAACTGAACTACGTCAGCGACGTCGACGTGATCTTCGTCGCCGAGCACGCCGACCCGGTAACCGCCCGCGTTGCCGGCGAGATGATGCGGCTGGCTTCGGAAGCCTTCTTCCAGGTGGACGCCGGGCTGCGCCCGGAGGGCAACCACGGCGAGCTGGTTCGCACCCTCGACTCGCACGTCGCCTACTACGAGCGCTGGGCCAAGACTTGGGAGTTCCAGGCGCTGTTGAAGGCCCGGCCCGCCGTTGGCGACGCCGAATTGGGCAAGCAGTACATCGCCGCGTTGATGCCGATGGTGTGGACCGCCTGTGAGCGTGAAGATTTCGTGCCCGAGGTTCAGGCGATGCGGCGGCGCGTTGAGCAGCTGGTGCCCGCCGATGTCCGGAGTCGAGAGATCAAACTCGGCAGTGGTGGGCTGCGTGACGTCGAGTTCGCGGTGCAGCTGCTGCAACTGGTGCACGGTCGCAACGACGACTCGCTGCACGTGGCGTCGACGGTGGACGCACTGGCCGCCCTGGGGGGCGGCGGCTACGTCGGCCGTGACGACACGGCCAACCTGACTGCCTCCTACGAGTTCCTCCGGCTGCTGGAACACCGGCTGCAGTTGCAGCGACTCAAACGCACCCATATGTTGCCCGCCTTCGACGACGACGAGGCGTTGCGCTGGTTGGCGCGTGCGGCGCATATTCGACCCGACGGGCGCTTTGACGCGCTGGGCGTGCTGCGCGACGAGATGAAGCGCCACAACCTGCGGGTGTCGCGGCTGCACGCCAAACTCTTCTACCAACCGCTGCTGGAATCGCTTGCGCCGGACGGCCTGGAGTTCTCCCACGGCATGACGCCGGCGGCTGCGGAACGCCAGCTGGCCGCGCTTGGCTACGACGCTCCGCAGAGCGCGTTGACGCACTTGTCAGCGCTGATCAACCAGAGCGGCCGCCGCGGGCGGGTGCAGTCGGTGTTGCTGCCCAGGCTGTTGGACTGGCTGTCGGACACCCCCGACCCGGACAGCGGGCTGCTGGCTTACCGCCGGATCAGTGAGGCAATGATCGTGCATCGCTGGTACTTGTCCACGCTGCGCGACAAGCCGGCGGTGGCCAAGCGACTCATGCACGTGCTCGGCACCTCGGCGTACGTGCCGGATCTGCTGATGCGCGCGCCGGAGATCATCCAGCAATACAGTGACGGGCACTCGGGGCCCAAGCTGCTCGACGTCGATCCCGAGACGGTGGCCGGTGCGTTGGTGGCCTCGGCGGGTCGACAAGCCGATCCGGTGCGGGCAATCGCCGTCGCGCGATCGCTGCGCCGGCGTGAGCTGGCGCGCCTTGCCTCCGCCGATCTGCTCGGCATGCTCGAGGTCACCGAAGTCTGCGCCGCGCTCACGTCGGTGTGGGTCGCGGTGCTACAGGCCGCCCTGAACGCGGTGATCCGCGTGAACCTTCCCGACGGTGGTCAGGCACCGGCTGCTATCGCGGTGATCGGGATGGGCCGGCTGGGCGGCCGCGAGCTGGGCTATGGGTCCGACGCGGACGTGCTGTTCGTCTGCGAACCGGTCGCGGGCGCCGAGGATTCAGCGGCGGTGCGCTGGGCGATGTCGGTGGCCGAACAGGTTCGGGCGCTATTGGGCACCGCAAGCGCCGATCCGCCGTTGGAGATCGACGCCAACCTGCGGCCCGAGGGCCGCAGTGGTCCGCTGGTCCGCACGCTCGCCTCCTATGCCGCCTACTACGAGCAATGGGCCGAGCCCTGGGAAATCCAGGCGCTGCTACGGGCCGACGCGGTCGCCGGTGACGCCGATCTGGGCCGGCGATTCCTGCTGATGGTCGACAAGACGCGTTACCCCAGCGGTGGGGTGTCCGCGAAGGCGGTGCTCGAAATCCGGCGGCTGAAGGCCCGCGTGGACTCCGAGCGGCTACCGCGCGGCGCCGACCCCACGACCCACACCAAGCTGGGCCGCGGCGGCCTAGCGGATATCGAGTGGACCGTGCAGCTGCTCCAGCTGCGACATGCCAGCGAGATCGAGGCCCTGCACAACACATCCACGCTGGCGAGCCTGGACGCCATCGCCGCGGCCGAACTGATCCCCGCCGAGGACGCCGAGCTGCTGCGGCAGGCCTGGCTGACGGTGACTCGGGCCCGCAACGCGCTGGTGCTGGTTCGGGGCAAGCCGACCGATCAGCTGCCCGGTCCCGGACGCCAACTCAACTCCGTCGCGGTCGCTGCCGGCTGGCCCAAGAACGGCGACGGCGGCGAGTTTTTGGACAACTACTTACGGCTGACCCGCCGTGCAAAAGCTGTCGTGCACAAGGTGTTCGACGAATGAGTCTGCCCCGGTTGCGATCCGCCTTGCACCTCGGTGTTAGTAAAGAGGCATAGGCCGGCTAGTCCAGAACGCCCGCCACTAGCGCCAGAAGGCGGGTTTGACGTGGAGATACCTTACGAGGTGATGAGCGCCGACGAGCATGATCGGCTCGCCGGGCTATATGGTCCGCTGACCGACGCCGTGCGCGAGCTCATGGACGCCACCATCCGCACCGAGGCTGACCAGGACGCCATCACCGCCGCACGGACCGCGATCCAGGCGGCGACCGACGCCTTGCGCAGCAGACAGCGCGACGAAACGCAGGTGGTGCGCTACGCGGTGGGCGGTCGGCCCGTCGTCTGGAGCAACGCGGTGATCGGCCTGCGCAACCCGATCGCCCCGCCGCTCACCATCCACCATGGCGAGGATGGCACCCAATGCTGGAGTGACTTCACCCTCAACGGGGCCTATGAGGGGCCGCCCGGGCTGGTGCACGGTGGCGTGTGTGCCCTGGTGCTCGACCACGTACTCGGCGAGGCCGCCAGTGAGGGCCTGACCAAACCGCTGTTCACCGGAACCCTCACGGTGCGATTCGTGCGTGGTACTCCGTTGGGCAGACTTCGCGCCGAAGCCGCCGTCGAACGCACCGAAGGAGTGAAATCCTTTGTATCCGGACATCTTTCGGATGCCGAAGGAATCACCGTCGAAGCCGAGGGGATTTTCATCAAGCCGGTGTGGGCTCGGGACGCCGGATGAAGTTCTACATCAGCAGTGCATTCCGCAATACCCGGGAGATCGTCGAGATCGCCAAGGTTGCTGACGATCTCGGCTATGACGGCATGGGGATCCCCGATCACATCGTCAACCTGGAAACCCTGAGCACTCCGTACCCCTATACCAAGGATGGCCAGCGCCGCTGGCAGCCGTTCACCGAGTGGCCTGACCCGTGGGTCCTGGTTGGCGCACTTGCCCAGGTCACGACGCGGCTGCGGTTCGTCACCACCGTCTACATTCCAGCGATGCGCAATCCTTACTCGGCGGCAAAAGCGATCGGCACCGCGGCATATCTCGCCGACGGGCGGGTGGAGTTCGGTATCGGTGTTGGCTGGTGTGCGGACGAGTTCGCGTTAATGGAGCAGCCCTTCTCCGACCGCGGTAAACGCACCGACGAGATGCTCGAGCTGATGCAAAAGCTGTGGTCACCGGGCTGGGCCGAGTTCGACGGCGAGTTCTATCAGACGCCGAGGTTGGAGATGGAACCGACGCCGCCGCGGATACCGGTCTATGTCGGTGGGCTCAGCGAGATCGCGTTGCGCCGCGCGGCCCGATACGACGGCTGGATCGGCGACTTGATCAAGACCGATCGCGCGATCGCCGCTGCGGCCCGGCTGCGTGAGCTCAGGATCGAAAACGGCTTATCTGTAGACGATTTC
>DATFYT010000051.1:0-11286 GCA_035314925.1 Mycobacterium sp. | reverse complement strand
GATCGAGCCGCGCTCCGGGCGCAGCAGGCCGATCAGCGACTTCAAGAAGACGGATTTACCGGTACCCGACGGGCCCAGCAAGACGCTGACCTCGCCGGCCGGGACCTCCATCGTGACGTCTTCCCAGATTCGCTGGGAGCCGAAGGACTTCGTCAGTCCCTCAACCTGAATGCCGATACCCATGCGAAACCCTCCCACCGATGTAGCTCACCGCTGCCCAAGCCCAGCTTGTGGCATGAGTCACTGTAGCGCACCAGCAATGGAGGAGACGCCATGTGCGGCCATCGCCGGAAAATCATGATCGGGGCAATTCGTCACTGCCGCGGCGACCAGTTGCCGTGAAAGCCCATCGGTACTCTCTGCGGCAAGTGGACGGTGGCCACCGATTCGCAGGTTTGGCCGTCGAGCAGCACCAGCTGGCCCTCGTCGCGGCCGCGGTGGTAGCCGTAGCCGATCAGGATGCCGTCATCCTCGGCGGAGTCCTGCGAGCCGGCGCCGGGACGCGGCACGAAGGACATCTCGCCGATCACCAGCTCGGGGTCCAGCGGGGCCACCGTGCTCGAACCGGTCAGGTAGTCGTGCTTGTACAGCGACGTCGACATTTGAGTTCTGCCTGAGTCGAGGAAGCCGCCCTCGATGCCCACGGTGTAGCCGAAACGATGCCGGCCGCCGAGCCGGGTCTCGTTGATCCGGGGGAACTCCTGCGTGCGATCGTCGCGGCGTTCGCTGCTCACCGCACCGGTCGTCAGGTTGATCGTCCACCGGTCCAACGTGGGCCTGCTCTCGCCGGGCCCGCGCCGGTCGCGGTCGAACATCCGCTGGTAGCGGACCACGTCGAGCACCAGCACCTCCTTGCCGTCGCGAACTTCGGAGTAGGCGTTGAGCGGGTGGTAGACGTAGCAGGGTTCGATGTCGAACCACCGAACGTCGGCGTTACCTCCCTCGCGCGGCATGACGCCGATGCGCGCCGGGTATTTCGGATTCCACGCGTAGGGCAGCTGGTAGGCCTGTCGTTCGTTGCGGTTGACCATCGCCGCGATCGGCCCGGGTACCCGCAAGCGCCCGATGACAGATTGCGCCACCAACTTGGCCGGGTGTCGCATCCAAGCGGGCAACTTTGCTCCCACGACCTGCATCGGGTCGAGTGTCACCGGCAGGTCGTAGAGCACCACATACTTATCGGTCAGCGAGAAGTCGTGCATCATCGGCGATCCCGACACCTCGATATCAACCGTGCGCCGAGCGTGGCCGTGGGCGTCGATCACCGAATACTGCACCGTTCGACCACGGGCAAATGAGTAGGACACCGCGTGCAGTTCGCCGGTTCTCGGGTCACGGTGTGGGTGAGCGGCATATCCGCCGGCCAGGGTGCCATCGAAGTCGCAGGGGCCGACGGTGTCTAGCTCGTCGGTGAGTTCGTAGTTGGCCACGCCGCCTTCGACGAGAGCCAGAGTCTTGCCGGCGTGGGCCAGCACGTTGGTGTTGGCGCCGAGGGACTGCATTCCGGCATGCAGGTTGCGCGTGGCAGTCGCCTTCTCGCCGAGGGCCGCCCGCACGCCCGCGCTGCGCACCCAGCGGTTGCGGTACCAGCCGGCCTTGCCGCCTCGCAGCGCTACTCCGTGCACCATGCCGTCGCCGGTGAACCAGTGGTAGGTGGCGGGGTCGACCTCTGCAACGGGGTTGGGCCCGTTGCGCAGGTAGCGCCCGTCGAGGAATTCGGGGATGTGCCCGGTGACCGTCAGGTCGGTCGCGGTCACCTCGGCGCTCACCGGCGCCAGGAAGTCAGTGAGATACGGGTTCGCCGGTGCGGCGGTGGCTGCGGTGGTCACTTCGGCCTCCAAGCTGCTATAACATTGATATTTCATTGTTATACAACTTAAGGGGCGCTGTGTCAAGATGTCAGCGATGACTCCCGCGACTTCGCCGACCGAGCGGAACGTGCGTGCCGAGCTGCTGCACGCCGCCGTGGCGATCCTCAACGAAGATGGCCCCGACGCGCTGCAGACCCGCAAGATCGCCGGCGCCGCCGGGACGTCGACGATGGCGGTGTACACACATTTCGGCGGGATGTCCGGGTTGATCGCCGCGGTCGCCGACGAGGGGTTGGGCCAATTCGATGTCGCGCTGACGATGCCGACGACATCGGACCCCGTCGCGGACCTGGTGGCCACCGGGATCGCCTACCGGCGCTACGCCATCGAGCGTCCTCATATGTACCGGCTGATGCTCGGCAGCACCAGCGCGCACGGCATCAACGCACCGGCACACGATCTGCTGACTTTGACCGTGGCCGAGATCAATGACCACTACCCCAGCTTCGCGCATGTCGTGCGCGGTGTGCACCGCTGCATGCTGGCGAGCCGGATCGCTTCGCCCTCAGTGGGTTCGCCTCCCGACGACGCGACCGTGGTGGCTATCGCCGCTCAGTTCTGGTCGTCGATTCACGGCTTCGTGATGCTCGAGCTCGCGGGCTTCTACGGCGCGCAGGGCAGCGCCGTCGGGCCGGTGCTCGCTTCGTTGATGGCGAATCTTCTTGTTTCGCTTGGCGATTCGCCTGAGCGGGTGCAAGAGTCGCAGCGCTTGGCGGTGGAGCCGCGCTAAGTGCACGAAACCCCCGGAGCCGGTGCGGCTCAGGGGGTTTCGTGATTCGACTACTTGACGGTGACGGTGGCGCCGGCGGCCTCGAGCTTGGTCTTGGCCTCCTCGGCAGCCTCCTTGGGAGCCTTCTCCAGGACCGGCTTGGGTGCGCCGTCGACCAGGTCCTTGGCCTCTTTGAGGCCCAGGCCCGAAACGATCTCACGGACAACCTTGATGACGCCGATCTTCTTGTCGCCGGCGGCCTCGAGGATGACGTCGAACTCGGACTGCTCCTCGGCTGCCTCGGCGGCCGGAGCGCCGCCGCCAGGAGCAGCGGCGGCCACGGCGACCGGGGCGGCCGCGGTGACCTCGAAGGTCTCTTCGAACTTCTTCACGAACTCCGAGAGCTCCAGCAGGGTGAGTTCCTTGAACGCGTCGAGCAGTTCGTCGGTGGAGAGCTTGGACATGGTGTGGGTCCTTCCTTACGTGGTGGGTTTGGGGTTATTCGGTGGTTTCGGCGGATGTTTCAGTCGTCTCAGCCGCTGGCGTTTCGGTCGCCTCGGTCTCCGCGGCCGGAGCCGCAGGCTCTTCTGCGGCCCTCTTCTCCTGCAGTGCGGCAGCGAGCCTGGCGATCTGCGAGGCCGGCGCGTTGAACAGCCCGGCGGCCTTCGACAGGTTGGCCTTCATCGCCCCGGCCAGTTTGGCCAGCAGCACCTCGCGCGACTCCAGGTCGGCGATGCGCTCGACTTCGGCGACGGTCAGCGCGCGACCGTCCATGTAGCCACCCTTGATGACCAGCGCATTGTGCTCTTTGGCGAAGGTCTTGATGGCCTTGGCGGCATCGACCGCCTCGCCGCTGACGAACGCGATCGCGGTCGGTCCGACGAACAGCTCGTCGAGACCCTCGATGCCGGCCTCCGAAGCGGCCCGCCTGATCAGCGTGTTCTTGGCAACCGAGTAGGTTGCCGAGGGAGCCAGCGACCGGCGCAACTCGGCCAGGTTGGCCACCGACAGGCCGCGATACTCGGTGATCACGGTGGCAGTGGAATCCCTGAACTGCTCGGCAATGTCTGCGACGGCGGTGGCCTTGTCAGCCCGGGCCATGCAACCTCCTTGAGGGTCCTAAAAGGTCTAGCCCGGAAATAACGAACGCCCCAACGCAGGAAGCGGTCGGGGCGTAAACATGCCTCGTCCTCCTGCGTGGGCCGCCGGGAATTCCCGGACCTTCAACCGATTGCTCGGTGACCGACGGTCTTCGGTGGATCGTCGTCCACAATAGCGTGGCCTGCCGCTATCAGCCAAAACGGCGTGCCGCGCGGCACCTGACCAGGGCCGCCGCCGAGTGACTCACGTGACAGATGCGAAAAGTGCTGCGGCGCCGATCAGTCCGGCGTCGCCGCCGAGCGCAGCCGGCACCACCCGCAGGCCGCGGATGAATTCCAGACCGGCGTAGCCGGCCAGCGCCTCATGCAGCGGGTCGAACAGCGTCGCACCAGACTTGGCCACTCCGCCGCCGACGACAACCAAGTCCAGGTCGCACACCGCTCCGACCGAGGCGATCATCGCGGCCAGCGCGGTGGCGCCGCGGCGAAAAGCCTTCACCGCCACCGCATCACCGGCGTCGGCCGCTTCGGCCAGCGCCGCGGCGTCGGCGCCGGGCGGCGCTGCCCAACCGTTGGCCAGCGCCCACCGCGTCATCCACGGCCCCGCCGCGACCGTCTCCACGCAGCCGTGGCCGCCGCAGGAACACGGCTGTCCGTCGAGCTCGACCACGACGTGGCCGACGTGGCCGGCATTGCCGGTCCGCCCGTGGTACGGCACCCCATCGAGGACCAGCCCACCGCCGACCCCGGTGGAGACCACCATGCCGAGCAGGAAGCGGGCGCTGCGCCCGGCGCCACGCCAGTGCTCGCCAAGGGCCATGCACACGCCGTCACCGGCCAGCTGCACCGGCACGCCCGGCGCCGCGGCGGCGACTCGGTCGCGCAGTGGAAAGTCGCGCCAGCTGGGAATGTTGATCGGGTTGGCGGTTCCCGCCGCCAGGTCGATGGGGCCGGCCGAACCGATGCCGACCCCGCGGATCGGACCCCCGGCGGCCCGCATCGCGTCGGCGATCATCCGCTCGATCACGGCCCAAACCTGTTCCGCACCTTCACCATTCGGCGTCGGCAAAGTGGCGGCATGTACCAGCGCACCGGACGGGTCGACAAGTCCGGCGGCGATCTTGGTGCCGCCGATGTCCAGGGTCAGGGTGAGCATCCGCGGCTCAGTGCCGGTGGGTGTTGTCGGGTTGACGTGGGTCGCCTGGGTGCTCGTATCCCGGTGCGAGTTGCACCAGCTCGGCGCGGCGTTCGTCGAGCCACACCCGGAAGGCGCGGCGGCGCGCGGCCGCCCGCAGGTGATCGGCGATCGCGGCGCGCACCTCGTGCAACGGCGGGGCGGCGACGGCCGGGGCGCGCCAACCGTGGTGGTCAGGGTCCGTCGCGGCGAATCGCAACGGGTTGCGAGCGTGATAGCCGGCCACGTCGTCGTTGCTGACATCGATCGCGGCGGTGACGCGGGCGAACAATGCGCGCGCACCGGGGTCCGACAACGCGGCCGCGGCGATGCTGCCGATCTCCAGCCTGGCCGTGGTGTCGGGCAGCAGCTCGGCCTCACTCGGCGCGTCCTGCCCGGTCACGCCCAACGCAGCGGCCTGGGCGGCGACCACCCGTTCGGTCACGATCAGCTGGGTCAGCCAGCGGCGCAACTGCCTGCCCTCGCTGGTGCCCGCTGCCGGCAGCGCCTCTCCCATCGGGCCGTCGCGCAGCCGCGCCTCGCGCGCGTCGACCTCGTCCACCGGCACCGCGACACCGTCAACGGTCGCTGCGATCATCGGACGGTCACTTTCGCCGCCGGCGAGTACACCAGTTGACCGGCGCAGCCGACCCGAACCAGGGCCCACCACTGGCCGGGTTCCACCCAGGCCGGCGGGACCACGTCGAAGCCGAGCTCGACGGTGCCGCGGGCGGGCAGCACCGCGCCCAGCGTCGCCGGGCCGATCCACTCCCAGGTCCCCCACGGACTGATCACGTGGGCCTCCAGGCTCAGGTCGCCGCACGCGTCGCTGCGCACGGTGACGGCCAGGCGAGCCGAGTCGCCCGCGGCCACCTCGACGTCCACCGGCCCGTCGACCAGGTGCACCAGCCCGCCGTCGTCAGCCCCACCGACCGAGATCATGCACACGTCTTCGACGACCTGACGCCAGGCGGGCGAGATGTCCTCGCCGGTGACCTGCAGCTGTGCCCGCAGCGGATACCAGCCAGGATCGACCTGAGCGGGCATCTTCAGCGTCACGTCGGCCTCCAGATGTTCGGCGGGCCGCAGCGTGAACGGCAGCTTGGCCGGGCTGACCGACCAACCGTGCGGGCACACCAGCCTGACGGTGCCGACCAGCGGCGCATCGCAGCTGTCGCTGGCCGCGGTCAGGCGCAGCTCCACGTCGTCGCCCGCGGCGGCGGTGAGCCGGTGCGGGTGCAGGTGGGCCACCGCGGGCAGCCCGCCGAGCGGCGCCGGCCCGCGGTTGTGCAGCCAGTATCGCGCGTACAGCGGCTGGCAGTTCTCGGTGTCCGGGGCCAACGCGGTGTCCGCGCCGTCGAACAGCCTGGGCAGGTCGAGGCGCGCCAGCGCGGTGCCGATCTGGTAGCCGTGCAGCTCGGTGAGGTGGCGCCGACCCTGCGGCCGCTCCAGCAGATCGGCCGTTTGCAGCTCCGACATCGTGCCCAGCGGCGAGCGCACGGCGACGTCGGTGTCGCCGCCGCGGGTTTCGACCAGCCGGATGGCCACCCGGCCGGGGTCGACGGGGTGGCCGCTGCCGCGCGCCAGTGGGTTGCCCGCCGCCTTGAGGGCGCCCAACTGCACCGCGCCGGCCGGGTCGACCTGCAGCAGCGAACCGGTGGCGGGCAGCCCGCCAACCCGGCCGGACGCCGTCGCGGCCAGCAGCGGGTGGGAGAAGGAAGCGCTGTGACCGGGGGTCTCGGCGTGTCGCCAGTCGCCGGCGCCGCAGACCAGCGCGTAGTCGAAGACGTGCGTCCAGTGCTGCAGCTGGAAGTTCGAGCCGTCGGGCGCCGTGCGACGCGGCTCGTCGATCCAGATACCGGATGGCCAGCCGGTACAGGACCGCATCAGCGCGGTGTGCAGCGTGCCGTCGGTTTCGACGGCGAAGCTGGGCACCCCGCGGTTGAGCAGCGCGACGGTGAACGGCTCGAAGGGCTGCAGGCCCGACGGCGCCTGCTGGCTGACGACGATCTCGGCGTCGACGAGGTCGTCGGTCACCGCCGCGATCGCCGCCTCGAGGTCGGCGCCGTCGCGGCTGGCGACCACCAGCACCGGCAGCGCCCGCGAATCCCGCAGGTCGGCGCCGGGGATCCAGCCGGCCGCCAACGGCGTCGCGGCCGGCACCCACACCCTGGCCCGTCCGCTGTCGGCGAGCTGTCGCTCGACCTCGACGGTGTAAGCCGGATCGGCGGCGGCCAGCACGGCCTTGGTGAAGGCGTTCTGGCTCGGGCCGCCCAGCGCGATGCGGGCGTCCGGCAGATTCGAGTCGACGCCGAGTTTTCCGTAGCGGGGCTTGTCGGCGCTGCTGCAGGTCGCCGTGACCCCGGCGCGCACCAGCGCGATCACCAGGTCGCGCGCCAGCAGACCGCCCATCGGCTCTGTCGGCGCGACCACCTCGGCCACCGACACCGCGCGCACGCCCTTCCCGACCCGCACCCGGGCCGCCGACGACAGCCCGAACCAGCCGTAGGCCGGGTTGTCCAGCGTCCACGGGTGGTCGGCGGTGTCCACGGACTGAGATCCGTTGTGTAGCAACGCGAATCCGCGCCCGACGACGGCGTCGCCGACCTCGCTGACCGGCATGGCGCCCGGCACCGGGCACGGCCAGCGCAGCCGCAGCAGCTGGTCGGCGTCGGTGAAGTCGTCGATCGTGGTGGTGCAGTCGACCCGGTTGACGCCGTGCCACAGCGTCAGCGTCTGGGTGTAGCGCAGCAACTCACCGACGCGGCCCACTACGACCAGCCGCTGGCCCAGCGGGCTGTGGTAGGCCCGCACTGTGACTTCAACGGCAGGTGTTTCCGACGAGCAGACCACCGGCCCCCTGGGCAGCAGGTGCCACGGGCCCTCGCCGCCGGTCGGGTGCGCCGGGTATTCCTCGTAGACGGCCAGTTCGTTGCCCACCCGGCCCGCGGCGATCAGCTGCCGGCCGCCGTGGATCAGCGACGACACCCCTCCGCCGCGGGCCGGGTCGACGACGAGCTGGTAATGCTCGTTGGCAATCTGATTGCCGCGCAACGACTTCCAGCTTGTCGAGGTTTTGCCGACGACCAGCCGGTAGGCCCGCCAACCCAGCGATGGCACGTCCTGCGCCAGCCAGCTGACCGATCGTCCGTCGTGCTCGACAAGCGCAGCCACCTCGGCGCCGTCGTGGTCGAGTACCCGCACGCCGGCCCCGAGCGGCGCGTCGAGCCGACACGTGACGACATCGGTCCTGTTGTGCGCCAACGGGTTCCACACCACGGCATCACCGTCGACGGCGCCGGACAGCAGCGCCAGCGAGTTGTCGCGCGCGGCGCGGCCGAGCTCCCACGCGTCGCGCCAGCCGGTCAGCAGGTCGAGGTAGACCTGGTCGGATTCCGACCCGGTGATGGCGTCGTGGTGCGCGCCGTAGGCCAGCTGCACCCACGCCTTGGCCAGCGCGGCCTGCGGGTAGTCGGCGCCGCCGAGCAGCCCGGCAAAGACCGCGAACTTCTCCGCGTCCAAGACGGCGTTCTCGGCGGCACGGTTGGCTTGTTTGGTGTCGATGAACGACACATCCTTGCCGGTGTAGATCGGGTTCATGTCCCGGGTTTGCGGCGACGGCACCAGCCCGCGGGTGTCGAGTTCGGTGCGCACGGCGGCGAAGAACTCGCTCGGCAGCGCGCAGACGAAGCGCGGCCAGGTGTAGCGCGAACCCCAGTCGCGGTGAATCTCGGTGACCCACTTGTTCGGTGGGGTGTAGTCGGTGCCGACCGGCAGCAGCACGTTGCGGGTCAACGCGACCTTCTTCAGCTCGGCGAAGAGCTGGTAAGTGGCCTGCTCGGCTTCGTCCACCGACGTCGAATCGTCCATCCACCAGCCCGCCGAGTAGTGCGCGGGCATGTAATGGGTCAGCAGCCCGCGCCCCGACGGTGAGATCCACTCGAACTCGCTGCAGAACTGCATGCCGGCGACGCCGCCCTCGTTGTGCATCGGGCCCCACTGGTGGTGCGGTCCGCGGGCCCACGAACTCGACGTCAGCCCCGCGTCGGCGGCCATCCCCGGAAACTGCGGGTCGTGGCCGAAGACGTCGAGCTGCCAGGCGGTAGCCGGGTTGCCGCCCAGCACGTCACGCTGAAAACCGATGCCGTGCACCAGGTTTCGGATCGTCGTCTCCGGGCTGGTGAGGTTGGTGTTGGGCTCGTTGTAGGTGCCGCCCATGATCTCCACCCGGCCCTCGGCGATCAGCCGGCGCAGGTCGGCGCGGTCCTCGGGGTGGGTGTCCCAGTACGGCTTGAGGTAGTCGACTTCGGCGAGCACGAATTTGTATTCGGGTTCGCGGCGGGCCATCTCCAGGTGGGCGTGAACCAGCTCGAAACCGTTGGTCTGCCTGGCCTTTCCGGGCGGGTCCTCGGTCCACAGGCTGGTGTAGCCGCCTTGGGTGTTCCACCACACCGGGTCGTAGTGGAAGTGGCTGATCATGAACATGGTCCACCCGGGTTCGGCGACGGTGAACGCCAGCGGTGTCGTGCCGCCATCGACGTGTACCCGCGCGGTCCGTCGCTGGCCGACGACCGGGTGCTCGACGGCCACCGGCACCTCGATGACCTCTTGTCCGATGCGCGCGAGCGTTTCTCCGCTCAGGCCGTCGCCGTCGACTCGGATCGGCGTCGGCTTGGTGGCGCCGCTGACGGTCACCCGAACCACCTGCAGCGGCGCGTGCGGCGGCCCGACGAAAAGTTCTGTCGACTCTGCCGACATCACCTGCATTCCCGCACCCTACGACCGGGACGTGCGACACGCGGCGTCACGACGCGGCGTTTTTTGACAGGCTTGAGGGCAGCCGACCGGAAGGACCGTCGATGCCCGCCCTCGCCTCGCCCGTAGCCGACGAACGCAGTGCCCTGCGCGAATACCTCGCCTACCACCAGAGCGCCTTCTTCGCGGTGGCCTACGGCCTCACCGACGAACAGGCCCGCTCGCGGCCCACGGTCAGTGAATTGTCGATCGGCGGGCTGGTCAAGCACGCCGCCGGTATGCAGCGCAGCTGGATGGCCCGGATCGCGGCCGCCCCGGAACTCCCGCCGCGGGACACCCGGCCGTTCGATGAGATCTCGAAAGACTTCGCCGAGCAGCACGTGATGCGGCCCGACGAGACGCTGGCCGGCCTGCTCAGCGACCTCGAGGCCGCGAACGCCACGTCGCTGCACCTGGTGGACACCGCGGATCTGGACGCCCGCGTGCCGGTGCCGCACGACATTCCGTGGTTCCCGAAGAACCTCGAAGCGTGGTCGGTGCGATGGGTGATCCTGCACGTCATCAACGAGCTGACCCGCCACTCCGGGCACGCCGACATCATTCGGGAGAGCATTGACGGCGCCACCATGTACGAGCTGCTTGCCGGGTTGGAGGGCTGGGAGATCACTGGCTGGGTAACGCCCTGGAAGCCCCAGCAAAAGCCGGAGCGAAAGAATGCTGACTCGTAGCGGCCTTGCCCGCCGCGACACCGAGCAGGGCGCCGTCGAGCTTTACTACGAAGACCTCGGCGACCCGGCCGACCCGCCGGTGCTGTTGATCATGGGGCTCGGCGCCCAGCTGCCGATGTGGCCGGACGGCTTTTGCACTCAGCTGGTCGACGCGGGGTATCGGGTGATTCGGTTCGACCACCGCGACACCGGGCTGTCGGCCAAGATGCACGGCATGCGCGCCGAGGGCGCGGTCTACCGCCGGGTCTGGCGTTATCTCCTGGGCCGCGGTAGCCCGGTGCCCTACACGCTGGTCGACATGACACGCGACGTGGTCGCGCTGCTCGATCACCTCGGCATCGACCGCGCACACGTCGTGGGCGCCTCGATGGGCGGGATGATCGCGCAGATCCTGGCCGGCACCGAGCCGCAACGGGTGGCCTCGCTGGCGATCATCATGTCCACCACCGGTAAGCCGTTCTCCCGGCTGCCGGCGTTGCGGGTGATCCGCCTGGCGTTCGGCGGACCGGGCGACAACGCGTCCGACGAGGAGAAGCTGGCGTTCGAGGTCCGCAACATCGCGGTGTTCAACGGCCCCAACTTTCTGCCGTCCGAGGTGGACCTGCGCAAGCGCGTCCAGCAGCTCGCCGAGCGGTCCAACTATCCGCCAGGCATGCTGCGTCAGTTCGACGCCGTGCTGGGCACCGGCAGCCTGCTGGCCTACAGCAAGGCGATCACCGCGCCGACGGTGGTGCTGCACGGTTCGCGCGACCCGATGGTGCGGCCGCGCAACGGCCGCGGGGTTGCCGCGGCCATCCCGGGTGCACGTTTCGTCGTCATCGACGGCATGGGCCATGACCTCCCCGAACCGGTGTGGCGCCCGATCGTCGAGACCCTCACCGAGAACTTTGCCCGAGCGCCCATCCGGTGAGCGGGCTCACAGGAATTGGGACTTGTCACCACCGATTTG
>DATFYT010000050.1:0-4033 GCA_035314925.1 Mycobacterium sp. | reverse complement strand
GTGTCCACCGATGGGTCGCCCGCACCACCACTTCCACTTTCCGTGGCCGCACCATCGCCATTAGAGCCAAGACGCGACTCGTCCAAACGCCTATGCACGATGTGGAAGTGGCCCCAACGGCGTTGAGGTAGCCCCGAATAGCCGGGCCCATAGCGTTGACCTCGCACCCTACGGTTGCGTCGGCGTAGGTTACGCCTTCGTCGCCGTAGGTTACGGTTGCGTACCCCCTCTCGCCTCGGACACACTGCGTCGACGATAATTCGGGGAAGGGAAAACCGTTGGGGCACTACATCGCTAACCTGCGCGACCTCGAGTTCAATCTGTTCGAGGTCTTGAACATCGGCACCGTCCTCGGCTCAGGGCGCTATCGCGATCTCGACGTCGAGACGGTTCGCACGATGCTCGACGAAGTCGCCCGGCTGGCCGAGGGCCCGATCGCCGATTCATTCGCCGACGCCGACCGCAACCCACCGGTTTTCGAGCCGGACCGTCACACCGTCTCGGTCTCCGCCGAGCTGGCCAAATCGGTGCAGACGGTCAAAGACGCCGAGTGGTGGCGCATCGGTCTTGCCGAAGGAATCGGCGGCGTGTCCGCACCGGGCCCGGTGACGTGGGCGATCAACGAAATGCTGCACTGCGCCAATCCGGCGGCGGCCTTTTTCTACAGCATGGGCCCGGCGATGGCCAACGCGCTCTCCGTCGAGGGCACCGAACAGCAGAAGCAGTGGGCGGCGATGGCACTGGAACGAGGCTGGGCAGCCACCATGGTGTTGACCGAGGCCGACGCCGGTTCCGATGTCGGTGCGGGCCGAACCAAGGCCATTGCGCAACCGGATGGCAGCTGGCACATCGAGGGCGTCAAGCGCTTCATCTCCGGCGGCGACGTGGGCGACACCGCCGAAAACATCTTCCATCTCGTGCTGGCCCGACCCCAGGGTGCCGGTGCGGGCACCAAAGGCTTGAGCCTGTTCTACGTGCCGAAATACCTGTTC
The DNA here is from genome assembly GCA_035314925.1 of Mycobacterium sp. Taxonomy (GTDB): domain Bacteria; phylum Actinomycetota; class Actinomycetes; order Mycobacteriales; family Mycobacteriaceae; genus Mycobacterium. Next base: position 3,041 of record DATFYT010000050.1, on the reverse strand, counting down.
GACCCCGAGACTTTCGAACTCGGCTCGCGCAATGGGGTTTTCGCCACCGGGCTGGAACACAAGATGGGCCTGAAAGCCTCCCCGACCTGTGAGTTGACTTTCGGCGCTCACGGACGGCCCGCGGTTGGCTATCTTGTCGGCGACGTACACAACGGGATCGCGCAGATGTTCACCGTCATCGAGCATGCACGGATGACGGTAGGTGTGAAGGCCGCCGGCACGCTGTCCACGGGGTATCTCAACGCGCTGGCATTCGCCAAGCAGCGGGTGCAGGGCGCGGATCTGACCCAGATGACCGACAAGGGCGCGCCGCGGGTCACGATCATGCACCACCCCGATGTGCGCCGCAGCCTGATGACGCAGAAGGCCTACGCCGAAGGTTTGCGAGCGCTTTACCTCTATGCCTCGGCACATCAGGATAGTGCTGTTGCACAACATGTTTCAGGTGCAGACGCCGAGATGGCGCACCGCGTCAACGATCTGCTGCTCCCGGTGGTCAAAGGGGTGGGCGCGGAACGCGCGTACGAAATCCTGACCGAGTCGCTACAGACGCTCGGCGGGTCGGGCTTTTTGACCGACTACCCCATCGAGCAGTACATCCGTGACGCCAAGATCGACTCACTCTACGAGGGCACCACCGCAATCCAGTCGCTGGACTTCTTCTTCCGCAAGATCATTCGCGACCGTGGCCAAGCGCTCGAGCACGTGGCGTCGCAGATCAGCCACACCATCGACCACTGTGATGACGCGTTGCGGCCCCATGCCGAGTTGCTGTGCACCGCGCTCGACGACGTCCGAACGATGACCGCCAGCCTGACCGGGTACCTGCTGGCCGCCGCGGAAAACCCAACGGAGATATACAAAGTCGGGCTGGCGTCGGTGCGCTTCCTACTGGCCGTCGGCGATTTGCTCATCGGTTGGCGGCTCTTGGTGCAAGCCGACATCGCGCAAGCGGCCCTGGCCACCGCGCCGACAAAAGACGAGGCGTTCTACCAGGGCAAGATCGCCACCGCGCGATTCTTCGCGCAGAACATGCTGCCGAACCTCACCGCACTGCGCGGGATCATCGACAGCATCGACGACGGCATCATGCAACTTCCCGAAGCGGCGTTCTAGAAACGGCTCGCAAGCGCCTCCCGCATACACAGCTGGCTCATAATCGGCCGCCAGCGGGCACTCAGCTGCGCCGCCAATTGTGAGAAGCGTTGCATAGCCGGCCCGCGCACAGCGGCCGACGATCTGAAAGGACTTAAATGTTTGGGATGCCTGTCGTTCTCCCGCCCGCGCGTCCAACCCGATTGGCGATTTTCACGCTCACCGGCGCGACCGCGCTGTCCGTCGCCGCGTGCGGTGCGTCCCACACGACGTCAAACACGGGCCAGCCCTCGACCGCGGCGGGTCCGACGAGCTCCGCTGCGACGTCGTCCCCGTCAGCGTCCGCGAACGGCAAGGCCTGGGTCAACGGGATGATCACTTCGGTGTCGGGCGACGCGATCCAGGTCACCCAGCAGAGCGGAAACGCCACGGTCGACTTCAGTCCGTCGACGAAGATCAGCGAGGTCACCCCCGCGCAGCTGACGGATGTCACCGCCGGCAGTTGCGTCGCGGTGCATCCCACCCGGGACAGCGCGGACAGCGGCGGCGCGATCACCGCGCAATTCGTGCGCGTCAGCCCGGCCGTCGACGGCAAGTGCCAAGAGCCCAAACACCCAGCGGGCGCAAATGCGAAGCATCGCGCGGTCAGCGGCACGGTTGCCTCGGTCGCGGGTAACACCATGACCATCAACGCCACCGATGCCGACGGCAACAGCTCGCAATCCAACGTGACCGTCACCGATACGACCAAGTACACCAAGCAGACCGCCACCGACGCGCAAGCACTTGGTCAAGGTAAGTGCATCGCCGCGCGAGGGACCAAAGACGACAGCGGCACGCTGCAGGCTACGGCGATCAGCGTTCAAAAGGCTGACAACGGCACCTGCGCGCAGCCCGGCGGGCGGCACCACCAGCACTAGCCGACGGCCGGATCAGTACGACTTCGGCAGGCCGAGGCTGTGCTGAGCGATGTTGTTGAGGATCATCTCGCGCGTGATCGGCACGGTTTTGAACAACCGGACGAACTCGTACATGTTGGCCAGCGCGACCTCGCGGGTAAAGCCACTGCCACCGTGCACCTCGATCGCCTGGTCGAGGCAGCGGATGGCAGCATCGGCGGCCAGGAATTTGGCCATGTTGGCGGGTTCGCCGGCGTCGGCTCCGGCGTCGTAGCCGGCGGCGGCGTGGCGAGTCATCAACCGGGCAGCCTCGAGCGCAATCTTGGCTTCGGCCAACGGGTGCGCGACGCCCTGGTGCGCGCCGACGGGCACCTGCCACACCTGGCGTTCCCGCGCGTAGGCGACGGCCTTGTCGAGGGCGTAGCGGCTGACGCCGTTGCAGATCGCGGCGATGATCACCCGCTCGGGGTTCATGCCGTCGAACGCGACACGTAATCCGTTGCCTTCGCCACCGATAAGCCGATCGGCCGGGACGGCGACGTTGTCGAAGAACACGGTGAACGATTTGTCGGTGATCTCGAAAGTCATGGGGATGCGGTGCATCTCGATTCCGGGCGTATCGCGGTCGACGAGGAACAGCGAGAGCTGCGCGCGGCCTTTCGCATCGGTGCCCGTGCGAGTGACGACCAGCAGCGCGTCGGCTTGGTCGGCAGCGGTGATGAATGTCTTCTGTCCGCTGATGTAGTACTTGTCGCCGTCGCGGTGTGCGGTGGTGGCGAGCTGGTGGCTGTTTGATCCGGCGTCGGGTTCGGTGATCGCGAACGCGATCTTGACTTTTCCCGCCGCCATCGGGGCCAGCCACTGCAGTTTCTGCTCATGGTTGGCGTGCCGCGCCAGCAGGCTGCCGACGATTCCCGGTGAGATCATCAGCATGATCTGCGGACAGCCCGCGGCGGCGGCCTCCTCGGCGACGATGTTCATCGCGCTCAATCCCATTCCGCCGCCGCCGTATTCCTCGGGCAGGTTTACGCCGACGAAACCGCCCGC
>DATFYT010000049.1:0-19741 GCA_035314925.1 Mycobacterium sp. | reverse complement strand
GTGGGCGCCGATCTGGTGGGGATGTCCACCGTGCACGAGACGATCGCGGCGCGCGCGGCGGGCGCCGAGGTGCTGGGAGTGTCATTGGTGACGAACATGGCGGCCGGGATCACCGGCGAGCCGCTCAGCCACGTCGATGTGCTCGCAGCCGGCGCGGCCTCCGCGACCCGGATGGGCACTCTGCTGGCCGACGTGGTCTCGCGGCTCTGAGGGCTGGCGTGACGCCGGAGGATTGGATCGCCCACGACCCCGACCCGGTGACGGCCGCCGAACTGGCCCGGTGTGATCACGCCGAACTGGCCGCGCGGTTCGCCCGGCCGCTGACATTCGGCACCGCGGGACTGCGCGGCCCGGTCCGGGGTGGCCCGGACGCGATGAACCTCGCCGTGGTGTTGCGCGCCACCTGGGCGGTGGCGAAGGTACTCGGCGACCGCGGCCTTGGCCGTTCGACGGTGATCGTCGGGCGCGACGCGCGGCACGGCTCAGAGACATTCGCCGTGGCGGCAGCCGAAGTCTTTGCCGCTGAACACTTTTCGGTGGTGTTGCTTCCGCATCCGGTGCCCACACCCGTGCTGGCGTTTGCGGTGCGGCACACCGGCGCGACAGCAGGAATCCAGATCACCGCTTCACACAATCCGCCCGCCGACAACGGCTACAAGGTGTATCTCGACGGGGGAATTCAGATCATCTCCCCCACCGACCACGAGATTGAAACCGCGATGGCCATGGCCCCGTTCGCTGACGAGATCGCCAGGGCGCAGGTCGAACCCGCTGACACGGGTCTGGTCGAGCAGTACATCCAGCGGGCCGCGCGGGTGCGACGCGCGTCGGGCGCGGTGCGGGTAGCGCTGACAGCCCTGCACGGGGTGGGCGGCGAAGTGGCCGTCGAGACGCTGCGGCGCGCCGGCTTTGCCGATGTGCATACCGTCGCCGGGCAGTTTCAGCCCGATCCCGACTTCCCGACCGTCCGGTTCCCCAATCCCGAAGAACCCGGTGCGACGGACGCGCTACTGGCGCTCGCCGACGACGTCGACGCCGAGATCGCGATCGCGCTCGACCCCGACGCCGATCGCTGCGCCGTCGGGATACCCACCCAGACGGGTTGGCGGATGCTCTCCGGCGACGAGACTGGTTGGCTGCTCGGCGATTTCATCTTGTCCCGGACCGAGCCGGGCAAACTCGCCAGCAGCGCGGTGGCCAGCACCGTGGTGTCCTCGCGGATGCTTTCGGCGATCGCCGCGCACTGGGGCGCACGCCACGTCGAGACCCTGACCGGGTTCAAGTGGCTGGCCCGCGCCGATGCCGACGTGCCCGGCAGCACGTTGATCTACGCCTACGAGGAGGCGATCGGGCATTGTGTCGACCCGGCCGCGGTCCGGGATAAGGACGGCATCAGCGCCGCGGTGCTCGCCTGCGACCTGGTGGCGGCGTGCAAGCTTTCACACCGCTCGGTGCTCGACGCGCTGGACGACCTGGCCCGTCGCTTCGGGGTGCATGTCGGCGCCGCGGTGTCACGGGCGGTGGCCGACACGGATGAGGCCACCGCGCTGATGCGTCGGTTGCGGGCTTCGCCACCGAGCCGCCTGGCCGGATTCGCTTCGACCACAACGGATCTGCTGCAGCGCCCGGGCGTGGATCGCAGCGATGCGCTGATCTTCACCGGCGGCGGCGCCGACACGTCGGCCCGGGTTGTGATCCGACCGTCGGGTACCGAGCCGAAGGTCAAGTGCTACATCGAAGTTTGGTCGACGGCGACCGAGGATCTGGCCGGTGCTCGCCGGGACGCGACCGCGCTCTGCGACGAACTGGCGTCGTCGATACCGCAGTGGTAACTCAGCCGGCGACGATGCAGAGCGAAGCGATGAGGAGGAGCGGCGCTGACAGCTCAGCGCGGCCCGAATTGGCGGTCGCCGGCGTCGCCGAGGCCCGGGACGATGTAGGACACGTCGTTGAGGCCGTCATCGACGACTGCGGTGAACACTCGCACGTTGGGAGCTGCTTTCTCCAGCGCCGCAATGCCTTCCGGGGCCACCACCACCGACAGCACGCTGATGTCGTCGGCGCCGCGGCGACGCAGCAACTCGATCGCATGGGTCATCGAACCGCCGGTAGCCAACATCGGGTCGAGAACCAGCACCGGCTCGCCATGCAGATCGTCGGGCAGCGACTCCAGATAGGGCACGGGCGAAGCGGTCTCCTCGTCGCGGGCAACGCCGACAAAACCCACTCGCGCTTCTGGTAACAGCACTAGCGCCGAATCGACCATGCCAAGCCCGGCCCGCAAAACCGCCACCAGCAGTGGCCGTTTCGCTAACCGGGTGCCGGCCGTCTCGGCCAGTGGCGTGCGCACAGTGACCGTCTGGCTGGACGCGTCGCGAGTGGCCTCGTAGACCAGCATCGTGGTCAGATCGCGCAACGCGACGCGAAACGCCGCATTGTCGGTGCGCTCGTCGCGCAGTGTGGTCAGCCGGCCCGCAACCAGCGGGTGGTTAACGACATGCACATCCACGGCACTCGACCCTACGGGGCCGGGCAGCGCATCCGTGGATTAGGCGCCGAAGAAGTTGAAGATGTCGAACCCGTAGCCGACGAGGTCGACCAGCGGCTGTGCGGAGATCAGCGGCTCCCCGCTGAAGATCGCGTCCGGAGCCAGCGACGGAATGCTCGCCGTCGCGTCGGTCCACGCGGTGAGCAGCGACGCGTCCAGCTGATTGGTCAAGTCGTAGCCAGACAGCATCGAGTCAACGACCGATTGCGACAGCGGCGCCTGTCCGGCATCCTGCAGCAGGTCGTCGATCGGGCCGACGAATGACTGCACCCCGGCGTACTCCACGCCGGCCAGCATCTGCAGCGGATCCATCGCGGGGATGAAACCGGCGCCACCGGACGCGACCAACTGGCCGGTCGCATCGACTGTCCAGGGACCGGCCACACCAATGGGGTCGACCCCGTTGACTTCGATGCCGGCGCCGGGGTCGCCCGGGTTGCCGTAGGCCCAGTCGTCGGACAGCGTCGCGGACGGGGCGAAGAAGTCGTAGAAGAACTGGCCGGCGGGCCCGCCGTCGTACATGAACGCCAAGGTCGGCAGCGGCGCGGGAATCGCATAGAAGTTGTCGTTACCGATGGAGCCGAGACTGATGATGTTGGTGGTGTCCAGGTTCACGCCGGGGGTCGGGTCCGGGTAATACGGGTGAACCGTCTCGATGCCGATGAGCGCGTTGAGGTCGGCGAACAGGTTGCTGGGATCTTCGGGGAAGTCGGCCCAGCCGTCGTATTCGCCGGTGTAGATGTCGGTGGCAATCCCGGCGGTCGGGGTGTCGGCCAAGTTCAACGGGATATCGAGGAACGGAACCTGTTGGGGCTCAGGGCTCAAGCTGAATTGCCCGACGCCGTCGGGGAATTGGAAGCGGTCAAGGATCCCGCCGATCGGACTGTTGGGGTCGCCGAGCAGCGTGACACTCAGGTCGTTCAGGTTCACTCCGGCCGGCGTGTTGTTGAGGAGATCGTTCATCTCCACGGTGGCGACGGTGGCGCTTTGCGAGTAGCCGAGCACGGCGACGTCATTTCCGCCCTGCAGCGCCGGGACGATCACGCTGTTCAGGTCGCCGACGCCCTGGTTGACCGAGTCGCCGAAACCCAAATCGGGCTCACTGGCATTGCAGACGATCGGGCAGAACTGCTCAGGCGTGGTCAGGCCCTGGAAGCTGTAGGCACTGTCTTGGCTGAGGTACAGCGATTCGACGCTGTTGAGGTAATCCTGGTCGGGTACCGGGTTGTCGGTGCCGCCCATAATCCAGCCCTCATCGGCGAGCAGCCTGGCCTCCGCGATGATCGCTTTCACCTCAGACGGGAAGGCCCACAGCCCTATCGACATCGCGCCCGTGACGGCGGCGCAGCCGATCACCAACGACGCACGCAATCTCGGTTTGGACATCCCAACCTCCCAGCGGTAAACCGCCAGCCGAGAATGCAGCCACAGATTGCGAGTGATGGTCCCCGGCCCGGCGATTGGCAAACATCATGCGCTGTTCGGGCATCCGCTATCACACGATTCGCAAATTTGCCCGTCGCACTTCCCAACTCGACACGCGTGCGCGTGGATCAATGAGCGCAAGCAAGACTCATATACTCCGGCCATGCGGCGCCGACCTTGGCGGAATGGCAAACGATATCGAGCGGTCAGCCTGTTCGGCGTGCTGGCAATTTCCACGGTGCTGATGTCGTGGCCGTCTGCTCATCGGGGCCACGAACCCGGTCCGGTGGAATTCAAAGCGGCCGCAGTTCCCACCCCCGCGCACATCGTCGTCGTGGTGGAAGAGAATCGGTCGCAAACCAACATCATCGGAAACAAGTCGGCGCCCTATATCAACCAGCTGGCGGCCGGCGGCGCGATGATGGCGCAGTCGTTCGCCGAAGTGCACCCCAGCGAACCCAACTACTACGCGTTGTTCGCCGGCAACACACTGGTCAAGGACAACGTCTGCCCGGTCAACGCCGGCAACACGCCCAACCTCGGCTCGCAATTGCTCGCCGCCGGTCACACGTTCGTGGGCTACGCGGAAAGCCTGCCCGCACCGGGTTCGCCGGAATGCAAGGCGGGGAAATATGCGCGCAAGCACGTGCCCTGGGTCAGCTTCAGCAATATCCCGGCCTCCTACTCGCTTCCGTTTTCCGCGTTTCCCGCCCCCGGAAATCCTCGGAATTACGCCGGCCTGCCGACGGTCGCGTTCGTCACCCCGAACCTCGACAACGACATGCACGACGGGTCGATCGCTGCGGGCGACGCCTGGCTGTATCAAAACTTGTCGCAGTACGCCGAATGGGCGAAAGCCAACAACAGCCTGCTGATCCTGACCTGGGACGAGGACGACAACACCTCGCGAAATCAGATTCCTACCGTGATCTACGGAGCCAACGTGCGACCGGGCGCCTACAGCGAGCCGATCAGCCACTACAACGTGTTGTCCACGCTGGAGCAGATGTACGGGCTGCCGAAGCTCGGTTACGCAACCAGAGCACCGGCCATCACCGATATTTGGGGCGCCTAACCGCGGCCTGGCGTCCGGCGGCCGCGCGGCCCGTCGCTATTGTGTGCCGCATGGCTGCTGACCTCCTGCCCATTTGCCTGAGCCTGACCGACGGCGACCGCTACACCGTGTGGGCGCCGCGCTGGCGCGACGCCGGCGACGAGTGGGAGGCGTTTCTGGGTAAGGATGAGGACCTCTTCGTATTCGAGACGCCCGCGGACCTGGTGGCTTTTGTGCGCACCAACACCGACAACGACCTGGTGGACCACCCGGCGTGGAAAGGGCTGACCGAGGCCAACGCCCACAAGCTCGAGCCGGCCGACGACAAGCAATTCGACCTGATCGCCGTTGAAGAGCTGGTGTCGGAGAAACCGACCGAGAAGTCGGTGGCGGCGCTGGCGAACGCGCTGGCGATCGTGTCGTCTATCGGCTCGGTCTGCGAGCTGCCGGCGGTGATGAAGTTCTTCAACGGCAACCCGACCTTGGGCACGCTGTCCGGCGGAGTCGGCCACTTCACCGGCAAAGCCGGTCTCAAGCGCTGGAATGTGATCGCCGAGGTCATCGGACGTAGCTGGGACGACGTGCTCGGCGCGGTCGACCAGATCATCAGCACTCCTGACGTGGACAGCGCCGTATCGGACGTTGCCGCGGCCGAACTGGCGCAACCGTTCGAAGAGGAACACCTCGAAGAGGACGATTCGGGCACCTACCAGGAAAGCGGGGAAGCCGACGAGGCGCCGGAAACCGAGTCCGCGGCCGAAAGTGCCGACGCCGCGCACGACGGTGAGAAGGCCCGGCCCGCCGGCCACGAGGTCGTGCTGGGCGGCGACGAGGACTTCTGGGCGAAGGTCGGCATCGACCCGATCCGGATCATGACCGACACGGGCACCTTCTACACACTGCGCTGCTATTTCGACGACCGTCCGATCTTCTTGGGACGCAACGGTCGAATCAGCGTGTTCACCTCGGAACGGGCCCTGGCCAGATATCTCGCCGATGAGCACGACCACGATCTGTCCGACCTGAGCACCTACGACGACATCCGCACCGCGGCAACTGACGGCAGCCTGCGGGTCGACACCACCGAAGACAACGTCTACGTACTGAGCGGGCTGGCCGACGATTTGGCCGCCGGGCCGGACGCGGTGGACCGTGAGCAGCTAGATCTGGCTGTGGAGCTGCTTCGCGATGTTGGGGACTACGCCGAGGACAGCACCGCCGATAAGGCGCTCGCCACCGAAAACCCGCTGGGCAAGCTGGTCGCCTACGTTCTCGAACCCGACTCGGTCAGCAAGCCCGCGCCCCCGTACCCCAAGGCGGTAGAAGCGTGGGAAGAGCTGGAGCGGTTCGTGGAGTCGCGGCTAAGGCGCGAGTGACCACACATTCCCTCGCCTTGCCGGGCGTTCGGCTGCACTACGAGGTACGGGGCTCATCTCCCAGCGGCCCACTTCTGCTGCTGCTCGGCGCACCAATGCCCGCCGCGGACTTCGCGCCGCTGGCTGAGGCGCTGGCGAGTGATCACACCGTCGTCACCACCGATCCACGCGGCATCGCCAACAGCTGCCTGGACGACCCGCAACAGGACTCCACCCCGGAACTGCGCGCCGACGACATCGCGGCGATCCTTGACAACCTGGACGCCGAGTCCGCTGACGTGTTCGGCTCGTCGGGCGGTGCGGTGACCGGGCTGGCCCTGGTGTCCCGTCATCCGACGCGGGTGCGCACCCTCGTCGCCCACGAGCCGCCGGTATTGGAGTTGCTGCCCGACGCGGCCGCGCAGCGCGCCAAAACCGAAGAGATCATCGCCACCTTCCACAGTGACGGGGTGCCCGCCGCGATGGCAAAGTTCATGGCCAACGCCGGATTCGACGTGAAGCCCGAGGGTGCCCCGGTGGTGTCGGAGCCGTCGCCGGACCAGATCGCGCACGGCACAAGGTTTCTCGCCCACGAGCTACGCGGCACCGCCCGCTACGTCCCCGACATCGCAGCGCTGACCCGTGGACCCGCCAAGGTCGTCGTCGGCATTGGTGCGGCTTCCGGCGGTCTGCTCACCTACCGCACCAGCGTCGCGCTGGCCGACCAACTCGGAACATCACCGGTCGAGTTTCCCGGTGACCATGGCGGATTCATCGGGCAGCCAGCGGAATTCGCCCAGACCCTACGTGCAGTGCTGGCCGGCTAAGCGGGGAAGTTCACGTCCTTGGTGACGGACTTCCACTCCTCGATCGACGCGGTCATCGCCGCGATTCTGTCGCGCATCGCCTTTAGTACGTCGCGGCCCAGCAGTAACCGCAGCGGCGGCTCGTCGAGCTTGGTCACCATCAGCACCGCCTCGGCCACCTTGCGCGGGTCGCCCGGCAGATGGTCGGCGAACTGCTTGATGAGGTCCTTACGCGCTGCTACGTCGACATAGTCGGCGATCGGCCGGCCGGACTCTTTCATCGACCGCGTCGCCCAGTCGGTGCGGAAGGCGCCGGGCTCGATGGCGGTGACCTTGATGCCCAGCGGCCGCACCTCGGTGGCCAGTGCTTCGGTCACCGCCTCCAGCGCGAACTTGGTCGACGAGTAGTACGCGTTGGGCGGGTTGGCCACCAGACCGGTCATCGACGAGATGTTGACGATGTGCCCGGAGCCGCGGGCCCGCATCGCCGGCAGCACCGCCTTGATCATATCGACCGAACCGAAGTAGTTGACATCGAACAGCTTTCGGACCTCGGCGTCTTCGCCCTCCTCGACCGCGGACAGATAGCCGTGGCCGGCGTTGTTGACCAGCACGTCGATTCCACCGAATGCCTTCTCCGCCGCCGAGACCGCGGCAGCGATCTGGCCGGCGTCGGTCACGTCGAGAGCAACCGCAACGGCGCGGTCCCCGAACTCGTCGACGAAGTCCTGTACCGCATCGGCCCGTCGCGCGGTCACCACCACACTGTGCCCGTCCACAAGCGCTGCCCGCGCGATCTCGCGCCCAAAGCCGGTGGAGCATCCGGTGATCAGCCAACGCGTCACCTCAGGCAGTCCCTTCGGGCAGGCGGCGCAGGTACGACGTCCGCCGGTCCGCGAGTTGAGCCGTCCGCTGCGCTGAGTTCACCCGCGGCAAATGTGGCACCTCGGCGTCGAGTCGGTCCAACGTGACCACCCGTCCGCGGGCGCCGAGATCCTCACGCGGACCGGCCTCGCCGAACTCGGCCATTCGCAGCGTCAGAATGCCTTCACGCAGTCCGTCGGAGTCGATCCAGTTCGTCACGCCCGGATCGACGGGCGAGATCACGTAGGTGTAGGTGCCGTCGTCGTTGGCGGCCGACTGTGCCTTGTTGAGGCTGCCGGTGCGGTCGACGATGTCGAGCGTGGTGCCCCAGATGTTGCTCAGCGGCACGGTGAAGTATTCGGCGCCGCCGTCGCTGACGTCGACCACAAACGCCTCGTCCTCGGCGAGATCGAAACGGCCCATCACATAGACCTGGTTGCGCATAGCGCCGACCTTGTCGGCCGACCACGCCAGATTGAAATGGTTGGGCGCCATCTTGTACACGCCATGGCTCAGCTTCCCGGTGAAGTCGGCGAAATACGCCATCATCGCCGCGGTCGCCTCGGCCTGCTCGTCGAGCGTACGCGCGGGCGTTCCCGGTGGGCCGCCAAGTCGTTGCACCTCAAAGTGATTGGGGTCATCCCGGCCCCAATCCAGCAGCACATCTCGGATGTAGAACTCGTGCGCCTCAGCAGTGGCGCGGACGTGGTTAGGCTGCCCGTTGGCGGGTTCGGCGTCGACGGTGATGGTGAAGCTGCCATCGGAGTCCACCTGCATGGTCCGGCCGTTGAGCACATCGACGGTGCCCATGTGCGCATCCCATAGCGTGAAGTAGTTCTCGGTCATGCGGTTCTTGCCGACTCGCCCGTGAATCTCGTATCGTTCGTCACCCGATATCGGGATCACCCGGTACACGCTGTCGGGATTGTCGATGCCCCAACGCGATCCGGGGATACGATGGCCGTCCACCGGATGTGCGAGCCGAGTGATGCAACTGACTTTGGGCCGCAACTTGTCCTGATTCGACGACCACACCGCCGCCGAAAACATCACCTCCGCGAACGCATCGTCAAATCGTTCGCGCATCGCTTGCGAGGCCTTCGCCCGGCCGAGCCAGGTCTCCGCGACGTTGCGGTAAGCGGCTTTCATGGTCGGGTGTTCGATCAGCTCGAGCGCCGCCAATTCCTGTGCGTGCTGCGATGTTGTCGCGACGGGGTCATCTGACATGAAGTCTCCTCACTTTCCGACATACTGTCGAAAACGCTTGTTGTACAACGCGAAACGTTCGTCAACCTGTGCCGGTCGCAGGCCGTAGTTCTCCAGGCCGTAATCCGGGCGTGCTGCCTCGCGGGGCCGGTCGTCAAGCCAGCGTCGCATCGCACATTCCGCCTCGATGGTAAGCGGCACGCCGACGGCGTCGTACACCCGGGCCACTTGTCCGATCGGGTCGGCTACCGCGTCTTCGTAGGCGATGTCGGTGACCTGGGCAGCCTCGTTGGCCCAAGCGTCACGCACACGCATCGCGCGGTCATTGGTCCACCCCATCCGCTGCAACCACTCGGCGCCTACCTGCTTGAAGTCGACGGTGTCGGCGTGCATCGCGTGCAGGGTCGCGTTGAGGCTTGCCCCCGACGCGATCGTGGTGCCGGGGTCGCGGTGCATGTGCACGATGTGCAGGTCGGGAAACTGGTTGCGCAATAGGTCAAGATAGCCGAGGTGGGCCGGTGACTTGAGCACCCAGCGTTGTCCCACCGCACCACGCTGCCGCTTCTGCCACTGCAAAAACTGCAGCATCCGGTGTAGGTAGCTGTAGGCAGGAGCGAAATCCTGCTCGTCGAGCCAGGACCGGTAATTCGGAAGGTGCGCGCCGGATTCGGGAACATGCGACAAAAACGCGTCAGCCAGAAAGACGATTTCCTCTTCGGCCTCCCGCGCATACATCGGGTGGATGACGAACAGATCCGGGGCCAGTTCGCGGGACTTCGCTTCGCGCGCTTCGCTGATGGCGATGCGCGGATCGACGCCATTGAACCGGTGGTCGAGGCGGGGCGCGACCTCGACCACTTCCCAGCCGTAGGCGCAGTTGAAGCGTGCGTCGGCGGCCAGCAGTCGCTGCAACAGCGTCGTCCCGCTGCGCATCATCCCGACGACGACGATCGGCGCGGCGATCCGCTCGTCGAGGATCTCGGGGTGGCGGCGAATCCACTCCTGGGCTCGCAGGCGCATGCGCAGGCTGTGCACGATGCCCGAGCGCAGGATGAGCACCCCGACCGCGTTGAGGTCGGCGGCCGCGTAGTCGGCCAACAACACGCCAAGCGGACGCTCGAATTCCCCAGGACCCCAATCGGTCAGCGACTCCTTGCGCTGCGCGTCGGCCAGCACGGCGGCTAAGTCAAACGGACCGTCCACGGTGCTCGACTGTGTCACGCGGTCAGAACTTCAGGTGCTGGCTGACATTGCCGACCTGGTCGACGAACATGGTGCGGCTGTCGAACCACCACACGCCGTCCAACCGGTGAAAGGTGTCCTTGTAGTGCCCGGTCACGATGACCTGCAACGGCAATTCCGGCGTGGCCTGCGTGACGCAGTAGTAGGACCTGCTGGACGCGGTGCCGTCGGCCTCGTTGATCTCGACCTGCACGTTGCTGGTGTTGTGCTTGGTCTTCGGGGTGCCATCCTCGTGGATCCGGGTGGCCATCTCGTACATCTGCCGCACCCTGGCGGTTCCGTCGAACACCGTCTCGGGCGGCCCGTTCTCGACTCCGCAGATACGACCGTGAGCGAACAGCCCGGCCACCCCGTCCAAGTCGCCGGCATCCAGGAGTTCGGCGTACCTGTAAATCAGGTTGGTGATTACGCGCGCACTATCGCTCATATCGCCCGCTGGGATCTTCGTCACTGGCGGCGCTCATGTCGATTCACCCCCAAATCGTGGCAGAACTGACCTGGGACTCGGTCCTTTTGTATCGAATAGGTACGTTTCCCGTCATGGGTGAACTCGACAACACCGTGGCCGTCATCACCGGCGCAGCGCGCGGCCAGGGGCGCAGCCATGCCGTCGCGCTGGCCGAACAGGGCGCCGACATCATCGCGGTCGACATCTGCGCCGACATCGACGCGATCCCGTACCCGCTGGGCACCAAGTCCGATCTCGACGAAACCGTGCGGTTGGTGCAAGCCGCGGGCCGCACCGCGGTGCCCGTCGTCGCCGACGTCCGCGACCTCGCTGCGCTGGAAGCCGGAGTGCAGGCCGGGATCGACGCCCTTGGTGACATCGATATCGTCATCGCCAATGCCGGCGTGGTGGCGATCGGCGACCCGGCGACGCGCGCCGAGCCGGTGTTCACCGCGATCGTCGACACCAACCTCAAGGGTGTCTGGCACACGATGTTGGCGACGGTGCCGTCGATCATCCGCAAGGGTCGCGGCGGGTCGGTCGTTCTGGTCAGTTCGTCGCAGGGTCTGACCGGCCGCGGCGGTGACGGCAGTACCGCGATGTTCGCCTACGCCGCGTCTAAACACGGTGTGGTGGGCCTGATGCGCTCAGCGGCGAATGCTTATGCGCCGCACAAGATTCGGGTCAACTCGGTACACCCCAGCGGGGTCGCGACGCCGATGATCCTCAACGACTTCGTGATAACCGGGATGACCGAGCGTCCCAATCCGGCCGTCTCGCAGATGTTGCTCCCCGACGTGCCGCTGGTCGAGTCGCAAGACGTCACCGAAGCCGTGCTGTGGCTCGTCAGCCCGCGAGCACGGTACGTGACGGGCATAACGGTGCCCGTCGACGCCGGCCACGTCGTGATGTAACGGCGGCTCAGCCGACCAATACGGCGAAACGCGGTTTGATGACTTCGTCGATGATCGCCAACCGCTCGTCGAACGGAATGAACGCCGACTTCATCGCGTTGATGGTGAACCGCGCGAGGTCGGTCCAGCCGTAGCCGAACGCGTCGACGAGAGCCAGCATTTCGTGGCTCATCGTCGTGTCGCTCATCAAGCGGTTGTCGGTGTTGACGGTGACCCGGAACCGCGCTCGGGCCAGCAGGTCAAAGGGGTGCTCGGCGATGCTCTTGACCGCACCGGTCTGGACGTTGGAGCTGGGGCACAGCTCCAACGGAATGCGCTTGTCCCGCAAGATCGATGCCAATCGACCCAGTCGCACCTCGCCGTCCTCGGCGACGTCGATGTCGTCGGCGATCCGCACCCCATGGCCCAGCCGATCGGCGCCGCAGGATGCGATCGCCTCGTGGATGGACGGCAGCCCGAACGCCTCGCCTGCGTGAATCGTGAAGCGCGCGTTGTTGTTTCGCATGTAGTCGAAAGCGTCCAGGTGGCGGGTAGGCGGGTAGCCGGCCTCTGCGCCGGCGATGTCGAATCCGACCACGCCCTTGTCGCGGAATCGGATCGCCAGCTCGGCGATTTCGCGGGACAGCGCGGCGTGCCGCATCGCGGTGACCAGACAGCGCACCACGATCGGTCGCTCAGCCGCCGCGGCCGCCTTCTCCCCGTCGGCGAAGCCCGCCAGCACCGCATCGACGACCGCGTCGAATGAGAGCCCACGATTGATGTGCAGTTCGGGGGCGAACCGGACCTCGGCGTACACCACCGAGTCGGCGGACAGGTCTTCCACGCATTCGTAGGCGACTCGGTGCAGTGACTCGGGCGTCTGCATCACCGCGACCGTGTGCGAGAACGGCTCGAGGTAGCGCTCCAGCGAGCCGCTGTGCGACGAGGTGTGAAACCACCGCGTCAGTTCATCGACGTCGGTGGCGGGCAGGCCGTCATAGCCGGTCTGCCCGGCGATGTCGATCACCGTCGCCGGCCGCAGCCCGCCGTCGAGGTGATCGTGCAACAGCGCCTTCGGCGCTCGCTTGATCGCGTCCAGCCTCAGCGGCGTCGTCATCAGGTGATCCGATCGATGATCAGCGATCGCCGCACGGGTGACGTGTCGACGATGCTCCAGCCCGGATGCAACTCGGCCATCGCGGACTCGAAGCGTTCCGGGGTGTCGGTGTACAGCGTGAACAGCGGTTCGCCGGCGGTCACTGGGTCTCCGGGACGCCGGTGGATCCGGATTCCGGCGCCGGGCTGGACCAACTCGCCCGGGCGGGACCTGCCCGCGCCAAGCCGCCACACTGCCAGCCCCACTGCCTTCGCGTCGATATCGCCCATTCTGCCGCTCCGGCTGGCGGTGACGGTTTCGGAGTACTTACCAACTGGCAACGGTACGGCCAAGTCACCGCCCTGAGCGACGACCAGCGCGCGGAATCGGTCCATCGCCGAGCCGTCTCGCAGCGTCTGTGCCGGATCCCGCCCGTCGATGCCGGCGAGCTGGAGCATCTCGCCGGCCAGCCGCAACGTCAGCTCCACCACATCGGGGGGTCCCCCGCCGGCCAGTACCTCCAGCGCTTCGGCGACTTCAAGCGCGTTACCGGCCGCCGCGCCCAGCGGACTGTTCATGTCGGTCAGCATCGCGCACACCGGCAGCCCTTGCTCAGCGCCCAGCGCCACCATGGTTTCGGCCAGCTCGCGACACTGCGATTCCGAGCTCAGCAACGCGCCGGAACCGACCTTGACGTCGAGCACCAGCGCGCCCGCTCCTTCGGCGATCTTCTTGCTCATCACCGAGCTGGCGATCAGCGGCAGCGACTCGACGGTGGCGGTGATGTCGCGCAGCGCGTAGAGCTTCGCGTCGGCGGGCGCCAACCGACCCGCCGCGAAGATGGCGGCGCCGATCTCGTAAAGTTGTTGGCGCACTTGTTCATTAGAGATATTCGCAGTGAAGCCGGCGATCGATTCCAACTTGTCCAGGGTGCCGCCGGTATGGCCGAGTCCGCGGCCGGACGCCTGCGGCACCGCGCCACCGCACGCGGCGACCACCGATACCAGCGGCAGCGTGATCTTGTCGCCGACTCCGCCAGTGGAGTGCTTGTCCACGGTGCGCAGCGGATTGCCGTCGCGCCGCAAATCGGTGAAGTCCATCCGCTCACCGGACGCCACCATCGCCGCCGTCCATCGCGAGATCTCGCCGTAGTCCATGCCGCGCAAAAAGATCGCCATCAACAGCGCTGACATCTGTTCGTCGGCGATCTGCCCGTTGCTGTAGGCGTCGATGACCCAGTCGATCGCGGCATCCAACAGCCGACCGCCATCGCGTTTGGTCGCAATGATGGTCGGCGCGTCGAACCTCATAGGCGACGTTCCTGGCGGGCGAGATCCTCGGGACCGAACGCCTCCGGCAGCAAGTCGCCGAGCCGCCGGGGTGCGTCCGGGTGGTCGATCAGCAGGTCCGGTCCACCGTGTTCCAGCAACACCTGGCGGCACCGGCCGCATGGCATCAGCGGCGAGCCACTCCCGTCGACGCATGCCAGCGCGAGCAGCCTGCCGCCGCCGGTCGAATGCAGCGCGCAGACAACGGCGCATTCGGCGCAGAGACCCAGGCCATATGAGACATTCTCCACATTGCAACCGGTGATAATCCGCCCATCGTCGACCAACGCCGCTGCGCCGACCGGAAACCGTGAGTAAGGCGCGTACGCCCCGTGTGCTGCTTGGATAGCCTTGTCCCGCAGCAGTTCCCAGTCAACTGTGTCGGTCACGGTCGCAATACCACGCGGGTTGGGGACGCATCGGGCCACCTCGTTCACTGTCGGCTAACTCACAAGGCCACATTAGATTCTTCACGCCGAAAAGCGTTGCTGGACACGAACCGGACCATTCAGCAGCACAAATGGGTTTAGAGTCGCTCCCGGACGGTCCCACACAGAGTGGAGGCGCTGATGGCGACGGCGACATCTGCGGATCCGGCTACGCCGACACCGGGGGACGGATCTTCGCGCGCACAGCGCCTACGGCGAACCCTCTACCGTGGCGATCCGGGTATGTGGTCATGGGTGCTGCACCGCATCACCGGAGCGACGATCTTCTTCTTCCTGTTCGTGCACGTGCTGGACACCGCACTGGTCCGGATAAGCCCGCAGACCTACAACGAAGTCATCGGGACCTACAAGACACCGATCGTCGGTTTGATGGAACTGGGATTGGTGGCCGCGGTGCTCTACCACGCGCTCAACGGCATCCGTGTCATCTTGATCGACTTCTGGGCACAGGGTCCCCGCTATCAGCGACTGATGCTGTGGGCGATCGCGATCGTCTGGCTGCTGGTGATGGTGCCGGCGACAGTGGTCGTGGGCATCCACATGATCGGGCGGTTCGGATGAGCTCCCCCGACCTTCAACTGGGCCGCGGCCAGGTCGCCCCGATACGGCAGCGCAGCCACGACCGCCCGGCCAGCCTGGACAATCCGCGTTCCCCGCGCCGGCGCGCCGGCATGCCCAACTTCGAGAAATACACCTGGCTGTTCATGCGGTTTTCCGGCATCGTGCTGGTGTTCTTGGCGCTCGGGCACTTGTTCGTGATGCTGATGTGGGAAGACGGTGTCTACCGCATCGACTTCAACTATGTGGCGCAGCGCTGGCACTCGCCGTTCTGGCAGACCTGGGATCTGCTGCTGCTCTGGCTGGCGCAGTTGCACGGCGGCAACGGTTTGCGCACCATCATCGACGACTACAGCCGTAAGGATTCCACCCGCTTCTGGCTGAACGCCCTGCTGGCGTTGTCGATGGTGTTCACGCTGGTGCTGGGGACCTACGTGCTGCTGACGTTTGACCCGAACATTTCGTGAAAGGCGAGCCGTGATCTCCCAACACCGATACGACGTCGTCATCGTCGGCGCCGGCGGTGCCGGAATGCGGGCGGCGGTAGAAGCGGGCCCGCGCGTCCGCACTGCCGTGTTGACCAAGCTGTACCCGACCCGCAGCCACACCGGCGCCGCCCAGGGCGGCATGTGCGCCGCGCTGGCCAACGTCGAAGACGACAACTGGGAATGGCACACCTTCGACACCGTCAAGGGCGGCGACTATCTCGCCGACCAGGACGCGGTGGAGATCATGTGCAAGGAAGCCATCGACGCGGTGCTCGACCTGGAAAAGATGGGGATGCCGTTCAACCGGACCCCCGAAGGACGCATCGACCAGCGCCGCTTCGGCGGGCACACCCGCGACCACGGCAAGGCCCCGGTCCGGCGGGCCTGTTACGCCGCCGACCGCACCGGTCACATGATCCTGCAGACCCTCTACCAGAACTGCGTCAAGCACGACGTCGAGTTCTTCAACGAGTTCTATGCGCTCGACCTGGTGCTGACCCAGTCCCCGAGCGGTCCGGTCGCGACCGGCGTGGTCGCTTACGAGCTGGCCATCGGCGAGATCCACGTCTTCCACGCCAAGGCCGTCGTGATCGCAACCGGCGGGTCGGGCCGGATATACAAGACGACCTCCAACGCGCACACCCTCACCGGCGACGGCATCGGGATCGTCTTCCGCAAGGGACTTCCGTTGGAGGACATGGAGTTTCACCAGTTCCATCCGACCGGACTGGCCGGGCTGGGCATCTTGATCTCCGAAGCCGTGCGCGGTGAGGGTGGTCGGTTGCTCAACGGCGAAGGCGAGCGGTTCATGGAGCGCTACGCGCCGACGATCGTCGACCTGGCGCCGCGCGACATCGTCGCCCGCTCGATGGTGCTCGAAGTGCTGGAGGGCCGCGGCGCCGGCCCGCACAAGGACTACGTCTACATCGACGTCCGCCACCTCGGCGCGGACGTACTCGAGGCGAAGCTGCCCGACATCACCGAGTTCGCCCGCACCTATCTGGGTGTGGACCCGGTCAAAGAGCTCGTTCCGGTCTACCCGACCTGTCATTACGTGATGGGTGGTATCCCGACGACCATCACGGGACAAGTGTTGCGGGACAACACATCGACGGTCCCGGGCCTGTATGCGGCCGGCGAGTGTGCGTGTGTGTCGGTGCACGGCGCCAACCGGCTGGGCACCAACTCGCTGCTGGACATCAACGTCTTCGGGCGACGGGCCGGGATCGCCGCGGCCAATTACGCCCTGGGTCACGACTTCGTCGAGCTGCCGCCGGACCCGTCGGCGATGGTCGTCGGCTGGGTGGCCGACATCTTGTCCGAGCACGGCAACGAGCGCGTCGCCGACATCCGCGGGGCGTTGCAACAGTCGATGGACAACAACGCCGCGGTGTTCCGCACCGAGGAGACCCTCAAGCAGGCACTCACCGACATTCACGCGCTCAAAGAGCGATATTCGCGAATCTCCGTGCACGACAAAGGGAAACGCTTCAACAGCGACTTGCTGGAAGCCATCGAGCTGGGCTTCCTGCTCGAGCTGGCCGAAGTCACCGTCGTCGGCGCGTTGAACCGCAAGGAATCCCGCGGCGGGCACGCTCGCGAGGACTATCCCAACCGCGACGACGTCAACTACATGCGCCACACCATGGCCTACAAGCAGGGCACCGACCTGCTCAGCGACATTCGGCTGGATTTCAAACCCGTGGTGCAGACCCGTTACGAGCCAATGGAACGGAAGTACTGATGAGTTCGGTTGTCGAGACCGCGCCAGACAGCGATCCGCCGTTGCCCCCGATCCCCGAGGGCGCGGTGATGGTGACGCTGAGGATCGCCCGGTTCAATCCGGAAAACCCCGACCAGTACGCCGATTCCGGCGGCTGGCAGAGCTTCCGGGTGCCCTGCTTGCCCACCGACCGAGTGCTCAATCTGCTGATCTACATCAAGAGCTACCTCGACGGCACCCTGACCTTCCGGCGCTCCTGCGCCCACGGCGTCTGCGGCTCCGACGCGATGCGGCTCAACGGTGTCAACCGGCTCGCCTGCAAAGTCTTGATGCGCGACCTGCTGCCCAAGAAACCGGGAAAGCAGCTGACCATCACGGTCGAGCCGATCCGCGGGCTGCCGGTGGAGAAGGACCTGGTCGTCGACATGGAGCCGTTCTTCGAGGCCTACCGCGCGGTGAAGCCCTACCTGATCACCAGCGGTAACCCGCCGACGCGGGAGCGGATCCAAAGCCAAACCGATCGCGCACGCTACGACGACACCACTAAGTGCATCCTGTGCGCCTGTTGCACCACCAGCTGCCCGGTGTTCTGGAACGAGGGCAGCTACTTTGGCCCGGCGGCCATCGTCAACGCGCACCGCTTCATCTTCGACAGCCGCGACGAGGCCGCCGCCGAGCGCCTCGACATCCTCAACGAGGTCGACGGCGTGTGGCGCTGCCGTACCACGTTCAACTGCACCGAGTCCTGCCCGCGGGGCATCGAAGTGACCAAGGCGATCCAGGAGGTCAAGCGCGCTCTGATGTTCACGCGCTGAAGTTCTCCACAGGTGGGAATAAGCTAATAGACAGCCTCGTTCCCTATGATATGCAATTCGGCCAGCGACGTACGGGGGCTCCCACCATCGAGCCACGCCGGTACCAGACCAATGTCAGCCTGAGCCAGCCGCCGACAAGGGTTGCCGACCGGCCGGTGCGCGAGTACACGACCAACGTCAGCCCGCCGACGAATCGGATGAGGCCAGCCGCCTGACTGCGGCTCGTCACGCCTTCGCGGGCTGTCTCGTCTAACGGGTATGACACAGAAAACCCGCATCGAACCCCTGCCCCCGAAACGGGCCAACCCGCTGATCCGCGCCATGTACCGGTACGCCAAGCGGCGCTTCGGGGAAGTCCCCGAGCCTCTCGCCGTCGCCGCGCACCATCCGCGGCTGCTGGTCGCCAACGCCGTCCACGAGACCATGCTGCAATCGGCTTCGCGCAAGCTCCCGGCCAACGTGCGCGAGCTGGCCGTGTTCTGGACCGCACGCACCGTCGGCTGCTCGTGGTGCGTCGACTTCGGATCGATGCTGCAGCGCCTCGATGGGCTGGACATCGAGCGCCTGAAAGACATCGACAACTACGCGACTTCACAACATTTCACCGATGACGAACGAGCCGCGATCGCCTACGCCGACGCGATGACCACCGATCCGCATACCGTCACCGACGAGCAGGTAGCCGACCTGCGGGCCCGCTTCGGCGAGAACGGCGTGATCGAGCTGACCTATCAGATCGGCATCGAAAACATGCGCGCGCGGATGAACACCGCACTGGGCATCACCGAGCAAGGCTTTAATTCCGGGGACGCGTGCCGGGTTCCCTGGATGACGGCGCCCAGCGACACGAACGAAACCGCAGCGCAGCGCTAGAGTGGCGCCATGCAGGTCTGGGAACTTGGGCCGGGCCGGCTCATGGTTGCCGGCGGGTTCTCCGACCTTGCCCTGCACCATCACCCCGCGGTTCAGGTCACCGTCGGCGGGCGTGGTCCTTTAACGGTTACTTGCGACGGCGAAACCGACGACGTCGGCCGACTGGTCGTGATCGCCAGCGGCGCTCGCCACGCCGTGCGATCGGATTCCGAATCCGGAGCCCTGACGTTGTACCTCGGGCTGCAGACGCCGGAGGGCATCGCGCTGAGCACGTTGAGTCGCAATCACGGTCAGCATCAAGGCATCTGGATCGTCGAGGACGGGCAGCATCTGGCGGAGGCGACGGCCGCTTCGCTGGACCAAGATGGTCCGCATGCGGCGGCTGAACATCTCGTCGACGGACTTTGCGAGATGGGCGACCGCCGTTCGGACGGCCCGCGACCCGTTCACCCACAGCTGCGGCAGGCGATCGAAGTCGTGTCGAGCCGCATGCCCGATCGCATCGACGTGACGTCGGTCGCCGGTGAGGTAGCGCTGTCACCCGACTATCTCGGGCGGCTGTGCAAGCAG
>DATFYT010000048.1:0-27034 GCA_035314925.1 Mycobacterium sp. | reverse complement strand
GGCACGTGGCCCGCTGGAATGGCGAACAAGAGCGGATGGAGATGTCGCTGCGAGCTGAGCGGGCGCAGCGGGTGTGCATCGCCGCGCTGGACCTGACCGTCGAGTTCGCCGCGGGCGAGGAGATCCTCACCGAAGTGTCCTGCAAGTTCCGGCCGGACGCGGTGGCCGCCGAGCTGGCCCGGGCGGGGCTGCGGCGTACTCGTTGGTGGACCGATGACGCCGGCGACTTCGGGTTGTCGCTGGCGGTCAAGTGAGCGTAGGCCTCGCCGAAACTTGGCGTGCGGCCCGGCCGCCGGTGGCGGGATTACATCTGGACAGCGCGGCCTGCTCGCGGCAGAGCTTCGCTGTGGTCGACGCCGCCGCCCGGCACGCGCGGCACGAGGCCGAGGTCGGCGGATATGTCGCGGCTGATGCGGCCAAGCCGGTGCTCGACGCCGGACGCGCCGCCGTCGCCGCGCTCGCCGGTATGCCCGATGCAGCGGTGGTGTTCACCACCGGGTCGCTGCACGCGCTGGACCTGCTGCTATCCAGTTGGCCGCCCGGCAGCCGCGAATTGGCTTGCCTTCCGGGCGAATACGGACCCAACCTGGCTGTTATGGCCGCGCACGGCTTCGCCCGCCGCCCGCTGCCGACCGACGGCGAAGGCCGGGTCGCGGTCGAGGAAGCAGCCACCGGGTTGGCCGCCGACCCGCCAGACCTGGTCCACCTGACCGCGGTGGCCAGCCACCGCGGCGTGGTGCAGCCTCTGCGCCAGATGTCCCAGTTATGTGCTGAACTGGGTCTGCCGCTGATCGTCGATGCCGCCCAAGCACTCGGGCAGATTGACTGCGCAGCGGGCGCCGATGTGACCTACGCGTCGTCGCGCAAATGGATCGCCGGACCGCGTGGCGTCGGCGTACTCGCCGTGCGCCCAACGCTGATCCAGCGGCTTCGGCCGCGGCTGCCGCCGCCGGAGTGGGTGTCGTCGCTGTCGGTGGCCCAACGACTCGAACTTGGTGAAGCCAATGTTGCTGCCCGCGTGGGATTCTCGGTTGCCCTGGGCGAGCATGTGGCGTTCGGGCCGGCTGCGGTGCGCGCACGTCTGGTGGAGGTAGGCCGCCTCAGCCGCACCGTGCTCGCCGATGTGCGCCGGTGGCGGGTGGTCGAATCCGCGGACGAGCACAGCGCCATCACCACACTGGCCCCCGTCGACGGTGCCGATCCGGCAAAAGTCCGCGGGTGGCTGATCGCCGAACGTCGCATCCTGACCACCGCGGCGGGGGTGGAGCGGGCCCCACTGGAGCTGACGGGGCCGGTGCTGCGTATTTCGCCGCACGTCGACACCACGCTCGACGATCTGACAACCTTCGCCGAGGCGCTCACCGACGCCACCGCAGCGATTTAGCACGACACCCAACTCGTGCTGGGGATTGCGAAAAATAAGGGAAATTCCTGATGCGCAGAGACCGTTCGTGGGCGCAAGCTAGCCACGCTGGTGTTCAACACGAGGGTAGCTTTCAGCCGCCCTTGTGGGCGGTGAGGAGGTATGCAGGCAATTTCATCCTGCCTTTTTCGTCGCGGTCATGCGTCGGCATCGGCACATCCGAGTCCGGCGGTGCCGGCGGGACGTTGGCATGAATGAATGCGGGCCGAATCTCGTCGACCTGCCAGTGCTTGCTCACCGCGTCGCGCAACTCGTCCTCGTCGACTTCGTTCGGCTTGGTTTCCCACTCGGCCGGGAACGCGCCCTTGGCGAACACCAAAACGAAGTAGTTGGCCCCGTCGGCCGCCGCGCGATGCACCGACTGCAGATAACCGTCGCGGCCCTCGACCGGCAGCGAATGGAACAACGTGCTGTCCACCACCGTGTTGAACCGGCCGTCGTAGCCACCGAACGCGGTGATATCGGCCTGCACAAAACTGGCCGTGTTCAGACCGCGCTCCTGTGCGGCCCGATTAGCGGCCGCGACGGCTGTCGGCGTGAGGTCGACGCCGACCACGGTATAGCCGTCGGCGGCCAGGGCCAGTGACAACTCCGCGTAGCCGCATCCCGCGTCGAGCACATCGCTGCGGAACTTGCCGGCGGCCACCAGCGCGGCCAATTCCGGCTGCGGCTCACCAATGTTCCACGGCGGCGGGCCTTCGAACCTGCCCTGCTCGCGATATGCGCTGTCCCAATCCATTACCTCATTTGCCATGCCTTCCAACGTACCCCGCGCAGCCGCGGTTTCAACAAGCCCGGCTTGGCCCGACATCTGAACAATCGAACCGGTTTCGTCGTAAGTCATGCGTAACAGTGGTTGTCTCGCGCAGACTTGCCTTGTGCCCGCACATCTACCGCGGCCAGGCTGGCCAGCATGACTAATGTCCCACCGCCCCACGGCCCACGGCGTACGTCAGTCGTCAGCCCACTTGTCATGGGCGACACCCAAACTGCTCCACCTGGTGCGGAGCGCATGATGCTTGTCGATGCGCAAGACCGGCGCATGGTGCTGATCGAACTTCGCCTGGACCGCGGAGCGAGTCCGGACGCCGTCCGCCGCCGGTTCCGTCGATTGTTCAGAGATGTCTTCGGCACCTCGGGCCCGCCGCAGCCGGTGCCGATAGCCCGCCATTACATGCGGTGCGTTTTGGCCCCTGACGAGATCACCCGGTTGGTGCGCGGCGGAGACGCGGGTGGGGACCGAGGTCTGGGGCTGATCTACCGAGTTTGGCCCGATCTGGTGCTGCGCGCGCATCTGGATCGCTCGGTCAGCACCGTCAAGGCGGACGCAGCCATCCGCACTTTCGGCTCGGCAGGCACCGGAATCGTCTGGGCGGTACTCGATTCCGGCATCGACGCAACCCACCCTCATTTCGCCACCCATGACACGTTGACCGCCAGTGCGGTCGCTAAATTGCACCGCGACTTCACCATTCCGTCGTCCCCGGACGCGAAGCCGTCTCCGCTGGCCGACGCGTACGGGCACGGCACCCATGTGGCCGGAATCATCGCGGGACAAGCACCCAAGGACCCGGCTTTGCTACGGATTGCCTATAACGAACCGACCACACAAGACCTGCCGCAATGGGCGCTGCGCACACTGCCCGCGGGCACCACCCTGTCCGGGGTGGCTCCCAAAGCCAACCTGGTCAGCATCAAAGTCCTGGATGACAACGGCAACACCCTGTCGAGCGCTGTCATCCAGGCGATCGACTACATCCGCACCGTCAACAGCGGCGGTCGAGATCTGCAAATCCACGGAGTGAACATGTCTTTCGGCTGCCCCTGGCCTCCTACGGAGTACGCCGCGGGGCAAAGTCCGTTGTGCCGCGAATTGGATCTGCTGGTCGGTACCGGCGTGGTAGCTGTCGTCAGCGCCGGCAACGCGGGCGCCGGCGGAACCATCGAGGGCCCGTCGAGTGACGTCTACGGGCAACTATCGACGATCAGCGATCCGGGAAACGCGGCCTGTGCGGTCACCGTCGGTTCCGTACATCGCTATCGGCCGCACACCTACGGCGTCACCTTCAACTCGTCGAAGGGTCCCACCCTCGACGGTCGCCCGAAGCCCGACGTGGTGGCACCGGGTGAACGCATCACGTCAGCAGCCACCGGAGACCTCGTCGCCGGCGTTCCGCCGCTGGCACCCGCCGTAGGTGACGCGAAGAATCTGGCGCGCTACCGGGAAGACAGCGGCACATCGATGTCGGCCGCGCACGTATCCGGGGCAATGGCGGCGTTCATGTCGGCTCGCAACGAATACGTCGGCCAACCGTTTCAGCTCAAGAAACTCTTCTGTGACACAGCAACAGATTTGGGGCGCCACGAGTTCTACCAGGGCACCGGTCTGATTGATCTGATGCGAGCCCTGTCCAGCAGCTAGAACCGAAGGGAACCCCATGACCGACATCAACGGATTGGCCTGCTACGAAGTCGATTTCAACGCCGACGGCTCGCTCAACACGGCGAACGGGGGTGGCGACGGTGGGCTGCCGGCCGCGGTGGCAGCCGGCGGGATCACTGATCTTTTCGTGCTCTCGCACGGCTGGAACAACGGTGTCGATTCGGCCCGCGACCTCTATGTGGCAATGTTCGGTCTGCTCGCTGCCCAACTCGGCACCAATCTGTCCAGCAGCGCGGCTGTCGGCGTCATCTGGCCGTCCTTGTTGTTTCCCGACGACGATCCGGCCACACCGCCTGCGGTGCCGTCCACCGGCGCCGAGCTCGCCAAGGCCCTGACACCGTCGTTTCCGGGCCAGCAACAGCAACTGGACACCATGGGTCAACTGTTGGATCAACAGCCACAGGATCCGACCAAGCTCACCCAATTCCACCAACTGGTAAACGGTTTGGTGACCACTAAACCGCAGGGTGTCGAAGACACCGGCGAAGCCGCGCTGATCACCGCCGATACCGCGACCGCGTTCGGGCACGCGGCGGCTATGGCGCCCCATGTGACCAGTTCCGCGCAGGGAATCGGCAATCCGTTCGCCGGACTGTGGAACGGGGCGCGCGAAGTGTTGCGCACGATGAGCTACTACGAGATGAAAAATCGGGCGGGCGTGGTGGGCCAAAACGGCCTGGGCCCACTGCTGGCTAGTCTGCGTGGCCCCAGCGGCCCCCCGCGAATCCATTTGATGGGGCACAGTTTTGGTGCGCGACTCGTGTCTTACACACTGGCTGGCTTGCCCGCTAACCAAACCGGATCGGCCAGCCCGGTCAAGTCGCTCACGCTGATTCAAGGTGCGTTCTCCCACTTCACGTTTGCCTCGTCGCTGATGTTCGACCCGTCTCGCGCAGGCGGATTGGCGGGCGACGGCAGCCGGGTCGACGGTCCGCTGCTCGCCACGTTCAGCGCCGCTGACCGAGCCGTCGGATGGTGGTACCCGGCGGCCAGCATGCTGGCCGGCCAAGACAGCGAATCAGCCACCGACCTGGTCTTCCGATGGGGCGGCATGGGCCATGACGGATATCAGCAAACCCCCAGTCCTACGACCGTGGTGCTGGCGGCGCAGGGAAAGCCTTATGGCTTCACAGCCGGTCGCTTCTACAGCCTGGACGCGAATGCCGTTATATGCGCAAACCAGTCGCCCTTCAGCGGCGCGCATAGCGACATCCAGCACCCCGAAGTGCTCTGGGCGGTGGTCGCAGCGGCGGGTCTCGGCGCCTAACCCGCCGCCGTGTCCCAGGTGTGTACCGGTTCGTTGGTGTGCATGTGCTCGCAGTAACGCCGCAGCATCTCGGCCAGCGCTGCAGGCCGGGACAATCCGCCCTCTTGTAGCGCACGCACGGTAGAGACCTGCCACACCGCGCCGTTGCGTCGGGTGCGGGCGCGGCCCTCGATGACACCGAGAAACCGCTCCCGCACCTCGCCGGCGACGCCCCACCGCTCCAGTCCGTCGTGTGCCATCGGCAGCAGTTCGGTCAACACCAGTTCCTCGGGGGTCACCTCGCCCAATCCCGGCCAATAGAGGCTTGCCTGCATGCCTCGCCGAGCGGCCGCGACGAAATTCTGTTGCGCCGCAGCGAAGCTCATCTTCGTCCACAGCGGACGGTCCTCCTCGGACAGCGTGCGCAACATCCCGTAGTAGAAAGCCGAATTGGCCAGCATGTCGATCACCGTCGGCCCGGCGGGCAGCACGCGGTTTTCCACCCGCAGATGCGGCCGCCCATTGGCGACGTCGTACACCGGCCGATTCCACCGGTATACGGTGCCGTTGTGCAGGCGTAACTCCGGTAGGTGCGGTGTGCGTCCCGCGGCGAGTTCGGCGACCGGATCCTCGTCGGACACCTCCGGCAGCAACGACGGGAAGTAGCGGACGTTCTCCTCGAACAGATCAAAGATCGATGTGATCCAGCGTTCACCGAACCACACTCGCGGTCGCACCCCTTGGGTTTTGAGCTCGTCGGGCCGGGTATCGGTGGACTGCGCGAACAGTTCGATGCGGGTTTCGGACCATAACTGATGACCGAAGAAGTACGGCGAATTCGCCCCGAGCGCCAGCTGCGGCCCGGCCAGCACCTGGGCGGCATTCCAGTTACTGGCGAAATCGGCGGGCGACACCTGCAAGTGCAACTGCGTACTGGTGCAAGCTGATTCGGGAGCGATAGACGGCGAGATCAGACTGAGCGGCTCCGGCCCACTGATGTCCATCTGGATGTCTTCGCCGCGGGCGTTGAAGATCGCGTCGTTGAGGGCCGCATAGCGGCTCGACTCGCTCATCCAGGCACCGGTGAGGTGCTCGGGCATCAGCGTCGGCAGGATGCCGATCATGACGATGTGGGCGCCCCCGGCGCTGGCCTTCGTCTCGGCCGCGTTCAAACTTGCCCGCACCTCGGCTTCCAG
Organism: Mycobacterium sp.; assembly: GCA_035314925.1. Lineage (GTDB taxonomy): Bacteria > Actinomycetota > Actinomycetes > Mycobacteriales > Mycobacteriaceae > Mycobacterium. The sequence goes on along the minus strand of DATFYT010000048.1, from coordinate 20,726 downwards.
GTCAAGCCCGGTGTGGCCCGCGAGCGGCCGCGGCGGCACGTTGAATTCGATGTTGTAGGCACCTAATTCGGTTTGGTAGGCCGGGTCGGCGATGGCGGCCAGCACGTCCTGATTCGACATCGCGGGCTGATAGTCGTCATCGACCAGGTTGCATTCGATTTCCATCCCGGTAAGGGGGCGCTCGAATTCGAAGCTGGCTTGGGCGAGCATGGTTTCGAAGACGTCGAGGCACAACTGCACCTTGCGCCGGTATTCCTGTCGGTGTACCCGCTCGTAGGTGGTCCGCTTGACCTCATCGCCCACACCGCCGATGCAACCGGTTTGCTCAGTCCTGCGCAACAGATCAACGCAATAAACCGAAAGCGGCGCCAGGGGCTTGTTAATTCAACTGCAACGTGCGTTTCACTCCGCCGCCGCCAATATCAAGCTAATCTCAGCTAATCCTTATCAAATTCACACGGAGATGGGATTTGAAAATGAATAACATTCACCGCCGTCTGAGTGGCATGGTCGGCATTTCCTTTGGTGTGCTCCTGGCCCCTCCGCTGATCTCGCTGCTCATCAGCCCGCTGGCCGGCGCAGACCCAACGACCGATCTGACCGGCGCTACCGGCCAGGTAGTGACGCTCGGTCCGTACCCGTTTGACGGGTACACGGAGATGCTCGGCTTTAACGACGGCACATTCGCGTTCGACAACTACCTCACCGGGACTCTCGACGGGTCTGCTTTCGACCTGGACACGTATTTTGGCCCGTCTGGATCGGGCGCATTCGAGGTTCTGTTGACCGACCCCGGGGTTTTCCAGCTTGGCGTTGACGACGTCGGCGGTTCGGTTAGTTACATCGACAATTTCTTTGGCATCGACTTCATCCCCACCGACCCCGGTGTGGACCTCCTCGGGGGCTTGTGACTTCCTGAGCGAAGGCACTTGCGCACGCGACCGCTGGTCGCGGCGGCATGCGCTCGATGCGGCGGATTTGAGCGCCCGCGTAGTCCATGATGGACGAGATCGCGGGAGGAAAACACGTGGCGGAATTCGTCGCTTCGATCGACCAGGGCACCACAAGCACCCGCGGCATGATCTTTGACCACGACGGCACCGAGGTGGGCCGCCATCAGCTTGAGCACGAGCAGATTCTGCCGCGCGCCGGCTGGGTCGAACACAATCCGATCGAGATCTGGGAGCGCACCACCTCAGTCCTGATGTCAGCGCTGAACAACACGAGCCTGTCGGCGAAAGACATTGTCGCGCTGGGGATCACGAACCAGCGGGAGACGACGCTGGTGTGGAACCAGCATACCGGCCGACCGTATTACAACGCGATCGTCTGGCAGGACACCCGCACCGACCGCATCGCGTCGGCGCTAGACCGCGACGGTCGCGGCGACGTGATCCGGCGAAAAGCCGGTCTACAGCCGGCGACGTACTTCTCCGGCGGCAAACTGCAATGGATTCTGGAGAACGTCGAAGGGGTGCGCGCAGCAGCGGAGCGCGGCGAGGCGGTCTTCGGCACTGCGGACACCTGGCTGTTGTGGAATCTGACCGGCGGCCCCCGCGGCGGGGTGCATGTCACCGACGTCACCAACGCCAGCAGGACCATGCTGATGGATTTGGAGACGCTGGACTGGGACGACGAGTTGTTGTCCTTTTTCGACATCCCGCGCGCGATGCTGCCGACGATTGCGGCGTCGTCGCCGCGCGAGCCCTACGGTGTCACGTTGGAAGCAGGACCACTCGGCGGTGAGGTGCCCATCACCGGGATTCTCGGTGACCAGCATGCGGCGATGGTCGGTCAGGTATGCCTGGAACCCGGCGAGGCCAAGAACACCTACGGCACCGGAAATTTTCTCCTGCTCAACACCGGTGAGCAGATCGTTCGGTCCCGCAACGGTCTGCTGACGACGGTGTGCTACCAATTCGGCGACGCCAAACCCGTTTACGCGCTTGAGGGTTCGATCGCGGTGACCGGCTCGGCGGTGCAATGGCTGCGCGACCAGTTGGGCATCATCAGCGGCGCTGCGCAGAGCGAGGCATTGGCCCGCCAGGTCGATGACAACGGCGGGATGTACTTCGTGCCGGCGTTTTCCGGGCTGTTCGCACCCTATTGGCGCTCGGATGCCCGTGGGGCGATCGTGGGGTTGTCGCGGTACAACACCAACGCGCACTTGGCCCGCGCGACATTGGAGTCGATCTGCTATCAGAGCCGCGACGTGGTCGATGCGATGCAGGCCGATTCCGGTGTGCGCCTCGAGGTGCTGAAGGTCGACGGCGGGATCACCGCCAACGAGTTGTGCATGCAGATCCAGGCCGACGTACTGGGCGTCGACGTGGTGCGCCCGGTGGTCGCGGAGACCACCGCGTTGGGTGCGGCATACGCGGCGGGCCTGGCGGTCGGCTACTGGGCCGACCCGAACGAGTTGCGAACCAACTGGCAGGAAGGCAAGCGGTGGACGCCAGCCTGGAGCGAAGACGAGCGCTCCGCGGGATACGCGGGCTGGCGCAAAGCGGTGCAGCGCACGCTGGATTGGGTTGAGGTGTCCTGAAACGCCGAAGGCGGGGACTCCGAGTGGAGTCCCCGCCCTGGTGAGTTGTCAGTCGTCTTGGCCGAGGATCGTGTAGATCTCGCGACGAGCGTTGTTGACGATCTCGATGATGCGTTGCTGCTGCTCAGCACTGGCGGCGTGAGCCGATTGCGCTACGGCGCCGAAGAGTTGCCCGACCGCCGCGCGCAGGTTCAGATGGGCGGGATCGACACCGTCGGCGATCTCGTCCCACGGTGGCGTCTCGACCTTCTCCGCGGCAGCTTTGCCGGCATCGGTCAACTCGAAGAGCTTTTTGCTGCCTTCGGATTCCGTGCCGGCAATCAGCCCCTCGTCAACCAGCAGTTGCAGGGTCGGGTAGACCGACCCGGGGCTGGGGCGCCACAGGTCCTGGCTGCGCTCGGCGATCTCCTGGATCATCTCGTAGCCGTGCATCGGCCGCTCGGCCAGCAGCACCAGAATGGCGGCGCGGACGTCGCCACGGCGGCCGCGCGGACCGGGTCCGCCGCGCCGCCTACCGCGCTGGCCGGGGCCGAAGCCGAATCCGCCGGGGCCGAAACCCCGACCGAAGCCGGGACCGAAACCCGGGCCGAAACCCGGGCCGAACGGCCCGTCGTGGCCGGCATCGTGACCGCGGGCAAAGTCGCGGAACTCGCGACGGGCCTGCCTGCGCTGCTCGTGCAGTGCACGCCGAGCGTGGGGGTGGAAGCCGAAGCCCTGTGCTCCGGGTCCACCGGGGAAAGGTCCCTCTACATGGGGGAATGGGTTGTTCATGTGTCTTCTCGTTTCTGGAGCGGCAGCGCCGGATGCGCTACCGATACAATGACGATATATCGAAAACTATCGTGATGCAACGTCGAATTTGTGGTGGGGCGTTTGACATCGGGTTTGTCACTCGAAGCAGCGGGGTAGCTCAGCAGAGATGAACGAGGAAAACCGCGATGTGAAGATCGACGCCGGCATCGCCGACCGCAACAAGCAGCCCGCTTCGGCCGGCGACTCGGACCGGACCAAGCGCCTGCGGCTGTGGGTGAACTGGGCGCTGGCGGCGTTGACGGTGCTTGGCGCAGCCGCTGTCATGCTCTTTGCGCTCGGTTCGGTGATGAGCACTGCCGCCTGCAGCGACAAGCAATGCCCGAACCTTGGGCCCAAAGGGATCAGTTTCGACGTGCTGTTCTACGGCCCTCCGGTGCTGGCGGCACTGACGGTCGTGGTCACGTTTTTCACGGCTCGGCGTCGATGGGGCATCGTCGTTCCGGTCGTGGCATTGGCGCTGTTGGGCGCCGACATCGGCATCCTCGCCGCCACGGTCGCGCAGTAGCCCGCGCAGCATGCGTATCTAGCGGGGCGGCGAAAAGCCGTTGGTCGACGGCGCAGGCCAGGACGGGGACCCGGTGTACGGACCGGGCGGCGGTCCGTGCGGGGACGGCCGCAACCGTGCGAGCTCCCGGCGGTGTCGCTCGGCCAGCACCGCCGCCAGGGCGAGTTGCGGCGGCGTCCCAGGCGGCGGAGAAGGGGCGACACGGCTCAGCACGTCACCAGCGATCCGGTGGGCCATCTGATCGCGGACCTGCGGATCGAGTTGCGTTGCACGGGAGAGGAATTGGCGTGCGACTTCGGCTTGTTCAGCGCTCAGCCCGGAGAGCTGCAGCGACGTGGCCCACCAGGCCAGCTGCGGGGGCATCATCGGTGGTGGCCCCAATTTCGGCCCACGCTCGCTGATCACCACCGTCCCCGCGAAGATGTCGCCGATCCGTTTGGCTTTCGGTGAGAGCATGCTGCAGATCACTGCCGGGCTGCCCAGCAACATCCAGATCTCGATGACGGACGCCAGTGCACGAAACATCGCCTGGCGGAACCGCTCTGGGCCGCCGTCCTCCGACACCACCCGCAGCCCCATCACCATCTTGCCCACCGAGCGACCTCGTGTCGCGGTCTCGAAGATCAGCGGATAACCGACGAACACCAGCACGGTGAACAGGACGATGATCCCCGCGGTCGCAGCACCATCCAGCTCGCTGAGGGTGGCCGCCCACAGAAACAGGGAAATCAGGTAGGCGATAAGTATGACGACAATGTCGATCAGCGCGCCGACCGCCCGCACCGGCAGTTGGGCGATCCGCACATCCAGCAGGACGGCATCCCCGGTGACCACCTCCGACATAGTGCGAACGCTACCTGGCGTGCCGCAATGGGGTCCGCGATCGCCTAGGCTTTCACGTTGATGGACGTCGATGCGTTCGTGCTGGCTCACCGCGACACCTGGGATCGCCTCGAATGGTTGGTGAGAAAACGCCGGCAACTCACGGGCGCCGAGATCGACGAACTCGTCGAGCTGTACCAACGGGTGTCGACACACCTGTCGAAGCTGCGCTCCGGGTCGTCGGATTCCGCACTAGTCGGCCGGCTGTCGAGTCTGGTGGCCCGTGCCCGCGCCGCGGTCACCGGCGCTCACGCGCCACTGTGGAGCGAGTTCATTCGGTTTTTCACGGTGTCGTTCCCCGTTGTGGCTTACCGCGCTTGGCGGTGGTGGCTGGTGACGGCGGCGTTGTTCGCTGTCGTCACAGTCCTCATCACGGTGTGGGTAATCGGGAGCACGGAAGTGCAATCGGTTATTGGAACACCAAGCGAGATCAACGAATTGGTCAACCGCGACTTCTCCTCCTATTACCGCGAACACCCCGCTTGGCTCTTTGCCTGGCACGTCTGGCTCAACAACGCGTGGGTGGCGGCGAGGTGCATCGCCTTCTCCGTTCTGCTGGGCGTACCGATTCCGTTCGTGTTGTTCGCGAATGCCGAGAACACCGGAGAAGTGGCCGGTCTGATGATTCAGGCGGGTAAGGGCGATGTTCTGGCGGGATTGCTGATTCCGCACGGCCTGCTGGAGCTGACGGCGATTTTCCTCGCGGCTGCCGTCGGCATGCGATTGGGCTGGTCGGTGATCTCGCCGGGTGATCGTCCGCGCGGGCAGGTCCTCGCCGAGCAGGGTCGAGCCGTGGTTTCGGTCGCTGTCGGACTCGTCGTCGTACTCGGGGTCTCAGCGATCATCGAAGCGTGCGTCACCCCTTCGCCGCTGCCGACACTTGCAAGGATCGGCATCGGCGTGGCCGCCGAGGCCGGGTTCTTGTTTTACATCGTCCATTTCGGCCGACGCGCCGCCCGGGCCGGGGAGACCGGCGATATCGCCGACGCGCCCGATGTGCTCCCGACTCGCTGATTCACAGGCGCCCAGCGGCTTTCATCGCCAGGTAGGCGTCGGCCAGGGCCGGCGCGATCTCCGTCGGCGGCGCGTCGATGACCTCGACTCCGCTATGGCGCAACCGCGAGGCGATCGCATGCCGGTCGTTTCTGGAGTACTCGGCGGCCGCGGCGTCGTACACCGCGGCCGCATCGGTGCGACCGGTCGCCAGGTCGTCGATGCGCGGGTCAGCGACCGCCGCGATGATCACCCGGTGTTTGGCGGAGAGCTGAGGCAGCACCGGCAGCAGACCCTCGTCAAGGGCGCTGGCGTTGAGATCGGTCAGTAGCACGACCAGTGCTCGACGTCGGGTGCGGCGCAGAATGGCCGAAACCATTGCACTGGAGTCGGATTCGATGAGCGCCGGTTGCAAAGATGCCATTGCTTCGACGAGGCGGGCCAGCAGCTCGGTTCGTCCCGCGCCGAATACGCCGGCTTGGGTGACCCGGTCGTGGGCGAGGAAGTCGACATTATCGCCGGCTCGCGAGGCGAGCGCAGCCAGCAGTAGCGCGGCGTCCATCGACCAGTCGAGTCGGGGCCAACCGCCGGGGTCGGCGGCGGTTGGATCGACACCGACACGGCCGGCGGAGGTGCGTCCGGTATCCAAGACGATGACAACTCGCCGATCGCGTTCGGGCCGCCACGTCCGGACGACGACGTCGGAGCGGCGGGCGGTTGCCCGCCAATCGATCGAGCGGACATCGTCCCCGACAACGTACTCTCGCAGCGAGTCGAATTCGGTTCCCTGCCCGCGGTGCATCGTCGGTAACAGGCCGTCGATCTCGCGGAGTTTGGCCAGCCGCGCCGGCAGATGCTTGCGCGACAGGAACGGCGGCAGCACCCGCACGTGGCCGGGCACTGGTCGGGACCTCTGCCGCCCCGCAAGCCCTAGCGGCCCGATCGATCGGGCGGTCACCGCTGCCGACTGTTGATCGCCGCGGCGGACGGGCCTTAAGCAGGTGTCGATGCGCTGCACACGGCCCGCAGCAATGTCGACGGGATGCGTCGGTGGGTCGGCGCGTGCGCTGGGAGCCCAGGCGTCGCGGATCTTCCCGCGGAACCGGCGACGGCCACCGTTGTGGACCAGCAGTCCCACGCTGACCCGCTCGCCAAGACGTACCGAGCTGTTGTGCTGGCGGGTGTACTGCAGCCGGGATGGACTGGCCGCCAAGCCGACGTCGGCGATTACCGCCACCGTGAGCCCCGCCAGCAGCACAACGAAAGCAGATGGCGGCCAGGGCGATAACGCGATGGGTAGGGCGCAGACGAGTGCGATCAGCCCAGTGCGTCCAGTCAGGATCACTAGCGCGGCACCGGGACCGAGGCCAGGATGCCGTCGAGTACACCGTCGGGTGTTGCGCCTTCCAGCTCGGCCTCGGGCCGGAGCATCACCCGGTGCCGAAGTGTCGGGCGCGCCATGGCTTTGACGTCGTCGGGCGTGACGTAGTTTCGCCCCGAGAGCCATGACCAGGATCGCGCGGTGGCCAGCAACGCGGTTGCGCCGCGCGGTGAAACACCCAGTTGCAGGGCGGGGGAATGGCGGGTAGCGCCGGCGATGTCGACGATGTAGCCCAGTACTTCGTCGGCAACGCGTACCCGACGTACCGCGTCGCGGCCTGCCGCCAGTTCGCGCGGCCCGGCGACCGGCCGAATCGCCGACAAGTCACGTGGATCGAAGCCGTGCGCGTGCCTGCCGAGGATCGCGATTTCGGCGTCGCGCGGCGGCAGCGACACCGTCAGCTTGAGCAGGAATCTGTCGAGCTGCGCCTCGGGCAATTGATAGGTGCCCTCGTATTCGATCGGATTCTGCGTCGCCGCAACGATAAACGGGTCGGGCAGCTGCCGAGGTTCGCCGTCCACACTGACTTGGCGCTCCTCCATCGCCTCCAGCAAGGAGGCCTGCGTCTTGGGTGGTGTGCGGTTGATCTCGTCGGCCAGCATGAGATTGGTGAATACCGGGCCATTACGGAAGACGAACGCCGCGGTGCGAGTGTCGTAAACCAACGATCCGGTGACATCGCCCGGCATCAGGTCGGGGGTGAACTGGACACGCTTGAATTCGAGTTGCAGTGCCGCTGCCAGTGACCGGACCAGCAGCGTCTTCGCCACGCCCGGAACGCCTTCGAGCAGCACATGGCCTCGACACAGCAGCGCGATCACCAAACCGGTGATCACTGCCTCCTGCCCGACGACGGCCTTCCCGATCTCGGTGCGCAACGTCAGCAACGCATGACGAGCCGATTCAGCAGCCGGTGGCGCAGCGGAGGTGGGGCGCGGTTGAGTCATCGTTGTACGACCTGCCTTTCGATGTCATCGAGTGCACGAGCAAGGTGTACCAAGTCGGCATCGGTGGCCGGCGATGGGCCGAACAATATATGCCGCACGGTGTCCGGGTCAGATCGGCTGCGCTGCGCGATGGCGATCACTAAGGCCGGCGTCGATGTGTCAGCTCCCACGCCGAGTCGCGGCAGCAGTCGGTGTAGCGTCGCACCGCGCAGCGCCTGCGCCGCGCGATCGCGTGCTCGTCTCGACCGGTACAGCCGGCCGCGGCCCTCGACCGTCTCCGATGCGCGGACTACCACTGGCAGCTTCTCGGCGACCAGCGGGCCGACTCGGCGGCCCTTCCACACGGCGATCAGCAGCACTGCCAGACACAGCTGCAGGACGATCCAGTTGACCCGATCAGGCATCAAATCGACAATCGATGTGGCGCTGGATGACTCACCCTCGATGTGCTGCGGTGCGTACCACACCAGACGTTGGCGCTGACCGGCGAGGTTCATCGCCAACGCGGCGTTGCCGGCCTGCAACAGGCCTCCGTTGGTCATGAAGTCGGTGCTGCCGACCACTGTCACGGTGCGACCGCCGTCGCGGTATCGAACCAGCGCTCCGCCATAGCAGCTGGTGATGGCTTGACCGGCATTCTCGACGTAGGTGTTGGCAGGCCCGAAGTCGACGGTTCCCGCTCGGCTGGCTTCGCGCAACGTGCACTTCGGCTCCGTGCTCGAGACACTTGCCCCGCTGCTGCGGATTCCAGGGGTGAGCTTGGCGCGGGTGCGTGACGTCGGTTCCACGACCAGGAGATCGCCCGGGGTTGCAGCCAGTCGTTCGAGCAGCGAGTCGCTGGTGACGCGCTGGCTCTGAGCGAACAGCAGCAGTGTTCCCGGACGCACTGCGTTTTCGGCCTCGGCGACGCTGGCGGCGACCACCACGGTGACACCACGGTCTCGCAGCAGGGTGACTAACGCGTGCGCGCCGCCGGATCCGGTTGAGGCCGGGTCCATTCGCCCGCCCGGACGCGGTGCGGTCAGGTAGGTGCCGATCGCAGCGACGACGCAGACGGCGGCCAGCATGAGGAGTACCCAAAGCGATGACCGCCGTCGGCGCACCGGGATGGTCTGGTCGATGACGCTCACCGAGCCTGCGCCCATGGGTCGAGGGTGGCGGGCTGATCCGGCCCGGGTCGGTTTGCGGCGGACCGGAATCGCAGGTGGTCGTCGAGGTCGACAATCAACTGATAGGCAGCCGGTGTTCCCGGCCTTTCGCCGTAGGTGACGTCGTTGAATGCGGTTGCTGCTTCGGATAATTCGGGTGCCAGGTGAGGCAGGCGTGCGCCGGCGTCGTGCGCCAGTTCGTTGGCGGTGCGGCCCGGGGCTGGGTCCAGCACCCGGGTCTCTTCGAGACCGCGGGCCACCGCGCGCAGCCGATGTCGAATCGCCGCGGTCCAATTGCCCTCGGTGGCAAGGCGTTCCGCAATAGCGCGATGCTGGTGGGCGCTGAGCTGACCGGGATCGAAAAGTTGGTAGTCGCCGCCGCGATGAGTGCGGATGGTGCGCCGGACGACGCGGATGGCGACCACTATCGCGACAACCAGCAAGACGAACAGCACGCTGAGGGTGAACCAGCCGCCCGGTACCGAAGAGCCTTTCTCGATGAGCCGGAAGAGCAGGTCATGAATCCACTCGAACAGCCGCTGGGTCAACGAGCCCTTGGGGTAGATCGGCTTGTCGAGTTCGCGTTGGGCGGCTTGGTGTGCGGTATCGCGGTCGACGTCGATGGCGGACATGCTCGGATCGTCCCTACCTCGGCCGCGTCAGCCACAGATAGTCGGTGAAGGCCGCCGGCTGGGTGTGCGCAGGACCGCCGGCGGCACCGGTCTGCAAGACCAGATCGAATGCCTCGGCGCGGATCCGGCGGTCGATGTAGAGCAAGACAACGACGCCGGCGCTGAATGGAGCGGTGATGATCCGGCCGATCGCCGATCCGACCGCGCCCACCGTCGCGCCGATCAGCACCGAGCCGCCGGGTCCGACCAGCAAGCCACCGACGAAGTCGAACGGGGCCGCGATCGCACCTGCGATCAAAACCACCACCAACCACGTCAAGAGCCGAATGCCGAACACCCGCCAAAAACTGTTGCGAACCAACGTAAATGATCGCGTGATCGCGTCGATCACCGGCAGGCGCTCCAGCACTATCAGCACCGGCGCGAACGACAGCACCGTGTAGAAGTAGACCACCGTCGCGATAGCGACAGGGACCAGGGGCAGCGCGATGAGAACGGCTGCCCCTGCGCTGGCGGCGGCGCCGACCGCCGCGACGATGAGGCCCACCAGCCCGCACAGAATTACCAGCCCCACGGACTCCAACGCCACCAGCCCGATCAACGCGGGCAGCCGCCCACGAATCCTGGCCCACGTTTCGCCGGGGCCGATTGTCCAGCCGAACACCGCCCGGCTTACGACGACCGTGAGCATGCCGCTGAGTAGGAGGCCGGCCAGCCAGCCGACCAGGCCGGCGAGCCCGGCTGACAGCAGCCAGGCGGTTACGTAACCCCCTGTGAGTTCGTCGGTCGGGGCGGTCCGCAGCCGACTCGCGGCAGCCAAGGGCCCGACAGTGGCGATCAACGTGATGATCTGCGTACTCACCACGATGATCGCGGTCAGCCCCAAGGTGGCCTTCATGTTGGTCCGGATGTAGGAGGCCGCGCCGTTGAAGATGTCGGTGAGGCTCAGTGGCCGCAACGGGATTATCCCCGGCGCGCGTATTCCAAATCCGTACGGTGGCGGACTGCCGTAGCCGGACGGCAAGGCATAACCGGGGGTAGACGGGTAGCTCGGTGGCGGGTAGGGCGCGTAGCCCGGCGGCGGATAGGTGGGGGGCGGGCCGTAGCCCGGCTGGGGATGGACCCACGGGGAATAGCCCGGCGGTGGATGGATCGACGGTGGCTGGCTCGACGGTGGATAGACCGGGGGACCGTAACCGAGTGCGGGGTATTCCGGATAGTCCGGGTAATCATGCGGCGGCCAAGTCACCAGGTTGAGCCGCCGTCGTCGGTGATGCGCCGCTCCTCAGCATCGCTTTGCTCTGCATCGTCGCCGGCGCGCATGGCTCCATACTGTCGAGCACCGGTTCATTTCTCAACGTCCCCTGAGGGTGGCGCCTCGCGTAGCGTCTCTAGCTATGGCAGAACTCAAGTCCCGGCTGCGGGCAGATCTGACTGGTGCGATGAAGGCGCAGGACAAGTTGCGTACCGCGACGCTACGCATGCTGTTGGCCGCGATTCAGACCGAGGAGGTCTCCGGTAAAGAGGCGCGGGAACTCTCCGACGACGAGGTGCTCAAGGTGTTGGCCCGCGAGGCCAGGAAGCGCGGCGAAGCCGCAGAGATCTACACCCAAAACGGCCGCGGGGAACTCGCGGCCAACGAGCACGCCGAAGCGCGGGTCATCGACGAGTATCTGCCGACGCCGCTCACCGACGCCGAGTTGGCCGACGTCGCCGATACCGCCATCGCACAGGTCGCCGAACAGTTGGGCGAGCGGCCCGGCATGAAACAGATGGGTTTGGTGATGAAGGCCGCCACCGCGCTGGCGGCCGGAAAAGCCGACGGCGCCCGTCTGTCAGCAGCGGTCAAGGACCGACTCTGACTTAGAGTCGTTTGCTCCGGCTATGCGGGGGTACCCAATGTGCTGTGACACGCTTTGGCTATACCCTGATGACCGAACAGAACGGGCCGAAAGACCTTGTCCGCTATGCGGTTTCGGCTGAGCACCGAGGTTTCGACTTCGAGGTAAGTTCTGACCACTTTTCGCCGTGGCTGACATCGCAAGGTCATGCGCCCAACGCCTGGGCGGTGCTCGGAGCAGTAGCGCAGGCCACCGAACGGGTAGGCCTCTACACCTATGTGACCTGCCCAACCATGCGCTATCACCCCGCGATCGTCGCGCAGCAGGCAGCGACCGTGCAGATCCTCGCCGACGGCCGATTCACCCTGGGACTGGGTAGCGGCGAGAACCTGAACGAGCATGTCGTCGGCAAGGGTTGGCCGGCCATCGCACAACGGCAAGACATGTTGCGGGAGGCCATCGAGATCATCCGCGCGCTGTTCGGCGGCGGTCTGGTCGACTGGCGGGGCGACTACTACCAGGTGGATTCCGCGCGGTTGTGGGACCTGCCGGATGTCCCGGTCGGCCTCGCGGTCGCGATGGGCGGGAAAAAGGCCATCGAGAAATTCGCCACCCTCGCCGATCACTTGGTCGCGGTCCAACCTGATGCAGACCTCGTCCGCGCCTGGCACACGACGCTGCAGGGCACCGGCATCGCCGGTGGAGGCCGGGTCGTCGGGCAGATACCCATCTGCTGGGACCCGGATCGCGATGCCGCCATCGAACGCGCCCACGACCAATTCCGTTGGTTCGGCGGAGGCTGGAAGGTCAACGCCGACCTGCCGACACCGGCCGGTTTTGCGGGTGCGACACAGTTCGTCCGGCCCGAGGATGTCGCCGAGAGCATTCCTGCGGCCCGGACCTGGACGCGATCGTCGACGCTGTGCGTCCCTACTGGGAGGCCGGCTTCACCGACATCGCGCTGCTGCAAATCGGCGGCGAGACGCAAGATCTCTTCCTCAAGGAGGCCGCTGAGCCATTGCTGGCCGAACTGCGGACGGCAGCCACGGCGCGAGATGAAAAATCATAAAGGAGAATCCAGATGCCAAACTCGTTGCAAGGCAAGAAGGTCGCCATCTTAGCCGCCGACGGCGTAGAGAAAGTCGAACTCGAGCAGCCGCGCGGGGCGCTAACCGAGGAAGGCGCGCAGGTTGCGCTGCTGTCGCTGAAAACCGGTGAGATCCAAGCCCGCAACCACGATCTGGAGCCGGCTGGAGCGTTCGACGTCGATCGTGCGGTTTCAGACGCTTCGGTAGACGAGTTCGACGCGCTGGTTCTTCCTGGCGGCACGGTGAATCCAGACAAACTGCGTCTGGATGATGCAGCCGTTGCGTTCGTGCGGGCGTTTGTCAACTCTGGCAAGCCGGTCGCTGCCATCTGTCACGGACCGTGGACGCTGGTCGAGGCCGGCGTGGTGGCGGGCCGAAAGCTGACCTTGTATCCGAGCATTCGCACCGATCTGCGCAAGGCCGGCGCCAAAGTCGTCGACGAGGAAGTCGTCGTCGACGGAAATTTGGTGACCAGCCGATCACCGGCTGACCTCCCGGCGTTCTGCTCGGCCATTGTCGACCAACTCGCCCATGCGCCCGCGCGCACTTAACTAGTTCGCACGCGAATCCGGTTTCGAGGCCGTGGATTGTGGGCATGAGTTAGCTCAAGCCGTAACCACCGCGGCGATCACGACCTCGGAAGGCCGAAGTGACCATCGCTTACCCCGTGCCGTTTGATTCGCTGAATCTCGACGGTGTCTACCCGCCACAACATGACTCGCAATTGCTGATCGACACGCTCGAAAAAACCGAGCTGGCCCAGGGACGGCGGGTGTTGGACCTGTGTACCGGTAGCGGTGTCGTCGCCATCGCCGCGGCCGAACTTGGTGCAGCCAGCGTCACCGCGTTCGATATCTGCCCGCACGCCGTGTACTGCTCGCGAGGCAACGCCGTCCACGCCGGCGTCGTAATCGACGTCCGTGAGGGATCATGTTCTGGCGCACTGGATCACGCGCCCTTCGACGTCATCGTGTCCAACCCGCCGTATGTGCCCACCCCACCGGCGGGCGACACCGAGGTCATCCCGATCACCGCTGGCCCCACATGGGCATGGAACGCGGGCGTCGACGGGCGGTTGGTGCTGGATCCGCTGTGCGAATCGGCGGCCGGCCTGTTGGCAGCCGGCGGCTCCATGCTGCTGGTTCAGTCAACCTTGTCTGGTGTGGAGAATTCGGTGAATGCCTTGCGGGCAACTGGTCTGGACGCCGAAGTCATTGCCTCTCAATTGGTTCCGTTCGGACCGGTTCTGTCGGCGCGAGTCGGCTGGCTGGAAGTCACGGGAATGATTCAAAAGGGCTGCCGGACCGAGGAGCTAGTGGTGATCCGGGCGGACAAACCATGACCGAGCGCACTCGGGTGCAAGTGATACCCAACGGCCCGGTGTTGGTATCCGGGCCGGTGCGCATCGAGACGCCCGACGGCGGGGTCGTGGAATCCGACCGATTCATGGTGGCTATCTGCACTTGTCGGCGCAGCAAGAACTATCCGTTGTGTGACACCAGCCATCGGCGCTGCCGGCCTGCGCGGGCCGGGTCAGCCCAGCGGTCGTCGTAGCGACGTCTGTTCGGCCTTCCACGACGCCATGATGGCGTCGGCAAGCCGATCTTCGACGACAGCGTGCGCGCGGATGCCGAACACCACATCGGGGTCCAGTTGCGGTTCACGCGCGACGAGGTCGCCCACCACGTCGACGCGCACCACCTGCTCGTGTACCGCGTCCGCCTCGACGTGCTCGCGGTAGAACGCGATACATTCCGCCGGCGCGGCCAGCCGTTGCAGTGCCTCGACCAACCGGCGCGAGCCCGGCGACGAGGTGATCTCCGTCGACGCGAAATGTCCGATGGCTGCGCCGCGTAACCGCCGGTGCAAGCCGAACATCGACATGAGGTTCACCACCGCCAGCGATTCAGCGGGGACCATGTCGAGGTAAGCGAGGTAGCTCGAATCCAGACCCGCGGCGGTCAACAAGTCGGCGAACAGCTGCTGATGAATGTGCGTACCACGCCCGGCCCCGTATTCGTCGAATTCGACCGCGACGAAGGAGGCCTTGGCCTGACCGGTCAGCCGTGGAATGGCCCACGCGTGCGGATCGCCCTCCTTGAGGTGGTACAGCGATCGGTGCACGAAGTACTCGCGCATCTGCTCCCAGGTTCCGTTGTCGCGCAGCCAATATGACGGGCCCGTCCCGTCGACGGATTCGATTGAGAGGGCGTCCATTTCGGCCTCAGCGGTGTGGCCGGGTTCGATGCGGCCGACGTCGCGGCGCACTCCGGCGAGAAAAGTTCGCTCCAATTGCCCGCGCAGGTGCAGTAGTCCGGGATTCCATTCCCAGGTGGGGTCGACGCCGGCGAATCCGCGGTAGTGCAGTTCGTAGCACATGTACAGGGCCAGGTGCAGATCGAGGCCGTACGGATCGGAGTCGCGCATCGAGGGCCCGATGCGAGCCAGTTGATCGCGGGGCGCCAGTTCGGTGAGGCTGCTCCGGACAGCCATCGACAGCGGCCCGTATGGAGCGGGCAGCTGAGGTTCGACCGTCATTTGTGCGTGGGTCACGCAGGGGTTTACCCGCGAAGCCACACTTATCAAACGCTCGCCGGAGTCCTACCCCGCGTCGCTCTTCTGCCAGTCACAGCCGGTCAGCTCAACCGACAAGTCCCACAAGCGAGCTGCCATCGCGGCGTCGCGAGCCTTCTTGCGCAGCCTGGTCACCTTCGGCTTGCCCCACTGGCTGAAGCGCGGCGCAAGGTAGGTGCCGCTGGGCAGGTCCGTGGTAACCGCCTGAATCGTTGACCGCGCGCCCGTCGCCGCGCTGTGCGCGGGAAACCGGCGGAAGGTGTGTTCCCGCACCCAAGGAAGCAAACCGGTGGTGTCCCTGGTGACGTCGGTGTCCGTCGCACCCGGATCGGTCATGTAGGTCCGTACGCCGCGGCTTACCAGCTCGCCGGTGAACAGGATGATTGCCAGCTTGGATTCCGCGTAGGCTGCCCACTTCGAATACTTGCGGTTTTGCCAGTTCAAGTCATCGATGTGCAGACGGCTCAGGGCGTAGGACGAGCTGACTACCGAGATCACCCGATCCTTGATTTTGTCGCCGAGCAGACACGTCAGGGCGAAATGCCCGAGGTAGTTGGTGCCCATATGCGCCTCGAATCCGTCCGCCGTGCGCGTCAGCGGCAGACCCAGCACGCCGGCGTTGTTGATCAGCACCTCAACGCCGTCCACCGAGTCCGCGAACTTTCGCACGCTGGCCAGATCGGCGAGATCGAGGTGGGCTATCTCAACGTCGCCGGCCATGGTGGCCGCGGCTTGCTCAGCTTTCGGGATGGTGCGGCAGGCGATGACGACACTGTGACCATTGGCTGCGAGTGCCGCAGCGGTCGCCCTGCCGACGCCGCTGTTGCCGCCCGTGACGATGACCCTCACCCGGCGATCATCCAGTGTTTTTGGACAGTTACGCAGGGGGTCTGGGGGAAGCGACGGCATGCCGGCCGATTTGGATCGCTGCTCTTGACCGCACCTTCCTCGAAGTTCACGACTGGCAGCAGTACGCCGAGATGCTGAGTCAATGGGCGCGTTCAATCGACACGTTCGAGACCACGGTGAAGCGGATCTCCGAGCTGCCCGAGCTGGTGTACTTCGAATCGAAGAGCGACACGTCAGAAATCAACGTGCCCACGTCATGAACTCGATGACGATGTTCGAGTTCGCCGCTGACGCAAAGATCCGCCACCTGACCGTTTACTTTCAGCAGGCTGGCCGGAAGTTTCGTTCTAGCTGATTATTTCCCCATATCGTCAGCGGCTGCTGCATAACTTTCCGCGACCGGCATCGTAGACGCTCGGCACCAGGCGAAAGTACCACCGCGATGCTATCGTTAGCGCCACTAAAGTTGCTGGCGTTCCACCGCAGCACGGCTCAGTGGAGGCCAGTGTGATGCTGGGCGCAATAATAGCGGTGGTCATTCTGTTCGGTCGCCCGCTGTTTGCATTCTTCTTATTCCTTTGCGGCGCTCTCCCAAGCTGGGTCGGCATTTAAGCAGGAGCGCTGACTATCAAAACTAGTTTGGCTGCTCATCGCGATGATTAGCTTCGTGCCGGCACTGGCTACGGTTTCTTCCCGGTGTTTGCGGTCCGCAGCGGCGCTGTGCGCAGGGCCGCTGAGCGGGCGGATCCCGCTGACGCCAGTCGACGGCGGTCACAAGCGGAAATGTAGTGGCAAATCGGCTAGCGGTACGAATGAGGTCAAAGGCTCAAGCCGCCGGGCCAAGGATGGTGATATCCAGAACCGGACATAATGGCCACGATCCGGGCGAAGATGTCTGCAGCGGCCGATAAGCTCGGAACTGCACCAAGCCAGCCCAATTTATGGTAGGAGGGGAGTAATTCGCGCCAAGTCACGAGCAACTGCGGAATCGCCAACTCATGGACAAGCTCGATGTGGCGCGCCTCCCCTAATCGTTAACCCTGGCGGGTGGCCGACTGTGCCATGGAAAGGGTGGTCAGCCGCCCGTGCCACCAACACATGGCTTCCGGGTCTGGGCCTTAAAAAAGGTTGTAACCATTTGATGTTTCCGCGCACTCTAACCCGGCCATCCGTGTACGCTCTCAAAATTCCATCCTGTTGAGCGTGATTACAATAACCATAGGGGGCACCGTGGTGAAACAAAGTCGTCTTCTGCTGGCACTAGGTGCGGGTGCCGGCGGCCTCGCTGCCGCTTCTGCGGCCGGGTTGATCCCGCTGGCGTTGGCGCACGCCGATGACGAAATTGGCGACGCCGGCAGCCTTACCAGCCTTACCTTGGTGAAAGCTGGCCCAGAAGTGCCCTACACGCCACTCGGCGTCGACGGGTATGTGGGGTTCCAGCCGTTTTTCACCGAGTGGCAGCAGGACCAGCCGATTAATGTGGAGGTAGATGGTTCGACCGTCGGCAGCTATGACGTGTTCGAGTCTGATTACGCAACCCCTTTGACTGATGAGTCGCTCTACGACTTCGGCGCAGCCACTAGTGGTGGTACCGACCCGGCGGGCCTGGCGGGTGCGACGGTGACCGATTTCGCGTACGACCCCAGCTTCAACGCCGCCACCGAGCAGTTGCCGCCGCCCGACGTCACCGCCGCGCTCCATGACATCCACGTGGTGTTCGGCGACGGTGTCGAGGACAATGTCCTCACCACGGCCTCGGGTACCTTGTATTCCGTGGATGACCCAGGGGTTGGCTCAGCTGACTGGTTTGCAGCACCCGGCTCTACCGAGCCTTCCCTGCTGTTTAGTGGGCTGGCTGACACGGCAGCGGCGCTGGCGGCCGTTGAGAATCTGTCCAGCCTATTGCCGCCCGACGTTTGGTACCCCGGCATCTGAAGTGGCCGAGCTGGACGGTTGGAACCTGGACCGCAGCTGGATTGAGTTCGGCGGCTCGGATCGTTTCTCTGGCGTGGCGCTGGGCCATGCGCTCATCGGCGCTGATAGACAATGCGGTATACCAGTTCGGCGACTTCACTCCGGCCGCGGACAATCCCAGCGGCATCGACTCTGACGGCCTGGCCGGGGCCTCGATTTACGACACCACGTTCGGTCCCGGAGCGCAGGTGGTGGATGGCCAGACGACGTACGACCTCAACAACCTGAACGTGATGCTCGCGGACGGCAACCAGATCGAGATCACAACCGTGCCAGGCGAGTTCACGAACTTCCTGGAGGTCACTGCGAACGGTACGGCGGACGGGATCGAAAACGCGGGCTCGACAACTCCCAGCCTGGTGTGGGACTCCGTGGCCAACCCGCAGTTCCCCGCTGAGCTTTTCAACCCTGCCGACTATTTGCCCCCTGACGCATGGTTTCCGGATATCTACAGCATGTTCCCGCCTGGCTTGACATAGCCAGATGTCAAGTCGAAGCCAACGCCGTGTTCTGCGTCCCGCAGGGCACGGCGTTCCCGGATATAGCGGCGTGTCACTTGGACTAAACTTTGCCTGCGCCGATTGGCGTGACCACAAGAATCTCCTGAGGGAGAAATCATGAAGATTGTGGTAGCAGGCGCTGCGGCGTCCTGGGCTCAAAGGTGGTCCAGAAGCTGAAGGAGCACGGCCACGACGCGGTCCCATTCGTTCGACGACGATGCGGTGATGAAGTTCTTCACGAAATCGACCACCAATTTAGTGGCTGCCGCGAAGTCCGCGGGCGTTGGACACTACGTCGCGGTGTCGATCGTTGGCTGTGACGAGCTCCCTAGGAGCGGATACATGCGGGCGAAGGTCGCCCGGGAGAAGCTGATCGCGAGCTGATTCGATCCCAGTGTCGCGCACCAGTATTTGTGCGGGTCAGAGGTAGTTTTTGGACCTCGCTGCGAAGCCCGTGCCAGATACGCGGGTAGCCGGGGTTGCTCCTGGGCGCGCTATCGGCTGCTACCCGAGACATCGAAACACCATTGCGGAGGACATCGTTACGGACGGTCCCGTCACGGTGGGGAGGGCTGGTCTCGCGCCAGGGCGATGGACGAGCAGCTCGACGACGACACCCCGCCCGATCATGCGGTGGCGTGCATTGACATGGGCTAGACAGCGAGAACCTCACGCCCAATCCGCTCAGTAGTTGTTGCAGGTGTTGGCGACCTGCAGGACAAGTCCGGCGTACAGCTGAATGTACTGCTGAGATTGTGGCTTGCTCTGCAGCTCCTGGGCTATCTGCCGGCGCTGATCCGGCGACGAGTCGAGGAATCCACGCAACGCGGCCTGTGCCGACGGCGATGCGTTCAGTTGACTGGCAGCTGCTGGCGTCTGGGCATTCAGCGCCGACACCACCTGCGAGTAATTGCATGTGGTGTTGATGACCGGGCCCAGATCGGGATCTGCAGACGCGACGCTGGCCCCAGCGTTCAACGACAATGCCAGACCAGCAACTGCGGCAGCCAGTCGGGTCAGCGACAGGGTAACCATTTCTGAAAACCTTCCAACCAACGCACCGCCTAAAGCTAGACGGCGCCAACATCAGCGTACCGTTGAAAATTGCCATCAGTGGGTATGGCCCGACCCTTCTCATCACGGTCTTGATCGCTGTTGCTTAACGTTCCTCCGCTGCTTGGGGCTAGCACTTCCGCGATTGCACCGACCTTGTCGAGCGTGCGGCCCGAACGAGCGTGCGGCACGAACAACCGGTGCCCTTGGCCGCGATGTTACGGGGCTGAATTCCCATCTCTACCAGCGCATTTCGTAGCACGCTGTCGTAGAATGGGTTGGGTTCAAGGCGGTAAAGAGGGCGGCAATTCATGGGCATCGACGACGACCGCCACTACGACCGCAGCGAGGTTGTAGACCTGGACGAGCCGGCTTCGTCGGGCGCCTCGGCAAGCACCCGGTAGACGGCCGCACGGCTTACACCAAGCGTGGTCGCAATTGTTCTCTAGGGGTTACTGCGGACCGGTACCCAACAGACCCTCTGACCGAAATAGCGGGTACGGCCTGTCATCTCGACAACCCGTCGGGGTGGCGGGATTCGAACCCACGGCCTCTTCGTCCCGAACGCTGATTCGATGTACCAGGACTGGTCGGCCAGTGCCATTGAACTGCGCCGATGTGATCGTCAATGGTGTCGAGTGCCCCCTCGTATCGATCTGTCTGCTGCCTCCTTGCTGCCAATCGACCTTCTGATCCCTACGTTCAGGCGGTTGGCGTGAGTGTGCGCGACGCGAGTTCAACTGTCGCGTAGGTGAGAGTGTCTGGAAGCCCGAGTGTCGTCATCGTTGTCAGAACTGTCGTCAGGTCATGGTGTGAAACATCGGCCCTCCCACCGCTTCCTCATACCCGGCGATCCTGCGCTGACGATCGGATGTGTCATCCCTGAAGGGGCGGGGCTTTGTCAACTGGTTGTTGACCAGTGGTTTTGCTGGCTTTCGGCCTCCGTGTAGGCAGCACCGGGTTAGGACCGGGGTCAAGACGGAGCGCCCGCAGCGTAGCGA
>DATFYT010000047.1:0-8255 GCA_035314925.1 Mycobacterium sp. | reverse complement strand
AAGCGCGCCAACGCAATGCATCGGCAGCCGCGTGCGGCAAGGTATAGGTCAGCACCGGAAGAACGAATCCCTCGGTGTCCCAGAAGATGTGGCCGTCGTACCCGGTGCCGGTCAAGCCTTTACTGCCGATACCGCGCCGCTCGGCTCGCGCGCTGGCCTGCAGCAGGTGGAAAAGCCCGAACCGCACCGCCTGCTGGCATACCGGGTCGCCTTCGACCTCCACATCGGCGCCGTCCCAATAGTCGTCGAGAATCTTGCGCTGGGCGTCGACCAGGCCGCGCCACCCGCTGTAGCGTGCGCTGTGCAAAGCGGCGGCAGCCTGGTCGCGCAGCGCCGGACGGGATCGCTGGCTTGACCAGCCGTATGCCAGGTATTTCACGATGCGCAGTTGCTGGCCCGGCCGCAGCCCGCAGATCACGGTCGTGCGGGCGAGGTCGTCGCCCGCGTCGTTGGTGATCTCCACGCGGCCTTCTACCTCGACTTCATGGTCCATCGCCGCGGCCATCATCAACGCACTGGCGCGCGTCCGGTGCATCAGCAGTGCCCCGCATTCGGTGTCCTCGTGTTGGACGGCCTCCAGCGGTCTGTCGAGGATGGCCGCAACCCGCGGATCACCTGACGTAACGGGCTGGTCCTCGTTGGCGACCAGCTCGGATTGCACTGTGACACGGACGAATTCGTCTACCGCCTCGACCACGTACTCGATGGCGACAACGCTGCGCTGTGCCAGCGATACAAGCCGGGTCGAGGTCACCAGGACCTGCTTGCCGACCGGTGACTCCCAGTGCGCGTATCGGGTCAACGTGCCGGCCCGCAGGTCGAGCACCCGCTCGTGGCTCAACAACTTGCCGTAGCGAACGTCGAATGGCTCGTCGTCGACCAGCAGGCGCAGGATCTTGCCGTTGGTAACGTCGACGACCGTCTGCCCGGCCTCCGGGTAGCCGTAGCCGGCCTCCGCATACGGCAGCGGCCGGACCTCGTAGAACGAGTTCAGATACGTGCCGGGCAGGCCGTGCGGCTCGCCTTCGTCGAGGTTGCCGCGAATTCCGATGTGCCCGTTGGACAGCGCGAACAGCGACTCCGATTGCGCCAGCACGTTGAGGTCCAGATGGGTCTCGCGGAGCTGCCAGGGTTCGACGGGGAAGGTGTTATCCGGGATCATCGCCGCGCCTACAGCAGATCGCCGAGGTCGGTGACCACGACATCGGCGCCGTGGCTGCGTAATTCGTCGGCTTGGCCCACGCGGTCAACACCTACCACGTAACCGAAGTGGCCGGCGTGCCCCGCCTCCACTCCGGAGAGCGCATCTTCGAACACGGCGGCCGCGATCGCTTCGACGTTCAGCAGCTCGGCGGCACGCAGGAACGAGTCCGGTGCCGGCTTGCCGGCGATGTGTTCCTCGCGCAGGGTCACGCCGTCGACTCGCTGCTGGATGAACTTGCCGAGCCCGGTGATCTCCAGCACCTGGCGGGTGTTGGCGCTGGAGGACACCACCGCCGTAGCGAGACCGGCGGCGGCCACCTTTTCCAGGTAGCGGCGCGAGCCGTCGAATACCTTGACGCCGTCGCTCTGCAGTGTCTCTTGGAAGGCGTCGTTCTTGCGGGTGCCTAACCCGTAGACGGTGTCCTTATCGGGCGTGTCGTCGGGGTCGCCGTCGGGCAGTTGGATGCCGCGGCTGGCCAGAAACGACCGGACGCCGTCTTCACGTTTCTTGCCGTCGACATATTTCAGGTAGTCGTCGACCGGATCGAACGGAACGAACGGCTCGCCGGTCTGTTCGGCATGTTGCTGCAGGAACGCGTCGAACATGACCGTCCAGGCCTTTGTGTGGACACTCGCGGTGTCGGTCAGCACTCCGTCGAGATCGAACAGGCAGGCGTGCACCGTTTCGGGTAGACCCAGCACGGGACCTCGCTTCCGGGGGTGTTTTCGACCGTGGCAATTAACACCTCACCATGCCCGACGCCGGTCCGCCACACGTTCGGCTGACCTACTGTTTCCCCGCCGTTTGGCTACGCGACCCGTCAGCTTGCCGCGGCCTGGAGAGCCCGCAGCGGAGCGCCGCTGATCACGCGGCTGCGTCGGCCGTGCACGTCGACGGGCACATCGCCCATCACGGTGACCCGGTGCATCAGCCGATACTGATCGTCGTAGTCGTCGATCGCACGGTGCTGGGTGGCCCGGTTGTCCCAGATGGCGACATCACCGGACTCCCAGTTCCACCGGATCGTGTTCTCCGGCATGGTGATTCGTCGTTGCAGCAACTCCAGAAGCACCTGCGACTCGTAGTTGTCCATACCGACGAAGCCGCGGACGAAATCCCCGGCCACCAGGGTCCGCTCACCGGTTTCCGGGTGAACCCGCACCACCGGATGTTCGGTGCGGAAGTCCGGCTTTTCGAACTGGGTCCGATGCGCCTTTTGCTCTTCGGTCTGCGCCTGGGCAGCAGCGACATAGTCGAAGCGGTTGCTGTGCAGCGCCCACAGATTGTCGGTCAGATGTTTGAGCGGTTCGGGCAGCGCCTGGTAAGCCGCCGCGGTGGATGCCCACAGCGTCGATCCGCCGTAGCCGGGCAGGGTGACGGCGCGCAGGATCGACGCGGCGGGGTAGTTCGCGACGAACGTGACGTCGGTGTGCCAGCGGTTGGCCTTGCCGTAGTCGGAGTTGATCGGCGTAATGATCGGCGCGTTTTCATGCTGGACCGAGGGGTGGGCGATCGGAGTGCCCAAGCGCGCGGCGAAAGCCTGCTGCTGGGCGTCGTCGAGGTGGTGCTGATTCCGGAAGAAGATCACCTTGTGGCGCAGCAGCGCCTCACGGATCTGTCCGACCGTGGCGGCGTCAAGGTCGCCGGCGAGGCGGACGCCGTCGATGTGGGCGCCGATCCGGCCGCACAATTGCGTCACGGTCAAGGTGGATGTCGACGGAATCGTCATTGCGGTGGTCCTCTCACCTAGTGTGTAGTCATTTGACTACACCTGCATGCAGATCACTGTAGTCAATTGACTACGGCTACGTCAAGCAGGCGGTCTGGCGCTCATCGGCCGGTCGGCTTCGGCCACTAGACTGTGCCGGTGGAGTCAGCATCGCCCCGTCCCGTGCTGGTCATTGATTTCGGCGCGCAATACGCGCAATTGATCGCCCGCCGGGTGCGCGAGGCCCGGGTGTACTCCGAAGTGATTCCGCACACCGCATCGATCGACGAGATCAAAGCCCGCGACCCGCAGGCCGTGGTGCTCTCCGGCGGCCCGGCCAGTGTGTACGCGGAGAGCGCGCCAAAACTGGATCCGGCGTTGTTCGACCTGGACGTGCCGGTGTTCGGCATCTGCTACGGATTTCAGGCGATGGCGCAGGCCCTCGGCGGTGACGTCGCGCGCACCGGAACCAGTGAGTACGGCCGAACCGAATTGAAAGTCGTTGGCGGTGAATTGCATTCGGACCTGCCCGAGACGCAGCCGGTGTGGATGAGTCACGGTGACGCCGTCACCTCGGCCCCAGATGGATTCGAGGTGGTGGCCACCAGCGCGGGTTCTCCGGTGGCGGCTTTCGAGGACCGGTCTCGGCGGTTGGCCGGTGTGCAGTACCACCCCGAGGTCATGCACACTCCACATGGACAGCAGGTGCTCGGCCGGTTCCTGCACGACTTCGCCGGCATCGCCGCGGATTGGACGCCGGCAGGCATCGCCAGCGCACTGATCGAGCAGGTGCGCAACCAGGTTGGCGACGGCCACGCGATCTGCGGGTTGTCCGGCGGGGTGGATTCCGCGGTGGCCGCCGCGCTCGTGCAACGTGCCATCGGGGACCGGCTGACCTGTGTGTTCGTCGACCATGGGCTGCTGCGCGCCGGCGAACGCGCGCAGGTGCAGCGTGACTTCGTCGCCGCAACCGGCGCCAACCTGGTGACCGTCGACGCGGCCGCGACGTTCCTCGAGGCGCTCTCCGGGGTGACCAATCCCGAGGGCAAGCGCAAGATCATCGGCCGGCAGTTTATTCGCGCTTTCGAAGGCGCGGTGCGGGATGCACTGGGCGACAACGACACTGAGTTCCTGGTGCAGGGCACGCTGTATCCCGACGTGGTGGAGTCGGGGGGCGGCACCGGAGCAGCGAACATCAAAAGCCACCACAATGTCGGCGGTCTGCCCGGCGACTTGAAGTTCAAACTTGTCGAGCCGCTGCGGCTGCTGTTCAAAGACGAGGTGCGCGCGGTCGGGCGTGAGTTGGGACTGCCGGAGGAAATCGTTGCGCGCCAGCCCTTTCCGGGCCCGGGTTTGGCGATCCGGATCGTCGGTGAGGTCACCGCGCCGCGGCTCGACACGCTGCGCCGTGCCGATTCGATCGCGCGCGAGGAGCTGACGGCCGCCGGTTTGGATCAGCAGATCTGGCAGTGCCCGGTGGTGCTGCTGGCCGATATCCGTTCGGTGGGTGTGCAGGGCGACGGCCGCACCTACGGGCACCCGATCGTCTTGCGGCCGGTGTCCAGTGAGGACGCGATGACCGCCGACTGGACCCGGGTGCCCTACGAGGTGCTGGAGCGGATCTCCACCCGGATCACCAACGAGGTCGCCGAGGTCAACCGGGTGGTGCTGGATGTCACCAGCAAGCCGCCCGGCACCATCGAGTGGGAGTAGCTGGACCGAGCAGAAACAGCGCTGGGGTGGCCGACGGACTTGCTGTTGTCACGCACGCCATCAGCGAGGAAGGAAGGGTCGCGATGGCTGCCGCTATCGACCCATCGGTGCCGCCCAGTGGTATGGGCTGTGTCGAGTGTGACGCCGCCGGTG
This sequence comes from Mycobacterium sp., assembly GCA_035314925.1. GTDB lineage: Bacteria > Actinomycetota > Actinomycetes > Mycobacteriales > Mycobacteriaceae > Mycobacterium. The sequence goes on along the minus strand of DATFYT010000047.1, from coordinate 3,477 downwards.
GTTGGTGGGTGCATCTGCGGCGGTGTGCGGCCTGCGGCCACATCGGTTGCTGCGACGATTCGCTGGCCCGGCATGCAACGCAGCACTGGCGAGAGACTGGACACCCGATCATCCGATCGTTCGAACCGGGCGAGGACTGGTTCTGGGACTACGAGACCAATGACTACTACGAAGGTCCCGAACTTGCCCCACCGCAATGCCATCCTGAGGATCAGGCGGTCCCTGGTCCTCGCGATCGAGTGCCGCGCGACTGGGCCGACCTTCTCGGTCAGCAAGACGGATAGTTCACCTCGCCGAATCGACCTGGTCGAAGGAGTAGGCGATAACAGGCGTCGACTCACCGTAGACGTCGAGGGTGTGGATGAACCGGTGCAGTCCCATCACCCCTGCGCAGGTGAACCCGAGCTCGACGATCTGTGCGGCACTGAAATGCTCCCCCAACCGCTTGTAGAACTCGTCGTCCATCGCGTGATGATCAGCGGAGAGCAGGTCGATGAACTCGACGGCCATCTGCTCCTGCGGCGTCAGCGCGCCGTGGCCGGGCGCGAGCAGGCACGCGACATCCTCGTCGGTGATCGAGTCATGCTTGCGCGACTGGCTACAGGGTTCGCATTCGCCGAGTTGGGCGCTGCGGATGCGCAGTAGCTCCAGGATCCGGCCGCCGAGCAGGGTGCCGGCACCGAGGTGGGTCCTGGCCATGTTGACCTGTTCGAGCTGCGCGCTGCGATACGCGAAGATCTGCAGGGGAACCGGGGTCGCGTAGAGTCCGGCCGCGACGCCGGCCTCCACGATTTCGCGGGAGTGTGAGCTGAGCTCTTGCATCGGGATTGGCGCAATACGCGGCATCGAATCAGGCTAACTTTCTTTAGCGTCACCGAAAAGAACCGGCCTTGGGAGAACTCGATGTCCAGACTTGCCGGAAAGGTCGCGATAGTCACCGGAGGCGCCGGCGGGATCGGTGCGGCAGCGGCGCAAGAATTGGCGCGTGAAGCCGCCGCCGTCGCGGTCGTCGATATCGACGAGGCGAAGGCCGCCGAGGTCGTCGACGAGATTCGGCGAACGGGGGCGCGGGCGATCGCACTCGGCGGCGACCTCGCGGAAGAGCAGACGGCCAGGCATGTCGTGCGATCCACGGTGGCGGAGTTCGGCCGCCTCGATGTCCTGCACAACAATGCGGCGCTGACCACCAGTAGCTTCCTGTCGCGGGATACCACCGTCAGCGAGATGGCGCTGGACGTGTGGCAGCGGTCTTTGGAAGTCAACCTCGGAAGCCAGCTACTGATGTGCAAGTACGCGGTGCCCGAAATGCGAAAGAGCGGCGGCGGTTCGATCGTCAACATGTCGTCGGGGGCCGCGCTATCGGGTGACCGGACCCGCCTGGCCTACGGTGTGTCGAAGTCCGGGGTGCACACCCTGACGATGTACGTCGCGACCAGTGAGGGAAAGCGCGGCGTGCGGGCGAACACCATCGTGCCCGGATTGATCCTGACCGATGCCGTACGCGCGCATCTATCCGAGGACATCATCGGTCGCCTCGGCCACGCCACGCTGACGCCGTACCTCGGACAACCACAAGACGTCGCTGACCTAGTCGTTTTCCTGGCTTCGGAGCAGTCTCGCTACATCACCGGACAAATGATTTCGATCGACGGCGGAATGTCCGCACACGTCATGCTGGACACCGGCGATTAGAAGCGCTCAGCTGCTCGGTCCGAGCGCGTAGGCGCCGGTCTTCGGGTGGTGGTACCAGCCGCTGGCTGCTTGAGTGCCGCCGTCCACGTGGATCGTCTGCCCAGTGATGTAGCTGGACATGTCGGACGCGAGAAATACTGCTGCGCCTGCCATCTCGTCGACGTGGCCTGCGCGTCCCATCGGAACCGTGAGGCCGAACCGCTGCTCGGAACCCGGCGGGGCAATTTGCATGATGCCCTCGGTCAAGGTGATGTCGGGCGCCAGGGCGTTGACCCGGATGCCGTGGGGTGCGAGTTCGAGGGCTGCGGTCTTGGTGTAGTTGATGACGCCCGCCTTGGCCGCCGCATACGTTGCGTAACCCGGTGCGGCGCGGACCCCTTCGATCGACGTGACGCTGATGATGCTGCCCGCCAGCTTCTGCTCGACGAGGCCGCGAGCCACCCGCTGCGTGCACAGGTAGACGTGGCGCAGGTTCGACTTGTACAGCGCGTCCCAACCGTTCTCGCTGGTGTCGAGGATCCCAGACCAGAAGACCCCGCCGGCGTTGTTGACCAGGATCGTGACCGGTCCGAGCTCGGCTGAGGTCTGCGCCAGCGCGGCGTCCACGGCAGCACTGTCGCGGACGTCGACGGTGATACCCAGCGCACCGATCTCCGCCGCGGCGGACGCGCACGACTCGGGGTTGCGTTCCCAGATCGCCACCTGCGCACCGAACGCCTTGAAACCTGCCGCGATGCCGCGGCCGATGCCCGCGCCGCCGCCAGTGACAACCGCGACGCGGTCGGTGAGAAGGACGCTTGAGGGGTCGAGTGCCATGAAACTGAATATAGAACAATCGCACGTCAAGGTTTACAGTCGTGACTGAATATGTTTGATATGTAACAACCGATGCGTAGGAGGACGGCCATGCCCAGCACGATCTTCGTCACCGGCGCGACCGGGCAGACCGGCGGCAACGTCTGCGAGCAGTTGATCCAGCGGGGCGATCAGGTTCGGGCCCTGGTCCGCAATCCGGACGAAGCTTCCGCGCTGTCCGACATCGGTGTTGAACTGGTCAAGGGCGACATCCGCGACGCCGACGACGTGCTGCGCGCGGCCAAGGGCGCTGAGGCGGCCATCCACTGTGCGGCGTTACTGGGCGGCGCAAGCCAGGACCTCGAAGACTTCAAGGCCGTCAACATGGTCGGCACCACCAACGTCCTGAACGCGGCGAAGGCCCACGGCATGCGTCGGGTGGTGGCCCTGAGCACCGCCACCTTCCTCAATCTGAGCACCGGCGTCGACTTCGAAGAGGCACCCGTGCTGGACAACCCACCCAAAGACCCCTACACCGTCACCAAGCTCGCGGCGTTTTCAGAAGCACACCGGCGCGCTGCCGCGGGCGACGACGTGCTGACGTGTCACCCCGGCGCGATCTTCGGCCCTGCCCCGGTCGTCGAACGCGCCTTGCACCGAACCAGCTTCAACCGGGTGCTGCTGGCGGGTATGCGCGGAAAGATCAAGCGCTATCTTGCATTTCCCGTGACGTGGGTGGCGGGCAAGGACGTCGCGACGGGCTCGATTGCGGCGCTGGACCGCGGCGTGGCCGGTGAGCGCTACCTGTTGGTCGGCCGGCCACAGGAAAGCTTCAGTACCGCCGGCGGAATCAATCGTGCCTGCGAGATCGCCGGAATCGACCACCGCGTCGAAGATCTCGACTACCGGTCGGATCCGGAGGCGTTGAAAGCCGAGTTCGGGCCTACCTTGATGGCCATCGCGAAAGCTGCGGCCAAGAGCGAGCGCAAG
>DATFYT010000046.1:0-7133 GCA_035314925.1 Mycobacterium sp. | reverse complement strand
CGCGCAGTATTTCTTCATTGTGCTCGCCGAGCGTGGGCGGCGGACGCATCAGCCAGTTGCGCCGTCCGTCGAGCGGGGCGAACGGCGGCCGCGGATAGCGGCCCGGGCCGGTTCGCGGATGGTCGAGCCGCTCGAGGAATCCACGGTCACTGAGTTGAGGGTTCTCGGTCACCAGCGACGGCGACACCACCGGCGCGGCCGGAATACCCGCGCCGGCAAGGCTTTCCACCGCGCTTGGTAAATCCTGGCCGAGAAACCAGTCCTGCAGTCGACGGTCGATATCGTCGGCGGCCTCGTATCGCCCGGAGACGGCGCCAAAACGATCGTCGTCGGTCCAGGACGGGCGGCCCATCAGGTCAACCAGCGCACGCCACTGCTCGTCGGTGCACACCGTGACGGCGATCCACTCGTCATCGCCCGCGCAGCGGTAGAGATTCTGCACGGACCAGCCATATCCGCGGTTGCCCCGGCGGCTCAGCGTGACCCCGAATACCTCGGCCTCCATCGGCTGAATCGCGGTGGCGTTCAACACGGTCTCGATCATCGGCAGCTCGACGAGCTGGCCTTCTCCGGTGCGCTCGGCGAAGTTCAGCGCGGCCAGTACCGCGAATGCGGCGTGGACACCGGCCAGCGGATCGCAGGCGCCCCTCGGCGGGACGGGCGGACCGTCGGGCAACCCGGTCACCCAGGCCAGCCCGGCGATCTGCTCCATGGTGGGCGCGAAACCGACCCGGTCGCGCCACGGACCGTCCAGCCCGAACGCCGGCATCCGGGCCATCACCAACCGCGAGTTGACGGCCAGCAAGGCGTCCGCGGTCAGGCCAAAGTGATCCATCACCCGCGCGGAGAAATTCTCGATCACCACGTCGGCGTCGGCGACCAAACCGGTGAACAGCCGACGGCCTTCGTCGGACCCCAAATCCAAAGTGACCGAACGCTTGTTGGTGTTCATGGCGTGGAACACCCAGCCGTATTCCCACCAGTCGTCGACGTCCTTGCGCATGCCACCGGAGTACCGGATGCCGTCGGGACGCTGGATCGACTCCACCTTGACGACGTCGGCGCCGAACGCCGCGAGCAGATGCGTTGCGGCCGGCCCCGCCCAGAACGCGGTCAGGTCGACAACGCGTATGCCCTCGAGCGGCAGCCGGGGCTCCGCCGGCCGCACGTCGCGCTCGCGCTTGGGCCAGGGCCTGGCGTTGTTGGCTTCGCCGAGCGACGGCGCACCGCGCAGCGGCGCGGGCCGGCACCGCGACATCAGCCATGGGGTGCGCGGCTGGTGAAAGCCCGCCGGGTTGCGCACGAACGCCCCGCGTTCGATCGCGTAGGCGGTATCGCGGACCGTGGCACCGTTACCCAACGCGGCGATCGGCAACCGCAACAGCTGCCCGAGCTCGACGACTTCCTCGACGGTCCGTTCGGCCATCCAGGGACGAATCCGGTCCCGGATGAAGTCGCGGTATTGCCATCGGCCGATTTGAAAACTCAACTGGGGAATCTCGGTCAGCTCCGGGCAGTCGACCATCGCGGCGAAATCGAGCCACTGCTGGCCGGTGACCATGGTGATCCCGATGTAGCCGTCCTTGGCCGGCTCGATCGAGGGCACTTCGACCGTGCGGGATACCGGCGGCGCTTGCAACAGCTGGGAGTGCAGCCATTCACCGCTTTGCATCAGCGTGATCGCTTCCAGCATGGACAAATCCAGATGTTCGCCGCGACCGCCACGCTCGACGCGGCGGCGCAGCGCCAGCGCGCCGAACGCGGCGCACACCCCGCCCATGTACTCGCCGAGGTCACCGCCGATCGCGATCGGCGGCCCGGCCGGATCGCCGCGGAAACCGGTTAGGCCCGACCATGCCTGCAGCGTGAATTCGCTGGCCGCACGGTCAGCGTAGGGACCGGTCCAGCCGAAGTCGGAGATCGTGACGACGACCGCCCGCGGGTTATCCGCCAGCAACCGCTGGGGATCGATGCCGAGCTCGGATGCCCGTGCCCGGGTGGCAGTCACCACGACGATATCGGCGCCGGCAAGGTCATCGTGGGCGCGCCCGTCGGAGTGTGGGCCCGCGGCAGCCCAGGTCAGGCTGCGCTTGCCGGCGTTGAGGTAGCCGAACAGGGGCGAGTCCGTCCCGTCCAGCATCGGCGAGCAGCTGGCACTGTACCGCCGCAACGGATCCCCTTGTGGCGGTTCGATTTTCCTGACCTCAGCACCGGCATCGACCAACAGCTTCCCGCAGTAACTGCCGGCGATCCGGTCACTGATCTCGACAACACGGACGTCGTCCAGCGGCGTCGGTCGGCTGTCCTGCTCGCTGCTCAACCTGTATCCGCCTACATCGTCGGGTTGTTGTCTATACCATCTTAGTAACTTTGCCGATCGGCGCTTCGACCAAAGTTGAACCGGCCGCTTGACCTGCGCGGCTATTATGCCATTACTGCTAAGATTGCAGTTTATGGAGTTCGCGGGCGCAGCGGCCGCGGCTCCGTCCGGTCATTCCGCTGCTGGAATCCTATGACTGCGCTGGGAATTGGCCCCGAGGCCCGACGCCGTTTGTCGGCGCCGCGGATCGCCGAGATCGTCGCCGACGAGTTACGGCGCCAGATCATCGACGGCGAACTGGCCGACGGCGATTTGCTGCCGCGCCAGGAAGTGCTCGTCGAGCAGTTCAACGTCAGCCTGGTCTCGCTGCGTGAGGCGCTGCGGATCCTGGAGACCGAAGGGCTGGTCTCGGTTCGGCGCGGCAACCGCGGCGGTGCGATTGTGCACGCTCCCGCGAAAACCAGTGCCGCCTACATGTTGGGTCTGCTATTGCAGAGCGAGTCGGTTGTCGTCGCCGATCTGGGCACGGCGATACTGGAGCTCGAGCCTGCCTGCGCGGCATTGGCGGCTCAGCGACCCGACCGCGCCGACACCATCGTCCGCGAGCTCAAAGAGATCAACGACGCGATGGCCGCGCATCTGGAGGACGGACCCGAATTCACCGAAATCGGTCGTAAATTCCACGATTCCGTCGTGCGTGGCTGCGGAAACCGCACGATCATCGCCGTGGTCGGCACCCTGGAGACGCTGTGGACCAGTCACGAACAGCAATGGGCCGACGAAAGCGCGGCTAAAGGCACCTACCCCTCGCTGACCAAGCGTCGTGCCGTGCTCAACACGCATGTGAAGCTGGCCGAGATGATCGAGGCCGGTGACGTCGACCGGGCGCGTCGCATCGCGGCCCGGCACCTTTCCGACACCCAGAGCCACGTGCTGGCGGCAGGGCCCGACCAACGGATCTACGCGGTGTCGCCGCAGGCGCTCTCCCGCCCGCGGGACAACCGCCATCTGTAGATCGCAGCAAGCGTGAGAACCGCACTGGTCACCGGTGGCAGCGGCGGGATCGGCAAGGCCTGCGCGCGCAAACTGTGCGAACTGGGTTACGACGTTGTGTTGTCGGCGCGACGAGAGGACCCGCTGCGCGCGGCTGCCGACGAGCTGGGCGCACGCTATATCGCGGCCGATGCCTCGGGCGCGAGCGGCTTCGCGCAAGCGATCAGCTCCCTGGAGACAATCGATTTGGTTGTGCACGCAGCCGGAACTCTGGGCGGGACCTACGCCCGCAAGCAGACATTCGAGCAATGGCAGGCGATCATTTCGGCGAACCTGGACTCGTGCTTCGTGGTGACCGCGGCCGTGCTGCCGCGGATGCGCGCCGGCTCGCGGCTGGTGTTCATCTCGTCCTCCGCGGCGCATGAGCCGATGATGGCGCGGACAGCCTACTCGGCGTCCAAGGCGGGGATGAATGCGTTCGCCCGGGCGCTGGCTCTCGAGGTCGACCGCGACGGCATCGCCGTCCATATCGTGACGCCGGGACCGGTGGAAACCGAGATGCTGCAGGATGTTCCGTTCGAAATGGACGCGATCCAGGCGTCTGATGTCGCCGAGGCCGTTGCGTGGCTCGACACCGTGAACCCGTCGGTGGACCTGCCGGAGATCCGGCTGAACGCGGTACGGCGCGGGCCCTTCGCCCGCGAGCCTGTGGTGCCCAACGAGGTCCGTCGCCGGGCCGCGCAGCAGCAATAACCGGGCGCTATCCGGGGAAGGCTTTGATCACCGTTTCGCCGAATTCGTGGAGCGATTCCGGGGCGGCGAAATCGGCGAACCAGACATAGAACCGCTCGACGCCTTGACCGGACAAATTGGCGAAATGTCCGGACAATTCGTCAGCGTCGCCACACACCAGGCCCGAACCGAGATTTCCGAACCGCCGATTGCTCAGCTCCCGCACCGCGTTGGGGTCGCTGTCCCTGCGAACGAAACCCACCATCTGCTGCACCGACACCCGAGCCGACCCGCTGACGGGCGCCAATTCCGGCAACCGATCGAGATGGTTGGCCGGTATGTTCCACCAATCCGCGTATCTGCGAACAAGTTCCATCATCCGGCGCCCGGTTCCGCCGAGGATCAGCGGTATCCGATGCTCGGGACGCGGCGATTGGGTGCGCTCCGATGCCTCGTCGCGCCCCCAGTACTGCATGAGCAAGCCGAGATGGCGCTCGAGCTGCTCGACCCGGGCAATCGGATCTTGTTGACCGACATCGAATCTGGCGAACTCGGCGGGCCATGAGCCGGACCCGAGGCCGAGCTCGAATCGGCCGTCGGAGGCCTCCGACAAGGTGACAGCCTGCTTGGCCAGTACCGCCGGATGGCGAAATGCGTCGCAGAGCACCAGATGACCGATCCGCAACCGCTCGGTTTTCGCTGCCACCCAGGTGGCGACCCCCATTGCCTCCCAGATCTTTTCGTCGCGCAGACCGGGCGCCTCGAGGTGGTCGATGAACGCCACTCCGCTGAACCCACTGGCTTCTGCGTGGCGCGATCGCTCCACGATGTCGGCGATCGGCACTCTCACTTGCGGTAGGAACAGGTACCACTCGGCCATAGCTGAACACCATACGGAGCCGCCCGGTGCACCGGACCAGCGATTGACGCCTATCGCGCTAGTTTACTATTTTTATTATGTTAGGGGCCTTATGGACGTCGGACTGAATTCCGGTCAGCTGGCGCTGCGCGACAGCGTGCGTGACGTCCTGCGCACCGAGTGCCCGCCCGGAGTCGCCCGGCAGGCGATGACCGATCCAGAATGCTGGCGAACCGTGTGGAAGACGGTCGTCGACCTCGGCTGGACCGAGCTCGCCGTGCCCGCCGACGGCGGTGAGGGCTCCTTCGGTCGCGTCGATCTCGCTGTCGTTCTCGAGGAATGCGGTGCGGCCATCGCCCCCATCCCGTTGCTGTCCAGCATCGGTCTGGCCGCAGGTGTCTTGCGTGCCGCCGGCTCCGCGGTTGACGAGGTGCTGGCCGCCATCGGCGGCGGCGTCGTGGCCGCGCTGGCCGTTCACCCGCCCGGGTCCCGGCTGCCGGGTGTGCCGATGACCATGCAGAGCGGGCGCCTGCACGGGCGTGCGATCGCGGTGGCCGGCCTGCCGCGGGCGGACCTGATTGTCACCTTGGCCTCGTCAGCTGACGGGCCGGTCGCCGCCGTCGTCCGTGTCGGCGACGGCGTGGCCGTGCAATCCGCCGAGTGCACGAATCCAGCGCAGCCGATCGCCGACGTCGAGATCGACGCGGAACCCGTCGTCACCGCGCCGGTCGATGTGGAATCGGCCCTGGCGACACCGTTGCTCGCCGCGGCCGCCGACTTGGTCGGTGTGGCCGATGCCGCGCTGGCCCGCTCGATAGAGCATGCGAAATCACGACAGCAGTTCGGCAAGCCGATCGGCGGCTTCCAGGGAATCAAGCACGCGTTGGCCGACAACTACGTGGCCGTCGAGCGCGCCCGCAGTCTGACGTACGCGGCGGCAGCGCGTCTCGACGATCCCGCGACGTCGCCCGCGGCCGGCTGGACCGCTGCGGCGCTGGCCAAGGCGGCGGCAGCGGAGGCGGCGGTCGGCTGCGCGCGCACCGGCGTTCAGGTCCACGGCGCTCTCGGGCAGACCTGGGAGCACGACATGCATTTGTATCTGCGGCACGCGTGGCAGGGCGCCGCGACGCTGGGAGACAGCCGCGCGCTCTATCACGCGGTGGGACGCCGGGTCGCCGGAGGTGCAGCATGACTGGGGCTAACGGGGTGGTCGCCGAGTTCGCGGCGTGGTTGACGGAGTTCCTGCCGGACGACTACCAGGACCGCTACCGCGAGTATCGCTGGGACCTCGACCTGCGACGCGGTTACCAGCGCGCCGCGTTCGAGGCGGGGTGGTTGCAGCCGACCTGGCCGCGCGAGCACGGCGGTCGGTCGTTGGGCCTGGCCGACGCGATGGAGGTCCGGCTGGAAGCCGCGATGCGATCGGCGCCCAAGCTGCCGAACATCGCCGGCCCCGGTGTTGCGGCGCCGGGAATTCGCCAGTTCGGCACCGCCGAGCAGATCGACCGTCTGCTCATTCCGCTGCTGCGCGGCGACGAGTGGTGGGCGCTTGGCATGTCGGAGCCCGAAGCCGGGTCCGATTTCGCCAGCTTGCGCACCCGGGCTGTGCGCGACGGCGACATGTTCCGGGTCAAGGGCAGGAAGATCTGGACCACCCAGGCACACCTCTCCCGCTGGTGCACGTTGTACGCCCGCACCGATCCCGACGCACCCAAACACCGCGGCATCTCCTGCCTGATCCTCGATCTCGAATCCCCCGGTGTGACAATCGAACCCATTCGGATGGCGTCGATCTCCGACGAAACGTTCTGCGAAGTCATTCTCGACGATGTCGAGGTGCCGGTGGCCAACCTGTTGGGGCCTCTCAACGGCGGTTGGCAGGTCGCGATGTCGTCGCTGAACCATGAGCGGCAGATGATTTGGATCATGAACTGGGTTGAGATCCAGCGTGGGCTCGATTCGGTTCAGGCAGCCGAGACGGCGGACGACGACTACGCCTCGGGTGAGGTTTTCACCGAGCTCGGCTCACTGCTCGCCGACGCCGAAGCGCTACGGGCAACCGGGTACCGCTCGCTTCACAACGAACTCGCCGGTCGGCCAAACCCAGAAGCCGACATCCTGAAACTCCTCGGCTCGCTGACACTGCAGCGGGTTTGGGAACTGGCCGCCGCGGCCGCCGGACCACGCTCGATCGACGATACCGACTTGCTCTTCGAGCGTCAGGATGCG
>DATFYT010000045.1:0-4249 GCA_035314925.1 Mycobacterium sp. | reverse complement strand
ATCTGATCCTCGTTCTCGTCGAGAAGTCGCTCGATTCCTCGAAGTTGGCGCAGTCGCCAGTCGACCGCCCTTGTGCGTCCGCGTGCGAATACGCCACGGATAGTGGCGACTTGGTCAGCGAGCTCGGGCGGTGCGGTACTGGTATGTCCGATCATTTCGTCACTTTTCCATCACATAACTGCCCGGAGCCGGACCCAGCGGTGGAAGTTCGTCCCCACCAAGCGCTTTCGGCGCGTCGACCTCTGAGCCGCTGCGCTCAGCGAGCCAGCTGACGTAGTCCGGCCACCAGGAGTCAGCGTGCTTCTCAGCGGAGTCGAGCCACTGTTGGGGATCCTCGACGTCGACCGGGCCGGTGCGGAACGACGCCTTGGGGTTGCCGGGCGGGTTCACCAGTGCCGCGATGTGACCGCTGGTGGACAGCACGAAGCGGTTGTCCTTGCTGCCGAGCAGGCGCGCGCTGCGATAGGTGGCCTGCCACGGGCAGATGTGGTCGGCGACGCCGCCGACGATGTAGGCATCGGAAGTGATCTTGGCCAGGTCGACCGGGCTGCCCAGCATGCTGACCCCGCCGGGGGTGACCAGCTCGTTCCGCAGCCCCATCAGCACCAGGTCGCGGTGCAGGGCGGCGGCCATGCGGGTGGTGTCGGCGTTCCAGAACAACACGTCGAAGGGCGCCGGCGTGCGGCCCTGCACGTAGTTGTTGACCCAGTACCGCCACACCAGGTCGGTGGGCCGCAGCCAGGCGAAGATCTCCGCCATGTCGCGCCCGTCGAGGTAGCCCTTCCTGCCCGAAACTCGAATCGCGGCCTGCGCCGCGCGGTCGCTCATGGCCGCCGCGGCGAACCCGGCCCGGGTCTCGTCCAGCACGGTGACCGCCAGGTTGAGGCCCGCTACCCGGTCGCCCTCACCGATCTCGGCGAGGTGGGCCGCGGTCATCGCTGCGAGAATGCCGCCCGAGCAGGTGGCCAACAGGTGGGTGCTGTCGGTTCCGGTGATTTTCTCCGCCGCGTCCATTGCCTCTACGATCGCCGCGCCGTAGGTGTCGAAGCCCCAATCCTTGTGGCGCGCTTGCGGATTGCGCCACGAAATAACGAAGACCTGCTGGCCCTGTTGGACGAAGTACTCGATCATGCTGCGCCCGGGCGCGATATCCATGACGTAGTACTTGTTGATCACCGGCGGCACCATGAGCAATGGGATCGCGCGCACCTTGGGTGTCTGCGGGGCGTATTGAATCAATTCGAACACCGAGGTTTGCAGTACGACGGCCCCTTTGGTGACAGCCAGGTTCTCCCCCACCGCAAAGGCGTCGGGCTCGATCATCGCCGGCACGCGAGGCTTCGAAAGGACGTCTCGAGCAAAGGCTCTCACGCCGCGCACCGCGCTCAGACCGCCGGTGTCGATCAACGCCTTCCAGCCGAGCGGACTGATCAGCGGGTTGTTGCTGGGCGCCAGGCCCTCCACAAAGTTGTCGATGACGAACTGCATCTTCTCCTTGTCGCGCCAATCCAGCTCGGCGTCGGCCAGCAACCCTTCGGCGGTCTCGGAACCTGCCAGGTAGGCCTGCATGATTCTGTGCAACAGCGGATTCTGTTGCCACGCAGGATCGCTGAAGCGTTTGTCGGCGCGTGCCGGAACGCGGTGAGACTTGCCTGCGGCGATACTGCCGAGTTCACGGGTCAGCGTGCCAACCCGGTCAGCCACCGAGCCGGGGTGCTGAGCGAGGTTGCCGGCGAAACGGGCCCAGGTGGCGTTCGGCATCATCCGGCTGGCGAATGGCTTCGTGGCGCTGGTGAGGAGCAGGTCGAGCGGTGCAGCCAGCTCATCGACTTTAGCCGTGGGGTCCTTGGGGGTTGCCATGGTTATCGTGTGCTTTCCGTCGTCGGAATGGTGATGTCGCGCTTTTGCACCTTGCCGGTGGGACCCTTGGGGAGGGCGTCGACGAGCCAGACCTGGCGTGGGTACTTGTAGGCGGCCACCCGGGCTTTGACATACTCGCGCAGCTCTTCCGGCAGCACGTTCGCGTCTTTCTTCAGCGCCACGGCGGCGCCCACTTCCTCACCCAGCGAGTCGTGCGGGATGCCGATGACCGCAGCCTCGGCCACATCGGGGTGCTCGTAGAGCACTTCCTCGATCTCGCGGGGATAGACGTTGTAGCCACCGCGGATGATCATGTCCTTGGTTCGGTCGACGATGTAGAAGTAGCCGTCTTCATCGACACGTCCGACGTCGCCGGTGGCCAGCCAACCGTCCGGCGTGATGGTGGCCTTGGTTGCTTCGGGCAGATTCCAGTAGCCCTTCATCACGTTGTGGCCGCGGATCTGGATCTCGCCGGTCTGGCCTTGCGGGACCTCGGCGCCGTCCAGGTCGACGACCCGCATCTGCACGCCTTCGATCGGGGTGCCGATCGAGCCCACCTTGCGCTCCCGATGCGGATGGTTGAACGCCGCCGCCGGGGAGCTCTCGGAAAGGCCGTAGCCTTCGAGAACCTCGCAGCCAAAGGCTTTTTCGAAGTCGGTGAGAACCTGCACGGGCATCGCCGCACCACCGGAGACACAGACCCGCAAGGTGCGGGTCGCCTCCGGTGCAGCCTGATCGGCCACGCTCAGCAGCGCCGAATACATCGTCGGTACGCCCTCGAACACCGTGACGGCGTCCCGCTCGATCACCTCGATTGCCTTGCGCGGGTCGAACCGAGGGATCAGCGTCAATGTCGCTCCCGATAGCACCGCCCCGTTGAGGCCACAGGTCAGGCCGAACACGTGGAACAACGGCAGGCAGCCCATCACCACGTCGTCCGGCCCGGTCTCGACGAGGGTGCGGACGCTGACGTCGGCGTTGCGGCCCAGATTGCCGTGCGTGAGCATGGCACCCTTGGGCTTTCCGGTGGTTCCGGAGGTGTGCAGGATGACCGCGACGTCGTCGTGACCGCGCTCCACTGGGGACTCTTGCTCGGGCAGGCCGGCGATCAGGTCCATCAGGCCGGCGTCGTCGATAATCCAGCACTGCGCGCCCACCTCGTCGGCACCGGCGCTGGCCTCGTTGGCGAAGGCGGGTGTGCCGAACAACGCCTTGGCGCCGCTGTTGGACAGGTAGTAGGTCACCTCCCGCGCCTTGAGCAGCGGATTCATCGGGACCGCGACGGCGCCGCGATAGATGATTCCGTAAAACACGATGGCGAATGCGGGAGTGTTGGGCAGCATTATGCCCACCCGGTCACCCGGCTCGACGCCGGCCTGCTCAAGCAGCGTCGCCACCCGGGAGGCGGCCGCGTCGAACTCAGCAAAGGTGAATTGCAGATCGTCGCAGCGCAGCGCGACGCGGTTGGGGTTGCGCTCTTTCGATGCGACGAGATTGGTGCTCAGGCTGGTCATGGTGTACCTCCGGGATCGACTTGAGGTGCCTGGCTCTTTAGGCTCATCGTGCCCGGTTTTCAATCGTGCGTCAGCCGACTTCGCGGAAGCAATGTCGGCGGGCACAAGAAGCTGGCCGGTTCGGTGTGACGGCACACAGCTGATTGCAGACTGGTCGCCGACGGGCGGCTGGTATACGCCCTGGCTAGCGCACAGGCGCGCCCAGTTGCCGCTGTTTGTGGGTAGACCGATTTTCCTAGTGGTCTTACCTTTCCGGCCCACAAGTCGATCGCTATACGAATCGACGCCACCCCGCGCTGATATCGGGAAGGCGGTGGGCTACTGACGGTCATTGTGCAAGCCCACACTCCAGTGCCCGCATTCGTGTGCGTCGGCACATCGACGGCCGGCTGCGCGGGTGCCAAAATGCGCACACAAAGGCATGGTGCATAACTCAAGTCACGGCGGCATTACCGCAAGGAGGAATTGATGACAAGCATCCTTGATCCCAACCTAGCCGCCGTCACTGGCCCGGCCCCCGCGGGAGGTGGGCTCCCGCAGCCGCCGGTGTTTGCCTCGGTCGACGCCGAGCGCAAGTACCGTAAGGAGCAGCTCGCCGCCGGGTTCCGGCTCTTCGGCAAGTTCGGCTTCTCCGAGGGAGTAGCGGGCCACATCACGGTGCGCGATCCGGAACACCCGGAGTATTTCTGGGTGAATCCATTTGGCATGTCGTTCAACAAAATCAAGGCGTCCGACTTGATCTTGGTCGATCACAAAGGCGACGTGATCGAAGGGTCTCGTGCGGTCAATCGTGCAGCGTTTGTGATCCATTCGCGGGTACACGAGGCTCGTCCCGATGCTCTCGCAGCGGCGCATTCGCATTCGACATACGGACG
>DATFYT010000044.1:0-47746 GCA_035314925.1 Mycobacterium sp. | reverse complement strand
CGAACGCGGCCCGATCCGGCGGCCACATCTCCGCCGGCACCTGCAACGTGGTGCCCAGCACCTCGGCTTCGCGGTAGTGGCGATCGGCGTCCTGCTCGTCCAGCTCGCCGATGAACATCCGATAGAAGTCGACCCCGCCCTTGTAGAGGCACGCTGCCACCCACAGCTGCAGGTCGGGGTCGAACGCGTTGTACTCGATCGGGCTGTCGGGCAGCGAGTAAACCTGCGCGTGCGCGCGGTTCACCGCCCGGCGAAACGCCGCCTTCTGGACGTCTGTACCGGCCATCGCCACCCCGAGGTAGGTGAAAGTGGTGCGGGCCCGCTTGATCGGATGCAAGTCGATCCGACCGCTCTCGACCCGGCTCTCCATCACGCCGTAGCCCACACCCGGCCGCGCCAGCTGCATGATCACGTTGGCTGGGCCGAGCAGCAACGCCATCCCCATCAGGGTGTCGTCCAGCTGGGGGGGCCGCCGCTGGCGCCGGGACGCCCGCCCGGCGAGCGGTGGATCGGTCATCATGCGTTCGACATGGCTGACTGGCTCACTGACCGTCATCGGACACCTACCCTGCTAATTGTGAGAACGCGTGTTTCCTGATATTGCAGCCCGGCGCAGACCAATGTCAAGATGGGATCCATGGCTTCCGCCGCGACGACCAGCGCACGCCCATACGGTGGCGTCGACGCGGCCGACCGCCTGGCGACCCGCCGGGCCAAGCTGCTGGCGGCCGGCCTCGATCTGCTGGGCGCCGACCGGGACGATGCCGCGGAGCTGACCGTCCGCGGCGTCTGTCGGCAGGCCGGCGTGGCCGCTCGTTACTTCTACGAGAGCTTCGCTGACAAGGACGAATTCGTCGGCGCGGTGTTCGACTGGGTGATCGCCGACCTGGCGGCCACGACCCAGGCCGCGGTGGCGGCTGCGCCGCCCGAGGAGCAGACCCGCGCCGGTATGGCCAACATCGTGCGGACGATTGGCGGCGACGCCCGGGTGGGTCGCCTGCTGTTCAGTACACAGCTCGCCAACACCGTGTTGGTGCGCAAACGGGTGGAATCCGGCGCGCTGTTTGCGATGCTTTCCGGTCGCCATGTTGAGGACGCGCTGCGGGTGCCGGCAAACGACCGGATCAAGGCCGCCGCGCATTTCGTGGTCGGTGGGGTTGGGCAGACGATCAGCGCGTGGTTGGCCGGTGCGGTGCGGCTCGATCCCGATCAGTTGATCGACCAGCTCGCGTCACTGCTTGACGAGCTCGCCGACCCGAGGCTTTACCGTTAGTGAGCGGCCGGGATTCGCCGGTCGGCCGCCGTCCGCGGCACTGCCTGCGTATCTGCCGTCGTGAATTCCTTGATCCAGCAGGCGAACTCGAGTGTGATTCCGTCTGGGTCCTGGAAATAGAACGACCGCACATACACACCGGGATGCACGGTGGCCGAGACCTGCATCTCGCTCTCGTCGTGGTTGAGCACCGGGCCGACCCGCACGCCCTTGGCCTTGAGGCGCTGACGATAGTCGTCGAACTTCTCGGCCGGGACATGGAACGCCAGGTGGTTCATGGTGCTGACGGCGCTGGTGATCTCGCCGATGCCCGGGATGGCAGCCGGCGAGGAGAGCCCCGGTACCCGGTCCGGTGCGTCAGCGAACCAGAAGAACGCGACGCAGTCACCGTTGCCGGCGTCGAAGAAAAAATGTTGTCCGCCGCCGCCGGGCAGGTCGAGCGACTTGATCAAGGGCATGCCCAAGACGTTGGTGTAGAAGTCCACGGTGCGGGCCATATCCGAGCACACCAGCGCGACGTGGTTGATCCCGCCGAGTTCGAACTCGGCGTTGACGTTGTGCGGCTTGATCATCCCGCGGCTCCTCTCCGTCGGCATTGCGCGTCGCTGGTTCCGTGGCGGAGATCCGAATCTGAACCTAACATCAGATTCAGCTCTCGAGAAGAGGGGACGAACTCGTGTCCACAGTGTCCGAGCAGCCGACCCGGCGTGCTCAGTCACCGACCGACCGGGGCCGCCGAACGCAGGCTGCCATCGACTCGGCCGCTCGGACAGTTATCGCCCGCAAAGGCATCCTGGCCACCACCATCGCCGATATCGCGACGGAGGCGGGCCGATCGACGGCCTCGTTCTACAACTACTACGACTCCAAAGAGGCCATGGTCCGTGAATGGGCGCTGCGGTTCCGCGATGAAGCCAACCAGCGGGCGGTCACGGTGATCCGGCATGGCCTGTCCGATCGGGAGCGCGCGCAACAGGCCGCGCCAGCGCATTGGCACACCTACCGAAACCGGCTGCCCGAGATGGTCAGCGTGTCCCAGCTGGCGATGATCAACGCCGACTTCGCCCAGTACTGGGCCGAGATCTGCGCCATCCCAACCTCTTTCATCACCGAAATGGTGCGACGCGCCCAAGCGCAAGGTTATTGCGCAGGTGATGACCCCGAGCTGATCGCCACGGCGATCGTGGCGATGTTCAACCAGTTCTGTTATCTCCAGCTCGCCGGTCCCGGGCCGAACCCGGCAGGCGCACCCGATGATCAGTCCTGCATCGACAGGTTGGCGAACATCTTTTACCGAGCCATCTACTACAAGGAGGTCCGCCCGAGGTGACTCGCACCACCGGCACCCCAGGGGTTATCCGCGAATTCATCGGACTGCCGTCGCCGACCGGCCGGCGCGCCGGCGCGGGCGGACACCCGTGTCAGGGGCTGTACCACCGCGGCGTCGGACGCAAGCCGAAGGTCGCGATGATCGCTACCCACTACCAAATCGACTTCTCTGAGCACTATCTCGCCGATTACATGGCTACCCGCGGCATCGGGTTCCTGGGCTGGAACACCCGGTTCCGTGGTTTTGAGAGCGCCTTCCTGCTCGACCATGCACTGGTTGACATCGGCGTCGGCGTTCGCTGGCTGCGCGAAACGCAAGCAGTGGAAACCATTGTCCTGCTGGGTAATTCCGGAGGTGGTTCGTTGATGGCCGCCTACCAGGCGCAAGCGGTAGAACCCAACGTGACCCCGCTTCCGGGAATGCGGCCGGCAGCCGGGCTGACCGACCTGCTACCGGCCGACGGCTATGTCGCCAGTGCGGCCCATCCCGGCCGCCCCGACGTGCTGACCGCCTGGATGGACGCCGCCGTCGTCGACGAGAACGATCCGGTCGCCACAGACCCCGACCTCGATCTGTTCAACGAACGAAACGGGCCGCCGTACTCGTCGGAGTTCCTGACCCGTTACCGGTCAGCGCAAGTGGTCCGCAACAACGCGATCACCGACTGGGCCGAAAACGAACTGAAACGTGTTCGGGCAGCAGGGTTTTCAGACCGCCCGTTCACCGTAATGCGCACGTGGGCCGATCCCCGGATGGTCGATCCGACCATCGAGCCGACCAACCGCCAGCCGAATTTTTGCTACGCGGGTGCTCCGGTCAAAGCCAACCGTTCAGCTCACGGGATCGCGGCCGCCTGCACGCTGCGGAACTGGTTGGCGATGTGGAGTCTGCGGACCGCACCGACCAGGGCCGAGCCGCATCTGGCGCGAATCAGCTGCCCCGCCCTGGTGATCAACGCCGAGGCCGACACCGGTGTGTTCCCATCCGATGCCCAACGTATCTGCGACGCGCTGGCCAGCGACGACAAAACGCTGCGTGCCATCAACACCGACCACTACTTCACCACGCCGGGGGCGCGCAGCGAACAGGCTGACACCATCGCCAAATGGATTGCCAAGCGGTGGCGCTAAGGGTCCTCGCCCATTTCGTTCCCGGTCCCAAGGTGCTGGAATTCCTTGCTTCGGAAGCTGATTGGCTTGACATCCGTTGGTGTGCCGACGACGACTCTCCGGATTCGCAAGCCTCGTTCTACCGGGAGCTGCCCCACGTCGACGTGATTTGGCATGTGCTGCGGCCGCTTTCGGGCGACGACCTGCTGCAGGCGACCCGGCTGCGGCTGGTCCACAAGTTCGGGGCCGGCGTTAACACCATCGACGTCGACACCGCCACGTTGCGCGGTATCGCCGTCGCCAACATGCCCGGCGCCAACGCGCCGTCGGTGGCCGAAGGTGCGGTCCTGCTGATGCTTGCCACGCTGCGCCGACTGCCGGCGCTGGACCGCGCCACCCGCGAGGGTCGAGGCTGGCCATCCGACCCTCAACTGGGCGAAACCGTGCGCGATATCGGCGCCTGCACCGTCGGCCTGGTCGGCTACGGCAATATCGCCAAACACATCGCAGGGATCGTCGCCGCGATGGGCGCCACGGTGCTGCACACCAGCACCAGCGACGACGGGTTGCCGGGGTGGCGGCCGCTGTCGGAGCTGCTCGCCGCCAGCGACATCGTCTCGCTGCACCTGCCGCTGACGGACGACACCCATGGCCTGCTCGGCCGCGCCGCGCTGGCCGGCATGAAACCCGGTGCGGTGCTGGTCAACACGTCGCGCGGGGCGATCGTCGACCAAGACGCACTGGTCGACGCGTTACGCGGCGGCCGGTTGGCCGCCGCCGGACTGGATGTCTTCGACATCGAACCGGTGCCGCCGGACAACCCGCTGCTCAGCCTCGACAACGTCGTGCTCACCCCGCACGTCACCTGGTACACCGTCGACACCATGCGGCGCTATCTGGTCGAGGCCGTCGCCAACTGCCGCCGGCTGCGGGACGGGAAGCAGCTAGCCCATGTCGTCAACCAACCGACCGGTTATTAGATTGGGGCAAGAAGGCCCAACGGAAGGCGACCAATGCCGATCGCGATAACTCCTGAGCATCAAGACCTGGCCGATTCAGTGCGGTCACTGGTGGCGCGGGTAGCGCCGTCGGAGGTCCTGCACGCCGCGCTGGAAACACCGATCAACAACCCACCGCCGTATTGGCAGGCCGCGGCAGAACAAGGCCTGCAGGGTGTGCATCTGGCCGAATCGGTCGGCGGGCAGGGTTTCGGCATCCTCGAGCTTGCGGTGGTGCTCGCCGAGTTCGGCTACGGCGCAGTACCCGGCCCGTTCGTGCCGTCGGCGATCGCCAGTGCGCTGATCGCCGCCCACGACCCGGACGCCAAGGTGCTCGCGGACCTGGCTTCCGGCGCGGCGATCGCGGCTTACGCGAAGGATTCTTGCGCGTTGACCGCGACCCGCCAGGGTGAGGCGCTGGTGATCCGTGGTGAGGTCCGGGCCGTTCCCGCGGCCGGCGAGGCGTCGGTGCTGTTGTTGCCGGTGGCGATCGACAGCGGCGAAGAGTGGGTCGTGCTGCGCGCCGACCAACTCGAAATCGAGCCGGTCCGCAGCGTCGACCCGCTGCGACCGATCGCGCATGTGCGCGCCAACGCCGTCGAGGTCGGTGACGATGCCGTGCTGAGCAATCTCGGCGTGGTCGCCGCGCATGCGCTGATCTCCACGCTGCTGTCGGCCGAGGCCATCGGCGTCGCCCGGTGGGCCACCGACACCGCGGCGGAATACGCGAAGATCCGTGAGCAGTTCGGTAGGCCGATCGGTCAGTTCCAGGCTGTCAAGCACAAGTGCGCTGAGATGATCGCCGACACCGAGCGGGCCACCGCGGCCGTGTGGGATGCGGCCCGCGCCGTCGACGAGGCCCGCGAAAACGGTTGGGACCCCGAGGGTACCGGGGCTAACTCAGCGGTCGAGTTCGCCGCGGCGGTGGCGGCGACGTTGGCGCCGGCGGCCGCGCAGCGATGCACCCAAGATTGCATCCAGGTGCACGGCGGTATCGGCTACACCTGGGAGCACGACACCAACGTGTACTACCGTCGCGCGTTGATTGTGGCGGCCTGCTTCGGTCGCAAGGCCGAATACCCGCAGCGGGTCGTCGATACCGCGACCACCACCGGGATGCGCGAGATCAACATCGACCTGGACCCCGACACCGAGAAACTGCGGGCGGACATTCGTGCCGAGGTCGACGCGCTCAAGGCGATGCCCCGCGAAGACCGCACGACCTCCATTGCCGAGGGCGGGTGGGTACTGCCGTATCTGCCCAAGCCCTGGGGACGGGCGGCCGATCCGGTGGAGCAGATCATCATCGCCCAGGAGTTCACCGTCGGGCGGGTCCGGCGGCCCACGGTCGGCATCGCGGCCTGGATCGTGCCGTCCATCGTGGCCTTCGGCACCGACGAGCAGAAACAACGTTTCCTACCGCCGACGTTCCGCGGCGAGATGATCTGGTGCCAGCTGTTCTCCGAGCCGGGCGCCGGATCCGACCTGGCCGGGCTGAGCACCAAGGCGACCAAAGTCGACGGCGGCTGGCGCATCAGCGGCCAGAAGATCTGGACCACCGCCGCCCAGTTCTCGCAGTGGGGTGCGCTGCTGGCGCGATCGAGCCTCAGCGCTCCAAAACATCAAGGCATCAGCTACTTCCTGCTGGACATGAGCAGCGAGGGCGTCGACGTGAAGCCGCTGCGTGAACTGACCGGCGGCGCGATGTTCAACACGGTGTTCATCGATGACGTGTTCGTGCCCGACGAGTTGGTGCTCGGTGAGGTCAATCGGGGCTGGGAGGTCAGCCGCAACACGCTGACCGCCGAACGCGTGTCGATCGGCGGTAGCGAGGCACCGTTCTTGGCCAACCTCGACCAGTTCGTCGAGTTCCTTCGCGACGGCCAGTTCGACCAGATTGCCCAGAACCGAGCCGGCCAGTTGATCGCCGAGGGCCACGCCGCCAAGGTGCTCAACATGCGCTCGACGCTGTTGACGCTGGCCGGCGGCGACGCGATGCCGTCGGCGGCGATTTCCAAACTGTTGTCGATGCGCACCGGGCAGGGCTATGCGGAGTTCGGGGTGTCCTCGTTCGGCACCGACGCCGCTATCGGCGACCCCGAGACGCCGGCGGGTAAGTGGGACGAATTTCTGCTGGCCAGCCGCGCTACTACCATCTACGGCGGCACCTCGGAGGTGCAGCTCAACATCATCGCCGAGCGTCTGCTGGGGCTGCCGCGCGACCCGTAGTCCGGCAGAGTCCTGCACACAAAGATTCACGCCGACCTGACGTTGTCAGATCGGCGTGAATTGGTTTAGGGCCGGCTAGCCTCGTCGGTCGACCGGCGAGGCTAGCCGGTGCTCCCCCTCTACTGGTGGCTCACCACCAGTACTGGTGGCTCACCACCAGCCACGGTGGTGACTGATGGTCGTGCCCCGGCCAAACAAGCCACGGTGGTGGTGGAAAAAGAACCCGCGGCGGTGGTGGCCGAAGAAGCCGTGGTGGTGACCCCACCACTCGGGTTGCGGCGCGATGAAGGCCGGCGCGGTGGCGACGTGAGCCGGGCCTACGACCGCGGGGATATATGCAGGTGCGGCGTTGGCCGCGGGGGTGGCACCGAACAGTATTGCGCCGGCCACCGCTGTTGCGCCCACTGCGCTTGCAGCTAGGCGACGGGTCGAAGACAGTGAGTACGACATTTTGATTGCTCCTTTGCCATCTGGGGGATTGACACCACGAACGCTAAATCACAATCCTTAGCAAATGCTAAATTCACGCATTAATAATGCTGAGAATGTGGCTGAGTGTCTTTGCCAGCTATTGGTGGAAGCATTTCTCATAATACTGATGATGTTTATTTCATAGATTACTGGTTTCATGATCTCATGAGGTACGGCTGTACTGGTTTCAGTATCTACGGATCCTATCATTTATGCTGCTCAATAGCCATCTACTGATTTACGGAGATCCGTAGATCCGTGCTTCCTTGCTTCATGATAATTGTCAGTATTGTGTACAAATTGTCTCCGAATACGGCTTTGCAAGATCTCGATATAGCGAACTATTTCTATGTCACTGTATGTCGCTGCCATCGATTCTGCTATCTCGCACAGCAATCACAATTCAGACCGCGAATTTAATTCAATGCCTCCGCGCTCCGAGCCGATCGGTCCGCAGGCTGCCGGGCCACCGCCCTGACCAGGGCATCCACCGTGCAGACACGCCGCACACCGGCGCATCGGGTGCATGGCTCAGCTTTGACGGACATACTTATGTCCTGATCTACTGAAAACTCACGCCGACAGAAGGTCACCCACCCGCATGGAACACAGCTCACCATCGTTCCGGGCCACGCCGCACCGGCGCGCGGACGCCGCGGCGCCGACCGAACGCCTCACCAACATCCGGCAGAAACTCGAACAACCAGCACGCGAGAAGGTCGAACAGCCTTCACGCGGTCAACGAACGAGACGGACCGTCGACCTGACCCCGGCCACACACCGCGCCCTCGATATCTGGCAGCGAGAGGCCGCCGACCGGCTCGGATTGGCCCGCGTCACCGGGCAAGAGGTCATTAGCGCACTCATTGAGCTGCTGTTGTCCGATGCCAAGCTGTCCGCCGAGGTGACCCGGAGTATCCGGGAACGGCGCTAACCCTGCTAGCTTCGCCGTCATGGCAGAAGCGCAGCGTCCCGATCGCCGCGAGCGAGGAGTACTCGACGAGCGCGCCCTGCTGGAGGCATTCCTCGACGACTATCGAGACATCGTGGTGCGCAAAGTTTCCGGCCTGTCCGATGCCGATGCCCGCCGCAACCTCGTCGCGTCACCGACAACCGCCGGCGGCCTGGTCAAGCACCTTCGTTGGGCGGAATACGGCTGGTTTGAACAGCTTTTGCAGGAACGCAGTGACGACAACCGTCGCGCGCACGAACGCTCGTGGGAGTTCGAGTTCCTCGAGGGTGAATCACTGCTGACGCTGATCACCGAGTACCACGCCCAGTGTGAAGAATCGCGGCGTATCGCCGCACGGTATCCGCTCGATCACACGGTGCCGCATCGTCGCTTCGGGACGGTCTCGCTGCGCTGGATCTATGTGCACATGATCGAGGAGACCGCGCGCCACACCGGACAACTCGACATTCTGCGCGAACAACTCGACGGCGCAACCGGGTTCGACGGCTGAGCTAGTCGCGTGGCTATTCCACCTCGAGGTCACGCAACTCGCGTTTGAGGATTTTGCCGGTCGGGTTGCGCGGCAATTCATCGAGGAAGATCACTTCGCGGGGCACCTTGTATTTGGCCAGCTGATCCTTCACGTGGTTCTTGATGGTGGCCTCGTCGACGTCCGCGTTCTGCTTCTTGACGACGAAGGCACGCAGCCGGTGTCCCCACTCCTTGTCCTCGACGCCGATCGCGGTGGCCTCCACCACGTCGGGGTGCCCGCTGATGCAGTCCTCGACTTCGGCGGGGAAGACGTTCTCGCCGCCGGACACGATCATCTCGTCGTCGCGACCGCTGATGTAGAGCAGCCCATGCTCATCGAAGTAGCCGACATCACCCGATGACAGCATGCCGTCGATGATCTGCTTCTTGCCGCCACCGGTGTAGCCCTCGAATGGGAAGGTGGTGCCGACGAAGATCCGTCCGACCTCACCCTGCGGCAACTCCTTGCCGTTCTCGTCGAAGATCTTGACCCGCACACCTTTGACGACGGGCCCCGCCGTGGACGAATTGTGTTGCAGGTGCTTGGGTTCGGCGATGGTGGCGAAGGCGATCTCAGTCGAGCCGTACATGTTGTAGATCACCGGCCCGATGTCCTTGAGTGTCCGTTCGGCCAAGTCGGCGCCCAGCGCCGACCCCGAGGCGAAAATGATCCGCAGGCTCGACAGATCGGGCTTTTCGTCCATCTTTTCCAATGCGTCGAGGATTCGCGCCAACATCACCGGCACCACGACGACCGCTGTCACCTTGTGTTTCTCGATGTCTTCCAGCACGCCGGCCGGCTTGAACTTGCCGTGCAGCACCAGCGTCGAGCCCAAAAACATCCCGATGGTCGCGTGCAGGAAACCCAGCGCGTGGAACATCGGCGCCGGCAGCGAGGTCACCTCGTTGGCCTTGAACGGGACGTGCGACAAGATTCCCCCGATCGGCGCCAACGTCGGCGGGGTACTCCGGTTCGCGCCCTTCGGGGTGCCGGTAGTGCCGCTGGTCAGGATGATGATCGACGAATGCTTGCTGGCTTTGGGTGCGGGGGATTTGCTGTGGGCGGCGACCAAGTCGGCCAACGTCTCGTCGGTGCTGCCCGAGTCCTCACCGTCCGGCGTGGTAGCCAAGGCCCGCACCTTACCCAGCGGCGGCTCGGCTTTGCTGACGTCCTTGGCGTACTCGTCGTCGTAAATGATCAGCTTGGCGCCCTCGCGCTCGGAGACCTCCTTGATCTGCGGGCCGGAGAACGAGCTGTTGAGCAAGATGATGCGGGCCCCGACCCGCGCGCACCCGAACTCCGCGATGCAAAACCAGCGGTGGTTGCGCGCCAGGATCGCGACGCCGTCGCCGCCGCGGACGCCTTTGGCCAGCAGCCCGTGCGCCACCGCGTTGGCGGCCTCGTCGAGTTCCTTGTAGGTCAGCGAGCCCTCGTCGTCGATGATCGCCGCACGATTCGGCGTGCGTCTGGCGTTGAACGACGGCAGCATGCCGATCTCGCCCCACTTGCGAATGTCAGCGGCCATCGCGGCGTAGTTCAGCGGCGGCTCCAACCGGAACGCGCCGGACTCGATGATTTTTCGGAGATAGTGCAGTTCCGCCAACCCACGTTCGGCATACTGCTGAATCTTCGCGGCCGCCTGCCCGGGCAGATCGATGAGGTTAGGCATGCTTCCACCCTATGTGACGCACGTCGCAGCCAGGCTTGAAAATCCTCCGCAATTACCATCAACCCATGGGGCCGGTGTCACTGGACGTGGGCGGACGCCAAGTCGAAGTCACCCACCCGGACAAGGTGATCTTCCCCGCTCATGACGGTCGACCCGACCACACCAAACTGGACCTGATCCGCTATTACCTGGCCGTCGCCGACGGTGCCCTGCGGGGCGTGGCCGGACGGCCGATGATCCTGAAACGCTTCGTCAAGGGCATCGAGCAGGAGGCGATCTTCCAGAAGCGTGCGCCCGAAAAACGGCCGGACTGGGTGGACGTCGCCGAGTTGCGCTACGCATCGGGGACCTCGGCCAAAGAGGCCGTCATTCATGACGCCGCCGGGCTGGCCTGGGCGATCAACCTGGGCTGCGTTGACCTCAACCCGCATCCGGTGCTCGCCGATGATCTCGACCACCCGGACGAGTTGCGCGTCGACTTGGACCCCATGCCCGGGGTGCAGTGGCGGCAGATCGTCGACGTCGCACTGGTTGCCCGCGACGTGCTGGAGGATTACGGGCTGACGGCGTGGCCCAAGACGTCCGGGTCGCGTGGCTTCCATATCTATGCGCACATCGTGCCCGGCTGGTCGTTTCGCCAGGTGCGTTTGGCTGCCCAAACCGTGGCGCGGGAAGTGGAGCGACGCGCCCCCGAGTTGGCGACCAGTCGCTGGTGGAAGGAGGAACGCGAGGGCGTATTCGTCGACTTCAACCAGAACGCCAAGGACCGCACGGTCGCATCGGCCTATTCGGTCCGGGCCACACCGGACGCGCGGGTGTCGACGCCGCTGCGTTGGGATGAGGTCGCCGGCTGCGACCCCGCCGCGTTCACCGTGGCGACGGTGCCGGAGCGGTTCGCCGACATCGGGGACCCGTGGGAAGGCATGGACGACGCCGCCGCGGGCCTGGATGGGCTGCTCGCGCTGGCCGAGGAACTCGGCCCGGCCGAGAAGGCGCCGAAAGGTGCACGCCGCGGCGAGGACACGGGCCGTCGCCAGTCGGTGATGCCGCTCATCGAGATCGCCCGGACCAAGACCAAGGACGAGGCGATGGCCGCCCTGGACACCTGGCGGCAGCGCTACCCCGCGGTGGCGGATCGCCTGCAGCCGGCCGACGTGCTGGTCGACGGGATGCGCGGACCGAGCTCGATCTGGTACCGGATTCGGATCAACCTGCAACATGTGCCCGACGACCAGCGGCCGCCGCAAGAGGAGCTGATCGCCGATTACAGCCCCTGGCCGACCCGTTGAGCCACTCCGCTTGCGCCCCGTCGGCGCGGTGATACGGGAGAATCAGATCATGCAGGCGATAGACCAGATCCCCGGTCTACGGGAGCGCAAGAAGATCAGAACCCGCGAGACCATCAGGCGGGAGGCGTTTCGGCTGATCCAAGAACACGGCTACGCCGCCACCACCGTCGAGCAGATCGCGGAAGCCGCCGAGGTGTCGCCGAGCACCTTCTTCCGCTACTTCCCGACCAAGGAATCCGTGCTGCTCGCCGACGACATGGATCCGATGATCCTGAACGCCCTGGAAGAACAGCCGGCCGACCTCTCGCCGTCTCAGGCAGTCCGGCGCGCCTACCAGGCCGCCATGGCCAACCTGTCGGAGGACCAACGGGAGTTCGAGAACACCCGGCAACGGCTGATGTTCGCGATACCAGAGCTCAAGGCGGCGATGTACGACGAGTATTACCGCACCATCACCACGTTCGCCGAGGCAGTTGGCCGCCGAATCGACCGTGACGCAGGCGATTTCGAGCTGCGGGTATTCGCCGGAGCCCTCACCGGCGCGATGATGGCGGTCTACGAGCCGGGTCCGCACGCGACCGACACCGTCCTTCGCGCCCTGGACTTCGTCGACGCCGGCATGCCGCTGACCTGAGCGAACGCGCTAGGCTCACGCGATGCCAGAGCAATGGAGTCGGCGCGGGTTCCTGCGCGCCGGCGTGGCCGCTGGCCTGCTCGTGGCCGCTCCAACGGCCTGCTCATCGCACAAACCGGCGCCCGCTACCGGCAGTGGCGGCGCACCGGTGACCATCACACACGCTTTCGGCGAGACGACCATTCCCGAGCCGCCCAAGCGGGTCGTCAGCGCCGGCTTCACCGAGCAGGACGATCTGCTGGCGCTCGGAGTCGTGCCGATCGCGGTGACCAACTGGTTCGGTGACCAGCCGTTCGGAGTGTGGCCGTGGGCCCAACCCAAACTGGCCAACGCCAAACCCGTTGTGCTGAACCTTGATAACGGAATCCAGGTTCACCAGATCGCAGGCCTGAAGCCCGACTTGATCGTCGCCACCGACGCCGGCATCGACGAGGACACCTACCAGAAGCTGACCGCGATCGCCCCGACGATTCCGCAGTCCGACGGCGACGCATTCTTCGAGCCGTGGAAGGACCAGGCGACGACGATCGGCCGGGCGCTCTATCAGCCCGACCAGGTGAAGTCGCTGATCAGCGGTGTCGACCAGCGATTTGCCGCCGTCGCTGATAAGTATCCGCAGTTCAAAAACAAGAGGGCGCTGCTGCTGCAGGGCAAGCTCCACCAGGACAATGTGGTCGCAACGACCGGTTGGCGCACCGAGTTTCTGACCCAGATGGGTCTGGCGATTGCCGACAGCATCAAACCGTTCGCCGTCGATCAGCAGCGCGCGTTCATTCCGCGCGACAAGATCAAGCCGGTCCTCGGTGCCGCCGACCTGCTGATCTGGATGACAGAAAGCGATGGCGATCAAGCGGCGCTGTCGGCCAATCCCGACGTGGCGGCTCTGCAGGCGCACAGTGTGTTCACCACCAAGGACCAGGCCGGCGCGATCGCTTTTGCGTCGCCGCTGAGCTACCCGTTGGTGGCCGATCAACTGCCCGCGCTGATCGCCAACATCCTGCATTAGAACCGGCCGTCTGAGCATTGACTAAGGCAGCTCTGGCAGTGCTCGAAAATCTGGTTTCACCAGGCCGCCAAGGGGTTACTGTCGAGTAATGAGCGTGGCGATGGATCTGAGGGTGGCCGATACCGTTCTCGACTACGGCGATCAGGCGCTGCTGCTGCAGTTCGACAACACGACCGACGTGTTGGCGTGGGCGGCTGCGTTACGCGAGGCCGCACTGCCCGGCGTGCTCGACATCGTCCCGGCCTCCCGCACCGTCCTGCTGAAACTCGACGGCCCTCGCCACCAGAGCGAAGTCCGTCGTCGACTGCGCGCGTTGCGGGTGGACGCCGACACGGTGGCCACCGCCCCGGCGGAAGGCACCATGGTGATCGACGTCGTCTACGACGGCGTCGATCTCGCCGAGGTGGCCGATCGCACCGGGCTGACCACCGCACAAGTGATCAACGCCCACACGGCTACTCCCTGGCAAGTCGGATTCGGTGGATTCGCACCGGGTTTCGCCTATCTGATCGGCGGTGACCCGCGGCTGGCCGTACCTCGGCGGTCGGAGCCGCGGTCATCGGTCCCGGCCGGAGCGGTGGGCCTGGCCGGCGAATTCACCGGAATCTACCCGCGTCGGTCCCCGGGCGGATGGCAGCTCATCGGCCACACCGACGTCGTGCTGTGGGATATCGACCGTCCGCACCCGGCGCTGCTGACGCCGGGCATGTGGGTTCAGTTCCGCGCCGGATAGCGGCAAGCCGTGCGAAGAGCCTGAAAGGAGAGCGACATGCCGACCTTGGAGGTCTTGCGCACCGGACCGTTGGCCCTCGTCCAGGATCTGGGACGGGTGGGGCTGGCCGATATCGGCGTCACCCGATCCGGAGCGGCCGACCGGCGTTCCCACACCCTGGCCAACCGGCTGGTGGCCAACCCCGACGACCGCGCCACAATCGAGGTGACCTTCGGCGGATTCTCGGCGCGCGTCCGCGGCGGCAATCTCGACATCGCCGTGACCGGTGCCGACACAGATCCGCGCGTCGACGGTATTTTGTTCGGCACCAACAGCATTCAGCACGTCCGGGACGGCCAGGTGATCTCGCTGGGTACTCCCCACTCCGGCGTGCGCAGCTATCTGGCAGTGCGTGGCGGCATCGACGTGACGCCGGTGCTGGGTTCGCGCAGCTACGACGTGATGTCGGCGATCGGCCCGCTGCCGCTACAACCCGGTGACGTGCTGCCGGTCGGCGAACACACCGACGAGTATCCGGAACTCGACCAGGCTCCGGTGCCGCCGATCTGCGAACATCTGGTGGAACTGCTGGTGGTGCCCGGGCCGCGCGACGACTGGCTCGTCGACCCCGACGCCCTCGTGCACACCATCTGGATGGTCTCCGACCGCAGCGACCGCGTGGGCATGCGCCTGGAGGGCCGCCCACTGCAGCACCGCTCACCCGATCGGGTGCTGCCCAGCGAGGGAGCCACCCGCGGGGCGATTCAGGTACCGCCCAACGGCTTACCGGTGATCCTCGGTCCCGACCACCCCGTCACCGGCGGCTACCCGGTGGTCGGCGTGATCGCCGACCAAGACATCGACAAGGTGGCCCAGATACGGCCCGGGCAGTACGTGCGCCTGCACTGGTCGCGACCCAGGGCTGCGCGGGCTTCTGCTTCAACTTCGATGGCGGCCGGCTAGTCCACCTGGTAAACCAGCAGTGTGCCCACCCAGGTCCACACCGCCCGCCTGGTTCACACCGCCGACCTCGAGAGCGAGGCCCGGCAGCGTGCCTACGAGATGGTCAACGACGCGTTCGCCGGGGAGTTCACCGACACCGACTGGGACCACGCGCTGGGCGGGATGCATGCCCTGGTCTGGCATCGCGGCGCGATCATCGCGCACGGAGCGGTCGTGCAACGACGCCTGGTCTACCGCGGTGCCCCGCTGCGCTGCGGCTACGTCGAAGCCGTGGCCGTGCGCGAGGATTGGCGCGGTCAGGGGCTGGCAGTCGCGATACTGGATGCCTGCGAGCAAGTCATCCGCGGCGGCTATCAACTCGGTGCGCTGAGCTCCTCGGACCGCGGAAGGCGGCTCTACACGTTGCGCGGTTGGCTGCCATGGCGCGGCCCCACGTCGGTGTTGGCGCCTGCCGGGACGACCCGGACTCCCGACGATGACGGCTCGGTGTTCGTCCTACCGGTCGGGATCGATCTGGACGCCAGCGCGGCCCTGGCGTGCGATTGGCGCGACGGCGACGTCTGGTAACGGCTCCGGCTAACGCGTCAGCAATTGGTCGGTAATTCAGCCGAAATCTGTCTGGCATAAACAATTCATATGGTTCACCCCGCTGCGCCGTCGCTCGCCGGCTATCGGGTGGCCGTCACGTCCGCACGGCGCTCCGACGAGCTCTGCGCATTGCTGCGCCGCGACGGCGCCACCGTCGCCAGTGCGGCGGCGATCACCATGGTCGCGTTGCCCGACGATAACGAATTACGCCGCAATACAGAGGCTTTGATAGCAAGTCCGCCCGATATTCTGATCGCGACCACCGGTGTCGGATTTCGGGGCTGGCTCGCCGCCGCCGACGGATGGCAACTGGGCGGTCAGCTGACCGCGGCGTTGTCCGGCGCTCGGATCGTGGCGCGTGGAGCGAAGGCGACCGGCGCATTACGCGCTGCGGGCCTGCCTGAGGAGTGGTCCCCGAAAACCGAATCGTCGCGGGAGGTCGTGAAATATCTGCGGCAATCCGGCATCACCGGCTGTCGCATCGCCGTGCAGCTGCACGGCGCGACCGAGGACTGGGATCCTTTTCCGGAGTTTCTCGACGAGTTACGCGCCGGAGGCGCGGAGGTGGTTCCCATCCGGGTGTACCGCTGGAAACCGGTGCCGGCGGGCGGCGAGTTCGACCAGCTGATCAAGCAGCTCGCCCAACGACAGTTCGACGCGGTGACCTTCACCTCGGCACCGGCGGTGGCAGCCACGCTGATGCGGGCCGGCGATCTCGGCATCGCCGAGCAGCTGCTCAACGCGCTGCGCGCAGATGTGCGGGCAATGTGCGTGGGCCCGGTCACCGCACAGCCGTTGGTACGTCTGTCGGTTCCGACGTCGTCGCCGCAACGAATGCGATTGGCGGCGCTGGCGAGACATATCGCCGAGGAGCTGCCCGTGCTGCGGTCGCGTTCGTTGCAGGCGGCCGGCCATCGAGTCGAGATCCGCGGCTCGTCGGTGATGGTTGACGGCGCGGTCCAGCCACTGTCCCCGGCGGCGATGGCGATCCTGCGGGCATTGGCGCACCGTCCAGGCTTCGTGGTCGCCCGCAGGGAACTGCTGCGGACTTTGCCGGGCAGCGCCAGTGATCCCCACGCCGTGGATACCGCGGTGCTGCGGCTGCGGAAAGCATTGGGCGACAGCAAGATTGTTGCGACAGTCGTCAAACGGGGCTATCGGTTGGCGGTCGATGAAAACGTCGACGCGGCGCTGATCTGACGCCGTTCGCGGAGAGCGAACACCGAGGTGGAACTTAAGCGTGGTCGACTCATGTTTGTACCGGTAGGCCGGCAAACGTCGGCAACCACCAAGCACGAGGAGATACGAATGAGCAACCTGACCTTGTGGTCACGACCCGCGTGGGATGTCGACCGCTGGATGCGCGATTTCTTTGGACCGGCCCCCGCGAGCGACTGGGCGAAGCCAGCAGCCGACGGGTTCAGCCCCGCCGCCGAGATCGTGAAGGACGGCGAGGACGCGGTCGTCCGCCTGGAGCTGCCGGGCGTGGACGTCGAGAAGGACGTCAACGTCGAGGTCGACCACGGCCGCCTGGTCATCCACGGTGAGCGCCGCGACGAGCACGCTGAGGAGAAGGACGCGCGCACGCTGCGCGAAGTCCGCTACGGCTCGTTCCGCCGGTCGTTCCGGCTGCCCGCGCACATCACCGGCGAGGCCATCTCGGCGTCCTACGGCGCCGGCGTGCTGACCGTACGGGTCACCGGGGCTTATGCCGGCACCCAGGCACAGCGCATCGAGATCACCAAGTAATTCTGGGTAAATCGAGGGAATCCGGCGGAGCAACCTGCTCCGCCGGATTTACCGCGTCTTGGGTTCAAAGGCTTGGCCGGCGTCAACTCCGATGACCCGCAACAGGTTTACCACCTTGCGATCCAGGCTTTCACCGACCTTGGTGACGTCAGCGATGCCCAGGCTGCCGAACGCCGCGCTGGGCTGGTCCATCGAGAAGACCGCATTGCCGTCGATGTCGGCGTAAACAAGCACGCGTAGCGGGGCGTACAGCAGCGCCCTCGGGTCGTGGCGGTACATGGTCTCGGCGATCGTGTGGTTGCCGAGCAGGTACTGCACCGCTTTTGTTGTGTGGCCCGCGAGGGCCAGCAGCGGGAGCGCGTCGATGGTGGCGTACACCATCAATTCGTTGGGTGCGTTGACGGCCGCAGCGGCAAGAACCTCGTCCCATGTGCCGTCACGTTCGGTGATCTGCTGGACGGTGGCGGGGTCGAACGGCGGCGCCGCCTGCTCGAAAGCCGCGCGAAACTCGTCGAACTGCACCCCGGTGGGGATGTCGATTCGGTTCATGGTGTGCGGCACGACCCGGGAGTCGGTCGGCTTAAGGCTTCTTGTCATGGCGTTCCTCACGATTCGCTAGTTGGGTCCAGGACGATGACGCGGACGTCGGGTCCGCCGAACCGTTCGTATTGAATTGCCTTCATCGCGGCCGGCCTTCCTTGGTTCGGTGAACGAACTCTCGTGTTCGGAGTATACGGTTCGGTGAATGAACCGACAAGGCGTAAGATCAGGCGGGTGGCCCTTCCCCGCGAATATCCCGCCGAGAGTTGCCCAATCGCGCGGTCCCTGGAGATCGTCGGCGAACGCTGGACGTTGCTGATCATGCGCGACGCCTTCTACGGGACGCGGCGCTTCAGCGACTTCCACAGTCATCTCGGCACCCCGAAGGCGGTGCTGGCCGACCGCCTGGCGTTCCTGGTCGAACAGGGTGTGCTGACAAAGGAGTCAAGCGAATACGAGCTGACCGTCAGGGGCAAGCAGGTGTGGCCGATGATCTGGTCGATGATCACTTGGGGCAACGAAAACTACCTCGAGAAGCCGAAACGACGGACCTACCGGCACGCCGACTGCGGGGGCGTGATTGGCCCAGACCGCCTCTGCCGGCGATGCGCACGGGTTCCCGACGTCGGCGATCTCATCGCGCACCCGCCGCAGCGCCCACGCGATCCACATCGAGACGATCCGGTCAGCCGGGCGCTCCGGCGCCCGCACCGGATGCTGGAGCCGATCTAGTAAACGACCCAGTCAGCCCCAGCGGGCCAGGATCTCCTTGGCCCGGGATCCCAAGGCCGCCTGCAGGAACGGCCCGAAGCTGATCCGCCCGACGCCCAGTGGACCGAACGACGCGGGGTCGTCCTGATCGGGTAAGGCGATCGCATTGACGGGAAGCGGTAGCTCAGTAGTCAAGCGCCGCAACGTGTCCGGATCATGGCGGCCCACCGGATAGAGGACATCGGCACCGGCGGCCGCGGCCTTCTGCAACCGCGCCACCGCCCGCTCGACGCGATCCGAATCGTCACCATCGTTACGTAAGAAGAGGTCGGTGCGGGCATTGATCACGAGGTGGACCCCGGCCTTTTCGGCGGCGGCGCGCAGCGCACCGACCAGTTCGGCATGCTCATCGGCCGATCGCAGTCGCTTGCCTTCGCTGTGCACGGTGTCTTCGATGTTGAGCCCCACCGCGCCTGCCCCGAGCAGCCCGTCGATCAGCCGCGACGCCGGCAGCCCGTAGCCGGATTCGACGTCCACCGACACCGGGACGTCCACCGCGGCGGTGATCTGCTCGACCCGGCTCAGCACGTCGTCGAATGACATGCCCTCGTTGTCGGGTTTGCCGATCGAGTCGGCGACGGGATGACTACCGACGGTCAGTGCGGCGAAACCGGCATCGGTGGCCAGTCGCGCAGACCAGGCGTCCCACACCGTCGGGAGGATCACCGGATTGCCCGGCTGATGCAGCGTCAGCAGCGTCGTCGCCCGATCGGCCAATCTGCTGGATGTCGACATGGCTGACCGCCTCCCGTTTAGCGAGCGTGACCTGTCTCACGCCATCGCCGTGTGCTGGATATTATCGAGTGCCGTAATGTGATCCATGACACCTTTATCGGTAAGGGAGATCCGTTGTCCAGCACTACTGAACTCGCCGAGCTTCACGAGCTCATCGGTGGCCTGCGGCGGTGCGTGACGTCGTTGAGGTCGCGATACCGCGACACTCCGGCGATGCGTCGGGTGGTCAACGACGTCCAGCGAATCCTGAATGACGTCGAGTTGCTCGACATCGATGCCGGTGAGCTGGATTTGGCCCGCCACGCCGTGGATCAACCCGGCGAGAAAATCGCGATTCCGGACACTCAATACGACAGCAATTTCTGGCGCGATGTCGACGACGAAGGCGTCGGCGGCCACAGTCGTTACTGATACACCCCCCGCGAGACCGGGTGCCCTTCGCTGTGGGTACTCTCCGACGAGGCCACGCGAAGAGGATCACAGCACATGAGCGCACCCACAGCGAACCGTTCTGCGTCTGGTGTCTTTTCACCCACGCGCGCCCACATCCAGCAACGGACGCTACGCACTGACCAGTGGTGGTTGTCGCCGCTCAGGATCGACCTGGGCTTCGCCGCATTCGTCATCTACGCGACGGCGCGCGCATTCCAGCGTGACTACTTCTTCGTCCCGAAGTACCACTACCTGACGCCGTTCTACTCGCCGTGCCTCAGCAAGGCCTGCGGTGAGGCCAGCGACTTCTGGCCGCAGATCCTGCCGAATGTTTGGTGGCTGCCGTTCGCGGCGCTGTCGCTGCCGTTCCTGCTGTTGTTCCGGCTGACCTGCTACTACTACCGCGGCGCCTATTACCGCACGGTGTGGCAGTCGCCCAGCGCATGCGCGGTGGCCGAGCCGCGCGTCCACTACAGCGGCGAGACCAAGTTCCCGCTGATAATTCAGAACACCCACCGGTACTTCTTCTATGTGGCCGGCATCATCTCGGTGATCAACAGCTATGACGCGATCGTCGCGTTCCATTCCGCGGACGGGCCCGGTGGATTCGGCTTCGGCCTGGGCAACGTGATCATGGTTGGCAACGTCATCATGCTGTGGATCTACACGCTGTCCTGCCATTCATGCCGGCACATCACCGGCGGGCGGCTCAAGCACTTCTCCAAACACCCTGTGCGGTACTGGATCTGGACCCAGGTCAGCCGGCTCAACACCCGCCACAAGCTGTACGCGTGGATCACACTCGGCACGCTGATGCTCACCGACTTCTACATCGCGCTGGTGGCCAGCGGCGCCATCAGTGACCTGAGATTTGTTGGCTGAGAAGGCCTTTCACGGATAGCAGAAAGATGAGCGAGGTTCCATGACTGAGGTCGAACGGCACTCCTACGACGTCGTCGTGATCGGTGCCGGCGGCGCGGGTTTGCGCGCGGTCATCGAGGCGCGCGAGCGCGGCCTCAAGGTTGCGGTGGTCTCTAAGTCGCTGTTCGGCAAGGCCCACACGGTGATGGCCGAGGGTGGCTGCGCGGCCGCGATGGGTAACACCAACCCGAAGGACAACTGGAAGACCCACTTCGGCGACACCATGCGCGGTGGGAAGTTCCTGAACAACTGGCGGATGGCCGAACTGCACGCCAAGGAGGCGCCCGACCGGGTCTGGGAGCTGGAGACCTACGGCGCCCTGTTCGACCGCCTCAAGGACGGCAAGATCAGTCAGCGCAACTTCGGCGGGCACACCTACCCGCGGCTGGCGCACGTCGGTGACCGCACCGGCCTGGAGCTGATCCGCACCTTGCAGCAGAAGATCGTTTCACTGCAGCAGGAAGACCACGCCGAACTCGGCGACTACGAGGCCCGGATCAGGGTGTTCGCCGAAACCACGATCACCGAGCTGATCAAGGACGGCGACGCGATCTCCGGAGCATTCGGCTACGTGCGCGAAAGCGGCAAGTTCATCTTGTTCGAGGCTCCTGCGGTGGTGCTGGCCACCGGCGGTATCGGCAAGTCGTTCAAGGTCACCTCGAACTCCTGGGAGTACACCGGCGACGGCCACGCGCTGGCGCTGCGCGCCGGCGCGACGCTGATCAACATGGAGTTCGTCCAGTTCCACCCGACCGGCATGGTGTGGCCCCCCAGCGTGAAAGGCATCCTGGTCACCGAGGGTGTTCGCGGCGACGGCGGAGTGCTCAAGAACTCCGACCAAACCCGGTTCATGTTCGACTACATCCCACCGGTGTTCAAAGGCCAGTACGCCGAGACCGCGCAAGAAGCCGACCAGTGGCTCAAGGACAACGACTCGGCCCGTCGCACACCCGACCTGCTGCCGCGCGACGAGGTCGCACGCGCGATCAACTCCGAAGTCAAGGCCGGCCGCGGCAGCCCACACGGCGGGGTCTACCTCGACATTGCGTCGCGGTTGACGCCTGAGCAGATCAAGCGGCGGCTGCCGTCGATGTACCACCAGTTCAAGGAGCTGGCCGGGGTCGACATCACCAAGGAGGCCATGGAAGTCGGGCCCACCTGTCACTACGTGATGGGCGGTGTCGAGGTGGACGCCGACACCGGCGCCGCCACCGTCCCCGGGCTGTTCGCCGCCGGCGAATGCTCCGGCGGCATGCACGGCTCCAACCGGCTGGGCGGCAACTCGCTGTCCGACCTGCTGGTGTTCGGCCGCCGGGCCGGCCTGGGCGCTGCCGACTACGTGCGCGGGCTGAGCAGCCGTCCGAAAGTCGCTGACGACGCCGTCGACGCGGCGGCGAAACGGGCGCTCGCTCCTTTCGAGACGCCGACGAACGGCGCCACCGCCGAGAACCCGTACACGTTGCAACTAGAGCTGCAGCAGTCGATGAACGATCTGGTCGGCATCATCCGCAAGGCGGACGAAATCACCGAGGCCCTCGGTCGGCTCGACCAGCTTCGCGAACGGTTCAAGCACATCCACGTCGAGGGACACCGGCAGTACAACCCCGGCTGGAACCTGGCCCTCGACCTGCGCAACCTGCTTCTGGTCAGCGAATGCGTCGCCAAGGCGGCGTTGGAGCGCACCGAAAGCCGGGGCGGCCACACCCGCGACGACCACCCGTCGATGGACTCGTCGTGGCGCAAGGTGTTGCTGGTCTGTAGCGCGGCGGGCGGCGACGACGTGATTCCCGACATCTCGGTGACGCACAAAGATCAGGTGCCGATGCGGCCCGACCTGCTCGAGGGTTTCGAGATCTCCGAGTTGGAGAAGTACTACACCGACGAAGAGCTGGCGGACCACCCAGGACGGAGAGGCTGATGACCTACAACGCAACCATGCGGGTATGGCGTGGCGACGAGTCCGGTGGTGGCTTGCAGGACTTCACCGTCGAGGTCAACGAGGGCGAGGTGGTGCTCGACATCATCCACCGCCTACAGCAGACCCAGACACCGGACTTGGCGGTCCGGTGGAACTGCAAAGCCGGCAAGTGCGGCTCGTGCTCGGCCGAGGTCAACGGCAAGCCCCGGTTGATGTGCATGACACGGATGTCGACCTTCGCCGAAGACGAAGTAGTCACCGTGACGCCGATCCGGACGTTCCCGGTGATCCGTGACCTGGTCACCGACGTGTCCTTCAACTACGAGAAGGCCAGGGAAATACCGTCATTCGCGCCACCGAAGGATCTACAGCCCGGTGAATACCGGATGGCGCAGAAGGATGTGGAACGCTCTCAGGAGTTCCGCAAGTGCATCGAATGCTTCCTGTGTAACAACGTCTGCCACGTGATTCGTGACCACGACGACAACAAAGAGGCGTTCGCCGGCCCGCGCTATCTGATGCGGATCGCGGAGCTGGAGATGCATCCGCTGGACACCCTCGACCGGCGCAACCAGGCGCAGGAAGAGCACGGCCTCGGATATTGCAACATCACCAAGTGCTGCACCGAAGTCTGCCCGGAAAGCATCAAGATCACCGACAACGCGTTGATCCCAATGAAGGAACGCGTGGCCGACCGGAAATACGATCCGGTGGTATGGCTGGGCAACAAGCTGTTCCGTCGCTGACAAGCAGTTGGTGTTAAGCCCCCGCTGATCCGGGTATCCAGCGCGTAGCCGCGTACAACCCGAAAGGTGGTGGACATGGCTATCGGACAACCCGCCAGCATCAACGACATTCGAACCGCGATCCGTGAACTCGCGGTGCGCGCCGAGCTCGCCCACAAGGAAGGCCGCGAGGAAGACGCCGCGGAACTCGAGCATCGCATCCAGGCCTACCGAGACGAGCTGGGCAAGCGACCCTAGGCACCTAGCCGGCGAAAAGTGCTGCGGTGAAACACGATTGGCGCAACGTTCGCGTCGACTTGGACGTCGCTGACCCGCAGCACCACGATCGTGTGGTCTCCGGCGGGTATAAGTTGCTCGATTGCGCTTTCCAGCCAGACGCCGGTGCCCTTGATGAAAACCGCACCACTGCCGTTCGACACCGTCTCCAAACCGGCGAACCGATCACCGGTCTTGGCGGCCAGGGCGCGTGCGGCTTCGTCGTGAGCCTCGCCCAGAACGCTGATACCCAGCGCGCGTACGTTCTTGAGTTTCGGCCAGGTTGTCGAGGTGTTCTGAACGCAGAACGACACCAATGGCGGATCCAGCGACACGGGGACAAACGTGCTGGCGGCCAACCCTTCGCGGACCCCGTCGACTTCGGCCGCGATGGCGATCACGCCGGATGGAAAATGACCGAAGGCCTCGCGCAATGACGACGGGGTCAGCTTGTCGGGTGGGTTCACCGGGGCTTCATTCGCATCGAGGAGGATTAGGGTATTGGTGACCCTACTCGCCCGACGAGTAGCCATGTGCGGCGGCGACATCGGGGTGGGCCCGCAGTCGGCTCTTCCACGCGTTGCGGCCGTACACCGAGAAGATCGGATCGGACGGATCCGCTCGTCGGCTCGCGCGCGCTACCAGTTCCGCGGGCAGCGACAAGGTCGGGAGCTGCGCGTCCAACCGCGGGTTGAAGAAGTACGGCACGGAGATCCGATCAGTGGCATGACGCAGGTTCACCCGGTGCTCGGTCGCCCGCAGATAGCCGCCGGTCGCCAACTCCAGCAGCTCGCCGATATTGACGATGAATGCGCCGTCGCGCACCGGGACCTCGATCCAGTCGCCGCCGCTGCGGCCCGGTCGCACCTGCAGTCCCTCGCTGCCCGGCTCCGCGAGCAGCAGCGTGAGCACGCCCGCGTCTCGATGCGCACCCACGCCCTGCGAGCCGGCCGTCGTCGCCGGATATCGCACCACCTTGATCAGGGTGGCCGGCGTCTCGGCGAAGGCGGCGTCGAACACGTCCGGCGGACTGCCCAGCGACGCTGCCCAATGCCGCAGCAAGCCGCGGGCCACCGCGCCCAGCGCCGCGTCCCACTCGGCGATGATCCCTGGCAGCTCGGGCAGCCCGGCCGGCCACTGGTTGGGGCCCTGCAGCCACAGATAGTCAGGCTGGCCTGGGCCGCCGACCGGGCTGCGCTCCGGTCCGATGTCGATCTGCTCGCGCCAGTCCACTTCGCCGCCGGTCAACTCGCCACCCAGCCGGGTGTAGCCCCGGAAATGCGGGCTGCGCACCATCGCGACAGCGTCCTTCTCCGCCTGCGG
Source organism: Mycobacterium sp. (assembly GCA_035314925.1). Taxonomy (GTDB): domain Bacteria; phylum Actinomycetota; class Actinomycetes; order Mycobacteriales; family Mycobacteriaceae; genus Mycobacterium. Next base: position 22,601 of record DATFYT010000044.1, on the reverse strand, counting down.
CAGCGCGAATAAACGCCGCGCCGCCGCCAGCACCCGGCGAGTCAGCTCCCCGGATACGCCATGGCCGGTCAGGTAGAAGAAGCCCACCTCGTGGGCCGCCTCGCGCAGGCGTTCCCGCAGTTGGCCAGGAGAGTGGCGCAGGTCCACTTCGGGGAGCGCCGTGACGGTCGACACAATTGCCACCTACCCATTGTCGTCGCAGGTGAAGCGGTATGCGATGGTCTCGATCAGCAGGAACCCAACCAGTTGGTTAATTAGGCAATGAAATTTAGCTCACACTCGGTTGCGCCGGGTTACCGATGGGTATAGCTTAACGGTGTTACTGGTGGGTAACTTAGCCCTAGTACCCAACCACAAGTGGCAGTTCTCAACGAGGAGGAACCAGTGAGCCACTACAAGAGCAACGTCCGCGACCAGGTATTCAACCTGTTTGAGGTCTTAGGCGTTGACAAGTCATTCGGTGAAGGCGCATTCAGCGATCTGGATGCCGACACCGCCCGCGAGATGCTGACGGAGATGAGCCGGCTGGCCGAAGGCCCGGTCGCCGAGTCCTTCGTCGAGGGCGACCGCAATCCCCCGGTCTTCGACCCGGAGACGCACTCCGTGACGCTGCCCGACAGCTTCAAAGAGTCGGTGCGCGCGGTCATCGAAGCCGGTTGGGACAAGGTCGGCCTAGACGAAGAGCTGGGTGGCATGCCGATGCCCAAGGCGATGCTCTGGGCGCTGCACGAGCACCTGCTCGGCGCCAACCCGGCGGTGTGGATGTACGCCGGCGGCGCGGGATTCGCCCAGATCTTCTACAACCTGGCCACCGAAGAGCAGAAGAAGTGGGCCGTGCTGGCCGCCGAGCGCGGCTGGGGCTCGACCATGGTGCTCACCGAGCCGGACGCCGGGTCGGACGTCGGCGCCGGCCGGACCAAGGCCGTCCAGCAAGACGACGGCTCCTGGCACATCGACGGCGTGAAGCGGTTCATCACCTCGGGCGACTCGGACGACCTGTTCGAGAACATCTTCCACTTGGTACTGGCCCGCCCCGAGGGCGCCGGACCGGGTACCAAGGGCCTGTCGCTGTTCTTCGTGCCCAAGGTGCTGTTCGACTTCGAGACCGGCGAGCTGGGCGAGCGCAACGGCGTCTTCGTCACCAACGTCGAGCACAAGATGGGTCTGAAGGTTTCCGCGACCTGTGAACTGACCTTCGGTCAGCACGGCGTTCCGGCCAAGGGCTGGCTGGTTGGCGAGGTGCACAACGGCATCGCGCAGATGTTCGAGGTCATCGAAAACGCCCGCATGCTGGTCGGTACCAAGGCCATCGCGACGCTGTCCACCGGCTACCTCAACGCCCTGGCCTACGCCAAGGAGCGCGTGCAGGGCGCCGACCTGACCCAGATGACCGACAAGAGCGCGCCGCGGGTGACCATCACGCACCACCCGGACGTGCGTCGTAGCCTGATGACCCAGAAGGCTTACGCCGAGGGCCTGCGCGCGCTGTACCTCTACACCGCGACCTACCAGGACGCGGCGGTGGCCAAGGCACTGCACGGCGTGGACACCGACCTGGCGGTCACGGTCAACGACCTGATGCTGCCGCTGGTCAAGGGTGTCGGCTCCGAGCAGGCTTACGCCAAGCTCACCGAGAGCCTGCAGACCTTCGGTGGGTCCGGCTTCTTGCAGGACTACCCGATCGAGCAGTACATCCGCGACGCCAAGATCGACTCGCTCTACGAGGGCACCACGGCCATCCAGGCGCAGGACTTCTTCTTCCGGAAGATCGTCCGCGACAAGGGTGTGGCGCTGGCCCACGTGTCGGGGCAGATCGAGGAGTTCATCAAGAACGAGTCCGGCAACGGCAGGCTGAAGGCGGAGCGGGCCCTGCTGTCCACCGCCCTGGCCGACGTGCAAGCCATGGCTGCGACGCTGACCGGCTACCTGATGGCCGCGCAGGACGACATTTCCACCATCTACAAGGTGGGGCTGGGTTCGGTGCGCTTCCTGATGAGCGTCGGCGACCTGGTCATCGGCTGGTTGCTGCAGCGTCAGGCCGCGGTGGCCCTGGAGGCACTCGACGCCGGTGTCAGCGACACCGACCGGGCCTTCTACGAGGGCAAGATCGCGGTCGCGTCGTTCTTCGCGAAGAACTTCCTGCCGTTGTTGACCAGCACCCGCGCGGTGTTGGACACGATCGATAACGAGGTCATGGAGCTCGACGAAGCAGCGTTCTGACCCCAGGCTGACAGCAAAATCCCCCGTTCTCGTTGGAGACGGGGGATTTTGTGTTCGGTTGACGATATGAGAAGGGCCGCCGCGGATCCCCTCTTTCCGTCGGCGGCCCCCCTCGACCGACGCCTGTGAACAGGCCAACGGCCGATTCAAGGACGCCCCGCGCTGCCATCGGGTCGGGGGGTCGGACGACAACACGGAGCTATCCGTCCAGTCGCATACCCGAGCCGCACCGTTACTAAACGGCACACCTCACCTGGCGTTCAGGCCTCCAGGATGGCGGCGACGCCTTGGCCACCGGCGGCGCAAATTGAGATCAGCCCGCGCACCGGTTTGCCCTGCTTGGCCTTCGCTTCCGACAGTTGCTTCGCCAACTGCGCGAGGATCCGTCCGCCGGTCGCGGCGAACGGGTGACCGGCCGCCAGCGAGGACCCGTTGACGTTCAGCTTGGACCGGTCGATGGGTCCCAGCGCGGCATCCAGGCCCAGCCGCTCCTTGCAATACTCCTCGGACTCCCAGGCCTGCAAGTGCGCCAGCACCACCGAGGCGAACGCCTCATGGATTTCGTAGAAGTCGAAATCCTGAAGGCTGAGCCCGTTGCGCGCCAGCAGCCGCGGCACCGCGTACGTCGGCGCCATCAGCAGGCCATCGGCGCCGTTGACGTAATCCACCGCTGCCGTCTCGGCATCGACGAAGTACGCCAACGGCGTCAGCGAGTGCTCGGCGGCCCAATCTTCGCTGGCCAGCAACGCCACCGAAGCGCCGTCGGTCAACGGTGTCGAGTTGCCGGCCGTCATGGTGGCGTCACCCGACTTCACCCCGAACACCGGCTTGAGCTTGGCCAGCTTCTCCACCGATGCGTCCGGCCGTAGGTTGTCGTCGCGGTACAAGCCCAAAAACGGCGTGACCAGGTCATCGAAGAAGCCGCGATCGTAAGCGGCGGCCATGTTGCGGTGGCTGGCCGCGGCCAGCTCGTCCTGGTCGACCCGCTTGATGCCCATCTGCTTGGCGGTGATGGCCTGATGCTCGCCCATCGACAGCCCGGTGCGTGGCTCGCTGTTCACCGGAATCTCCACCCCGACGCTGGCCGGCAGCTTGCCGACCAGCCTGAGCCGCTCGACGTTGGACTTTGACCGGCGCAGTCCCAGCAAGGTGCGGCGCAGGTTGTCGCCCAAGCCAATTGGCGCATCGGAGGTGGTGTCCACCCCGCCTGCGGCGGCGACCTCGTAGCGGCCGGCGGCGATGCCGTCAGCCGCGGCGATCGCCGCCTGCAGCCCGGTCCCACAGGCCTGTTGCAGGTCGAAGGCCGGCGTGTAGGAGGACAGCGCTGAGCCGAGCACACATTCGCGCATCAGGTTGAAGTCGCGGCTGTGCTTGAGCACCGCGCCGCCGATCACTGCACCCAAACGCTCACCGCCCAGGCCGAACCGATCGACCAGCCCGCCCAGGGCGGCGGTGAACATGTCCTGGTTGGACGCCTCGGCGTAGGCACGGTCGGAACGCGCGAACGGGATTCGATTGCCTCCGAGCACCGCGACGCGGCGCATGGAACTTTCAGAAGTCACGCTTATCTCCGTCGGTTAGGGTTATCCAGGGCCAGGGTTCATACTACCTACGTTCTTACTCTAGAGTAAGTTCGCTCTTCGATACGGTAGTCGCACACGCTCGATATGGAAGGCAGCTCAGTGGCCCCGAAGGTTTCACCTGATCTATTGTCCCAACTCGTCAACTCCGGGCCCGGCTCGTTTCTCGCTAAGCAACTCGGAGTTCCACAGCCCGAGAAACTCCGGCGGTATCGGGTAGGCGATCCGCCGCTGGCCGGGTCGCTGCTGATCGGCGGTGAGGGCCGGGTTGTCGAGCCGCTCCGTGCGGCGCTGGACAAGGACTATGACGTGGTGGGCGCCAATCTTGGCGGCCGCTGGGCCGATTCGTTCGGCGGGCTGGTCTTCGACGCCACCGGTATCACCACGCCGGCCGGGTTGACGGCGCTGCACGAGTTCTTCACGCCGCTGCTGCGCAACGTCGGCCACTCCGGTCGCATCGTGGTCGTGGGCACCACCCCCGATCACGCCGGGAGCAGCGACGAGCGGATCGCGCAGCGCGCGCTGGAGGGCTTCACCCGCTCGCTGGGCAAAGAGCTGCAACGAGGCGCGACCGCCGCACTGGTCTATCTGTCGCCCGACGCCAAGCCAGCCGCTACCGGTGCGGAGTCGACCCTGCGGTTCATCCTGTCGGCCAAGTCGGCCTACGTGGACGGGCAGGTTTTCTACGTCGGCGCGGCCGACTCCACTCCGCCGGCCGACTGGGACCGGCCGCTGGACGGCAAGGTGGGCATCGTGACCGGTGCCGCACGGGGTATCGGCGCGACGATCGCCGAGGTGTTCGCCCGCGACGGGGCCCGGGTCATCGCGGTCGACGTGGAGGCTGCCGCCGAGGCACTGGCCGAGACCGCTACCCGCATCGGCGGGACGGCCCTGACTCTCGACGTCACCGCGGACGACGCCGTCGACCGGATCACCGAGCATCTGCGCGAGCATTACGACGGTCGGGCCGACATTCTGGTGAACAACGCCGGCATCACCCGCGACAAGCTGTTGGCCAACATGGATGACGCCCGCTGGAACGCCGTCCTTGCGGTCAACCTGCTTGCCCCGCAACAACTTACCCATGGGCTAGTCGGCAACGGCAGTATCGGCGACGGTGGTCGGGTGATCGGGCTGTCGTCGATGGCCGGTATCGCGGGCAACCGCGGGCAGACCAACTACGCCACCACCAAGGCGGGCATGATCGGGCTGACTCAGGCACTGGCACCGGAGCTCGCCGAGAAGGGCGTCACGATCAACGCCGTCGCACCGGGATTCATCGAGACCCAGATGACCGCCGCCATCCCGCTGGCCACTCGCGAGGTGGGCCGCCGGATGAACTCGCTTTTCCAGGGCGGGCAACCGGTGGACGTCGCCGAGACCATCGCCTACTTCGCCAGCCCGGCATCAAACGCGGTGACGGGCAACGTCATTCGTGTCTGCGGCCAGGCTATGCTGGGCGCCTAGCTGAGAGGGAACCGCGCAGACGACGATGATGAGAGGAGTAGCGATGAGGTGGGGGTACCACCCGCTTGCGGGGGAGAGCGGCGCCCATGACTAAAGTGACGCAACCAAGCGGCCTGAAAAACCTGCTGCGCGCGGCGGCCGGAGCGTTGCCGTTCGTGCCACGCAACGACCACCTGCCCAGCAGGACGCTGACGGTGGACGACGTGCCCATCGACCGCGGGAACGTGGCCGACTACGCGGCGGTCACCGGACTGCGCTACGGCGACACCGTGCCGTTGACCTACCCGTTCGCGTTGACGTTCCCGACGATGATGTCGCTGGTAACCGGGTTCGACTTCCCGTTCGCCGCAATGGGATCCGTCCACACCGAAAACCACATCACGCAATACCGGCCGATCAAGGTGACCGATACGGTCAACATCGCCGTACACGCCGAGAACCTGCGTGAACACCGCAAGGGCCTGCTGGTCGACCTGGTGACCGACGTCAGCGTCGGCAACGACGTGGCGTGGCACCAGGTGACGACCTTCCTGCATCAACAACGCACCAGCTTGTCCGACGAACCCAAGCCACCCCCGCAGAAACAGCCCAAGCCGCCACCACCGAAGGCCATCCTGCGGATAACGCCGGGCCAGATTCGTCGCTACGCCGCCATCGGCGGCGATCACAATCCGATCCACACCAACCCCATCGGGGCCAAGTTGTTCGGCTTCCCCACCGTGATCGCACACGGAATGTTCAGCGCCGCAGCGGTATTGGCGAATTTAGAGGCCGGACTTCCGGACACTGTCACATATTCGGTGCGGTTCGGCAAACCGGTGGTGCTGCCCGCCAGTGCCGGACTCTACGTCGATCAGGTCCAGGACGGTTGGGATATCAGCCTGCGCAACCTCGCCAAGGGATATCCACATCTGACCGGCACACTGCGGACGCACTAGCCCGAATCGCGCTCGACCAATTGCTGAAATCCGTACGCGCCGAGGGCGGTAGTCAAGAAAACAAGTAGCAACCAGAGCGGCGGGCGGGCGAGTTCCCACACGAAGATCGCGGCCCAAAACGGCGTACCTTGAGTGACCGCGAGGACGCCTGCTGCGCCGGCCAAAGAGATTGCCGGAATATGAAAGTGGGTTCCTGCCGCCGCGTTGATGGTCAGCACGAACAGCGTCCCGGCTGCCGCGCCGGTCGCCAACGCGGGGGTGAGCATTCCGCCCGTCGCGCCGGCACGCAGAAACACCGCCGTCAGAAGGGGTTTCAGAGCCAAAACTGCCGCCGCCGTTGTCAGCGTCATTCCGCTGGCCAGGGTTGTGGTCAGGATAGACCGGCCGTTGCCGGGTAGTTCGGGCCACCAATGCGAACAGATACCTATCAACAACCCTGCGCCGGCGATCGCCGGTACCAGCAGCCAGGATCGGTTCAGCGCGGCCCGCTGTGCCGCTGCCATGAGGCGATTGAACGCTAATCCCACGACACAGGTCAGCGGAGCCAACACCAGTGCATAAGCGATCAACAGGTAGGGCAGATGCAGGTTGGGCCAAACAAGATTCGGCTGATTGTGGGTGTTATGGGAGGAAACCGAGACAGCCAAGCTCGAGGTGATCAAGGCCGCACCCACCGCTCGAGGGTGCCAGGTTTTCAACATGATGCGCAGTGTGAACAGCGCACCACCGAGTGGCACTGCATACACCGCACCGAGTCCGGCGCCGGCCGCACACGCGAGCAGGATCTCACGGTCGCGGGCCGACAGCCGTTTCAGCCATCCAGTCGCGAAATCGCCTAGGGCCGCCGCTAATTGGCGAGGAGCCCCTTCCCGGCCGAGTGATGCACCGGAGCCGACCACCAGCACCTGTAGTGCCGCGTCGACGCCGACGGGCAACAGGCGAATACGCTTACCGCTCGCGATGGCTGCAGACAGCGCCGGGATCTCGGTTCTGGATCGCAGTGCCCACCAGCCCAGCCCAGCCAGCGCTGCACCGACCATCGGCCCGACGGCTCGACGGACCGGGCTACTGCCGGTGATGCCCTCCAGCAGCGATCCGAATGTGTAGTGGTAGGTGAGATGTTGAATGAAACGCAACAGCAACGTCGTCGCCAATCCGGCAACTCCGGCCAGCAGCCCAACGATCACCAACGCGCACACAAAGTCGACGTTGCGGCGGCTCACGGCGTGGATCGGCGTATCCGCGACTAGCCCGGCCCGGCGGCGGTTTCGGCCGCGTCACGATCGGACCCCACACCCTTGAGGCCGCGCCAGAACAGGTTGATCATCAGCTCGGCCGCCTCGTCGACGTCGGTATCACCGGTACTGAGCCGGGTCGCGATCGCCTCGCCGGCCCCCACCAGCGCGACCGCCATCATCTCGAAGTCAGCATCTGGTCCGGGATTCCGGGTGCCCGACTGCAGCAGCCGGGCGACCAGGGCGATGATCCGCTCACGTCCCTCGCGCACGGTGTGGGCGAACGCCTGCGAGCTGGTGGCCTGGGTGTACATCACGATCCACGACGCACGGTTTTCGTCGATGTAGCGCATGAACGCCAAGATGGCGTTGCGCAGCAGGTCCTTTGGGCTCTGTTCGAGGTTGATGTCCTCGCGGACACCGTCAATGAACCGCGTCATCTCGCGGTCCAGGCAGGCGCCGAACAGTTCTTCTTTGGAGCCGTAATACAGGTACAGCATCGGCTTGGAGATCTCCGCCTTGGCGGCGATCACGTCCATCGACGTCTCGTGATAGCCGTTGATGGAGAACATCTCGACAGCGGCATCGAGCATCTGCTGTTCGCGCACAGCACGGGGTAACCGCTTGGTACCACCTGCCATGCTGTCCCCTTCGAGCCGCCTGTCTGCCTTCAGGGTAAGCAATGCGCATGCGGGCCGCCGCGTTTACCGCCCGCAGTCTGGCTTCGGGCCCTTCACCTTCGCCACCCGCAGTACCGAGGCATCGACCGCAGGCATCGTCAACTCCCCTGCGGCCAACGCCTTCTCCAAGCGATCCAGTACAGCGGGCACCTCGTCGGTGGTAACCCAGAGCGCGATGTCGGTGCCGGCCTGCAGGGCGCGCAGGACTGCTTCCGGGACGCCGTAGTGCTGGTTGATCGCTGCCATGCTGGACAGGTCGTCGCTGAACACCGGGCCGTCGAAGGCCGGGCCCTTGTACCCGGTCCCGGTGCGCAACAACTGCACGGCGGCCGGGCTTAGGCTGGCCGGTTGATCGCCGGTCAGGCCCGGCACCTGCAGGTGGCCGATCATGACGCCGACCGGCGCCGCGGAGACCAGCGTCCGGTAGGGCACCAGATCGACGTTCTGCAACTGGTCGAGCGGCGGCGTGGTGACCCCGCCGGTGTGCGAGTCGCCGGACCCGTGCCCGTGGCCGGGAAAATGCTTGAGCACCGGCAGCAGCCCGGCGTCACGTAGCCCTCGCGCATATGCGCCGGCGTACGCGGTGACCACGGCCGGGTCCGCGCTGAACGACCGGTCGCCGATCACGGTGTCGTCGGGAGCGTTGGTGACATCGACCACCGGGGCGAAATCGACGGTGATGCCCAGGCCACGCATCCGGTGACCACGGTCCAGTGCGATGCCGTAGACCTCGTCGGCGGTGTGCGTTTGCGCCAGCACCCGCGCCGACGGCGCCGGCCCGATCAGCGACGACAGCCGCGCTACCCTGCCGCCCTCTTCGTCGACACTGACCGCCACCGGCAATGCCGTGCTCGCGCTCAAGGTCTTGACCATGCCGTTCGACAACATCGACAGGTCAGTCCAGCTGCCGATGAAGATGCCGCCGACATGGTGGTCTGTCACGACTGCTTTGGCGTCGTCGCCGTTGCGCACTCCGACCATCAGCAGCTGAGCCAGCTTGTCGCGGGTGGACATCGCGGCCAGCATCGCCGCCGGATCGCCGCATGCGGGTCGCGCCGGCGGGATCGCCTTGGCCGGCAACGAGCTGGCCGGTGCGGACTTGGGCCGTTCGGAGGTGTGGCCACACCCCGCCATCAGCGCCGTGACGGCGGCGAACACGGCCAGAACGCGCGGGAAACCCATCAGGCCATGCTGTCATGGCCTGACCTGCCTACGGCTACCGGCCGCGACCTCATCCTCTGCTAGGTTGGGCAGCTATGAATCGCTTCGTTGCGCCCGCCGCCGCCAGTGTCGTGGTCGGTCTGCTGCTGGGCGCAGCCGCGATCTTCGGGATCACGTTGATGGTGCAGCAGGACACCAAACCACCGCTTCCCGGCGGCGACCCGCAGTCGTCGGTGCTCAACCGGGTCGAGTACGGCAACCGCAGCTAGCCCGCGAGTGCGGGCCGAACCGGGGCCCGTTGAGGTCATGCCGCCCCTGTCGCGACGCTGGTTGTGGTTGGTTGCGACGGTCGCGCTGGCGTTGAGCTTCGCCGCGTCGCCCGGGCGGATCTCCCCTGATACCAAGCTCGACCTCACCGCCAACCCGTTGCGCTTCCTGGCCCGGGCGACGAACTTGTGGAACAGCGAACTGCCGTTCGGGCAGGCGCAGAACCAGGCTTACGGCTACCTGTTTCCGCACGGGACATTCTTTTTGGCCGGACACCTGCTGGGGCTGCCCGGCTGGATGACCCAGCGGCTGTGGTGGGCGCTGCTGCTGACCGTCGGCTTCTGGGGGTTGCTGCGGGTCGCTGAGGCGCTCGGTATCGGCAGCCCGACATCGCGCGTGATCGCGGCGACGGCGTTCGCGCTTTCGCCTCGGGTGTTGACCACCTTGGGGTCGATTTCGTCGGAAACCTTGCCGATCATGCTGGCGCCGTGGGTGCTGCTGCCCACCATTCTGGCGCTGCGCGGCGACGCCGACCGGTCGCTGCGCCGCCTCGCCGGGCAGGCTGGGGTGGCCGTGGCGCTGATGGGAGCGGTCAACGCGATCGCAACCTTGGCCGGCTGCCTGCCCGCGGTGATCTGGTGGGCCTGCCACCGGCCCAACCGCCGGTGGTGGCGCTACACCGGTTGGTGGCTGCTGGCCCTGGCATTGGCGATGACGTGGTGGCTGGTGGCGCTGATCCTGATGGCCCGGATAAGCCCGCCGTTTCTGGACTTCATCGAGTCGTCCGGCGTGACGACGCAATGGACGTCGTTGGTCGAAGTGTTGCGCGGCACCGACAGCTGGACTCCGTTCGTGGCGCCCGACGCGACCGCGGGTGCCTCGCTGGTCACCGGATCGGTCGCCATCCTGGCCACCTGCCTGGTGGCGGCGGCCGGATTGGCCGGCCTTGCGATGAGAGACTCACCCGCGCAGGGCCGGCTGGTGACGATGCTGCTGGTCGGGGTGGTACTGCTGGCCGCCGGATACAGCGGCGGGCTCGGCTCACCGCTGGCGCATCACGTGCAGGCTTTCCTGGACGCCGCCGGAGCGCCGCTGCGCAATGTGCACAAGCTGGAGTCGGTGATCCGGATCCCGATCGTGCTGGGCCTGGCTGAGGTGCTGGGCCGGATCCCGCTCCCGGGGACCGCGCCGAAAGTCGAGTGGGTCCACGCGTTCGCTCACCCGGAGCGCGACAAGCGGATTGCGGTCGCGATCGTGATTTTGACCGCCTTGATGGCCGGCACCTCGCTGGCATGGACGGGTCGGATCGCCCCGCCCGGAACGTTCAGCGCGATACCCCGGTATTGGCATGACGCCGCCGACTGGCTATCCGAACACAACACCGGTGCACCGACCGCGGGCCGCGTGCTCGTGGTTCCCGGCGCGCCGTTCGCCACCGAGCTGTGGGGCACCAGCCACGACGAACCGCTGCAGGTTCTCGGTAACAGCCCGTGGGGAGTTCGCGACTCGATCCCCTTGACCCCGCCGCAAACTATCCGGGCGCTGGATTCGGTGCAACGCCTGTTCGCGGCGGGCCGACCTTCCGCTGGCCTGGCCGATACGCTTGCCCGCCAAGGCATTTCGTACATCGTTGTGCGCAACGACCTAGATCCCGACACGTCGCGCTCGGCGCGGCCGATTCTGGTGCACCGGGCCATCACGGGATCGCCGCGCCTGGCGAAGGTCGCGCAGTTCGGCGCACCGGTTGGGCCCGGCCCGGTGTCGGGATTCATCACCGACAGCGGATTGCGACCCCGCTATCCCGCCGTGGAGATCTACCGCGTTGCCGCGGCCACCGGCGATCCTGCCGCCCCCTACCTGACCGACGCCGACCAGCTGGCCCGCATCGACGGCGGGCCAGAAGTGCTGCTGCGCCTCGACGAGCGCCGTCGGCTGGCGGGTCAGCCTCCGCTGGGTCCGGTGCTGATGACCGCAGACGCCGAACGCGCAAGGCTGCCGATACCCGCTGGGACAGGGGTCACCGTGACCGATACGCCGGTGGCCCGGGAAACCGACTACGGCCGCGTCGATGACCACTCGTCGGCGATCCGGGCCGTCGGCGACGCCCGGCACACCTTCAACCGGGTGCCCGACTACCCGGCCCCGGGCGCTGAAACCGTGTACGGCGCATGGACCGGTGGTCGGCTGACGGCGTCCAGTTCGTCGTCGGACGCCACTGCGCTGCCCGACGTCGCGCCGGCAACCTCGCCCGCCGCCGCGATCGACGGTGATTCGGCGACCGCGTGGGTGTCCAACGGGCTGCAGTCCGCCGTCGGCCAATGGCTGCAGGTGGATTTCGACCATCCGGTGACCAACAGCGTCATCACCATCACGCCCAGCGCGACCGCCGTCGGCGCACAGGTCCGCAGGGTCGAGGTGGCCACTGCCAACGGCACCACGACGCTGAGGTTCGACGAGGCCGGCAAACCGATTACCGCGGCGCTGCCGTACGGCGAGACCCCGTGGGTGCGGATCACCGCGATCGCCACCGACGACGGCTCAGCCGGGGTGCAGTTCGCGATCACCGACTTGTCGATCACCCAGTACGACGCTTCCGGATTCGCGCACCCGGTCGACTTACGCCACACCGCGCTGGTTCCCAGCCCCCCGCAGAACGCGGCCGTCGCGCGGTGGGACCTGGGCTCCGAGCTGCTCGGCCGGCCGGGCTGCGCTGAGGGGCCAGGGGACCCGGCGACCACGCAGTGTGCGGCCTCGATGGCGCTGACGCCGGAAACATCGGTGACGTTCAGCCGCACACTGACTGTGCCCCAACCCGTTTCAGCGCTACCAACGGTATGGGTGCGCGCGCGGCCGGGACCCAAACTTGCCGACCTGATCGCCGAACCAGACACCACTCGCGCGCGCGGCGACTCCGATCTTGTCGACGTTCTCGGCTCCGCGTACGCCGCCACCGACGGCGATCCGACCACCGCATGGACAGCACCGCAGCGGGTGGTGCAGCACAAGACGCCCCCGACGCTGACCCTCACCTTGCCCCGGCCAACCGAGGTGACCGGGCTACGGCTGGTTCCCAGCCGGTCGTCGGTACCCACGCACCCGACCATGGTCGCCGTCGACCTCGGGGACGGTCCGCAGGTCCGCGAAGTGAACGGTTCACAAAGCCTGCCACTGAAATCCCGCGTCACCGACACCGTCACGGTCAGCCTGCTGGACTGGGATGACGTTATCGACCGCACCGCACTGGGTTTCGACCAGTTGAAGCCGCCCGGACTGGCCGAGATCGCGGTGCTCGGCGCCGACGGCAAACCGGTTGCCCCCGCCGATGCCGCGCGCAACCGCGCCCGCACGGTCAGCGTCGACTGCGCGCACGGGCCGGTGATCGCGATCGCCGGCCGGTTCGTGCACACATCGATCCAAACCACGGTCGGCGCGCTGCTGGACGGCGCGCCGGTGAACGCACAGCCATGCGACCGGCAGCCGATTCAGTTGCCGACCGGTCAGCAAGAGCTATTGATCAGTCCCGGGCCGCAATTCTTCGTCGACGGTGCGCAGCTTTCCGGACCGCTCGCAGCCGAATCGCCCACTGCCACAGCCGCACCCGCTGCCACCGGGGCATGGGGCCCGGCCCGCCGCGAGGTCCGCGTACCGGCAGCGACCACGTCGCGGGTCCTGGTCGTGCCGGAGAGCATCAACGCCGGTTGGGTCGCACACACCAGCACCGGGGCTCGGCTCACCCCGGTGGCCGTGAACAGCTGGCAGCAGGGCTGGGTGGTGCCGGCGGGAACGTCGGGCACCATCACGCTCACCTTTGCGCCCAACTCGCTTTATCGCGCCGGCCTGGCCGGCGGGCTGGCGCTGCTGCCGCTGTTGGCCTTGATGGCGTGGTGGCCAGCGCGCCGTCGACGCCTGGACGACCCCGCTGCCCGGCCGTGGGCACCCGGGCCCTGGGCGGCGCCGGCGGTGCTGACGGCCGGGGCGGTGATCGCCGGAGTGGTAGGAGCTTTGGTGTTCGGCACCGCGCTCGGCCTGCAGTGGGCCCTCCGCGACCGGCCCCGCCGGCGTGACGTGATCACGGTGTGGTTGAGCGCCGGCGGGCTGATCCTGGCCGGCGCGGCGCTGTCCCGGCATCCGTGGCGTGCGGTCGACGGCTACGCCGGGCATTCCGCGGGCGTGCAACTGCTGGCGCTGATTTCCCTTGCGGCGCTGGTAGCCTCGGCGACGTCGTGGCACAAATCCGTCCGATAAGCAATTCGGTGAGCCGCTGACTTGTGGCCAATCTTCAATGCTGCTACCAGATAACGCGTGACGTTGCCGGTGGCCGATATTGATCGATGGAACGCCGAGGCGGTGCGGGGGGTGTTCCACGCGGCCAACGCGCGCGGGCACACCACCCTCGAGGCATCGCGTCAACTGGGCGCGATGGCGGTGTTCGACACCTGGGAGGGCGCAACCGCCGAGGCCCGCAAGCACACCAACGCGGCAATCCGCCAAGACCTCGACGCGCACGGCAACGAGGCACTGGCGGTGGCCCGCGCCGCGGGCAAGGCTGCCGACGGCATCGAGCAGGTCCAGTCCGAGTTGCGCGCACTGCGCCGCGATGCCGCCGAACTGCAGATGACCATCGACACGCTGAGCAACAAAGTAAGGCCGTGTGCGGCGTTCAACGGTCCGCCGACAGCAGCCCTCATCGCCGAAATGCAGCTGCAGCCAAGGCTGGACGCAATTATGAGCGAGGCCAACGCAATCGACGCCGAGCTGGCAACGGCGATCAACATGGCCGACGGCGACGCGCCCATCCCACCTGGACCGCACGACAATCGTCCCAGCATTCAGGTATCGCTGTCCGAGCCGCTGCCCGAGGACCCGAACACGTTCAACGAGTTATGGAATCGGCTCACCCCGGAAGAAAAGGACTGGCTTTACAGTCACGACCACACCATCGGCAACCACGCCGGAATGCCCTGGGAACCAACGGATCATCTGGGAAAGGACCACTACAACCGGCTGCACCTGCGGGAGCTCGAGCAGCACGCCGAAGCTGACGTCGACCGGATGCAGCACAGCCTGGACGAGATGGCGGCCGGCCGCAACGTCGACGACGGGGCGCTCTACGCGTTGCAATCGCAGCTGGCGGCGGCCCGGCGCAACCTGGCGGGATATCAGGCGGTACAGGCCGATCTGGACCGCACCGACGGGGTGAGTCGCTTCTTGGGACTCCTCGACGACACCGGCCATGGCGCCGTGGCCATCGGGAACCCGGACTACGCCAAACGCATTGGCATATTCGTCCCGGGCACCGGCCAGGACCTGGCCCGTCTACCGTTCAGCGACGCCAGAGCGGTCGCGATGTACAACGCGGCGCGTGCCGCGGACAAGACTCTTGGCGCCAAGGATGTGTCGATTACGACGTGGATGGGTTATGACCGTCCCATGGACTTGAGCCAGGCGGCCTTCCCTGATCCCGCTCGCGCGGGTGCCGGCCGTTTGGACGCGTTCGAAAGCGGGCTGCGCGCTTCACACGTCGGACCACCGTCGATCGACACCGTCATCGGCCACAGCTACGGCTCGACCCTGGTTGGCGCGGCCGCTTCCGGTGGACATCACCTCGACGCCGACAACGTCATCGCGGTTGGCAGCCCCGGCATGCTGGTGGACCACGTCGGCGGGCTCAGCCTGGATCCCGGCGCCCACGTATATGCGATGCGCGCAACTCACGACATCATCGGCATCAGCGGTGTGCTCAGCGAATGGACGCTGGGACCCGATCCGACGGCGCCGCACTTCGGTGCCCGCGGGTTGGCGGCCGACCCCGGACCCGCCGGCCCGGTAGGCCTGCCGAGCGTCGGCGCTCACAGCGGCTACTGGGATCAGCAGAACATCGCACTGGCCAACATGGGAGCCGTCATCGCCGGGGTGGCGCCTCCGCGGCTTGTCGGGCCGAGGTGAGCGAGGACAGATGAACGCCACCACTTCCCGAGTGGCAACACTCCTGGTGATCGCGATCGTCGCAGCCTGTGGCCAACACCGCCCACCTGGACCTCCCGTTCCGACGGGGCGACCCGTCGTCCCAACCAGCCAGCAACAAGCCCAAGACACCGTGCTCGGGTATCTGAAGAAGACCCTCGCAGCCTTCCCGACGGGAACGGTTTTCGACCGCGCCCGCTACGCAGGCTCGGGCAATGCGCCGTGCAACGACGAGCCGACCGGTGCCCCGCCGAACGAATTCTCCGATATCCGCGACGCGATCTTTCCGCCCGACACCGACCCGGAGGCGATGATCGCCAAGGCCGGTGAAATCTGGCGGGGCTGGGACTGGTACGCGCGCGAACGCGACGGGTTCCGGAAACCGAACCGATTCGGTTATGCGCCGGATGGGTACAGTCTCCAAATCGTCGCGGCTGGCCACAATAAGAATCCACCGACGATCACCGGCGTTTCGCCGTGCTTTCCCGGAGAGCTCGTCCGAGACGACATCAGAGTTCCGGCGGTCCTCAAAGCCGATTCCTGACGAGCGGTTTTCACCCGGTCCGGCGGTGCACGCGGGAGGATAATTGCGGACGTCCACTGCCCGACGTCCACCGTCTCCAGGAGTGACGGACATGGGATGGTTTAACGCACCGGAGTATTGGTTGGGCAGACTGATACTCGAGCGTGGCATCGCGGTCGTTTATGTCTTCGCGTTTGTTGCGGCGGCACGACAGTTTCGGGCGCTGATCGGCGAGCACGGGCTGCTGCCGGTGCCACGCTATCTGGCCGGGCAATCGTTCCGGCAGACGCCGAGCGTCTTCCACGTCCACTATTCCGATCGGTTCTTTGCGACGGTCGCCTGGCTTGGTGCGCTGCTATCGGCGGCGATGGCGGTGGGCTTGGCCGGCGTATTGCCGTTGTGGGCTGCGGTGCTTTTGTGGCTGCTGCTGTGGGTGCTGTACCTGTCGATCGTCAACGTCGGCCAGACGTGGTACTCGTTCGGCTGGGAGTCGCTATTGCTGGACGCCGGTTTCCTGGCGATCTTCCTCGGCAACGACCGGGTGGCGCCACCGCTGCTGGCGATGTGGCTGGCCCGGTTGCTGCTGTTCCGACTCGAGTTCGGCGCGGGACTGATCAAGCTTCGCGGTGACTCGTGCTGGCGCGACCTGACCGCGCTGTATTACCACCACGAAACCCAGCCGATGCCGGGGCCGCTCAGCTGGTTCTTCCATCACCTGCCCAAGCCACTGCATAAGGTGGAAGTCCTGGGCAACCATTTCGCGCAGCTGATCGTCCCGTTCGGCTTGTTCGCCCCGCAGCCGGTGGCCAGCATCGCCGGCGCGATCGTCGTCATCACCCAGCTGTGGCTGGTGGTCTCCGGTAACTTCGCCTGGCTGAACTGGTTGACGATCCTGCTGGGCTGCAGCGTGATTGACGCGTCGTCGGCGGCCGCGGTGCTGCCCATCCCCAAACCGCCGGCGCTCGCCGCCGTTCCACCGTGGTTCGCGGGCCTGGTGATCGTGTTCGCGGTGCTGACCGTGATGATGACCTACTACCCGGTGCGCAACATGATTTCGCGCCGGCAGCGGATGAACATGTCGTTCAACGCCTACCACCTGATCAACACGTACGGGGCGTTCGGCACCATCGGCCGAACCCGCCGGGAGGTGGTGATCGAAGGGACCGACGAGCCGGAGGTCACCGATGCGACGGTGTGGAAGGAATACGAGTTCAAGGGCAAGCCCGGCGCGGTGCGCCGCGTGCCGGCGCAGTGGGCGCCGTATCACCTGCGACTGGACTGGCTGATGTGGTTTGCCGCCATCTCTCCGCGGTACGCCTACCCCTGGCTTCGACCATTTATGTTGCAGCTCTTACAGAATGATCCTGCGACGCTGCGCTTGCTCCGCCACAATCCTTTCCCGGCATCCCCGCCGCGATACGTGCGCGCCCAGCTCTACCGGTACCGTTTCACCACCGCCGCGGAATTACGCCGTGATCACGCGTGGTGGCATCGCACGCTGGAAGGCAGTTACCTGCGGCCGATGTCGGCCGGCTAGAGCGTCTCGTCGAGCTCACCGAGCCGATCGGTCAATCGCAGGTTTTCGGAGTAGTCGACCGGACAGCAGATCAGCGAGACGCCGTCGTCGTCGAGCGCAGCCTTCAACGTAGGCAACAGTTCCTCGGCGCTGTTGATTCGATAACCCTTGGCGCCAAAGCTTTCCGCGTAGCTAACGATGTCCGGGTTGCCGAATTTCACATAGTGGTGCTCACCGAGTTCGAGATCCATCTTCCACTCGATGAGACCGTAACCGCCGTCCTCCCAGATCAATACGACGAGCGGTATCCGTTCACGAACGGCGGTTTCGATCTCCTGCGAGTTCATCAAGAACGCTCCGTCACCGACCACGGCCAGCACCTTCGACTCGGGCCGTGCCAACTTGACCCCAAGGGCTCCTGGCAACGCGAAACTCATGGTGGACAAGCCATTCGAGACCAAGCAGGTGTTGTGTTCGTAGGTGGGGTAGAGCCGGGCCATCCACATCTTGGTCGCACCCGTGTCGACCAGGACGATGTCGCCGCGGCCCAGTGCGGCGCGGGTGTCAGCGACCAACCGAGCGGGCGCCAGCGGGTATCGCGAATCCTGTTGTCCCCGAGCAAATTCCTCGTTGAGCAGACCGGAGCCGGGTATCTCTGGGTCAGCATCGTAGCTATGGCCGGCCAGCGCCTCCTTCACTGCGTCGAGTGAGGCGCTGATGTCGCCGATGATCCCGACGTCGACGGGATAGTGCATGTCGACCTCGGCGGGAAAGCGATGGATGTGGATGATCTTCTTGTCGGCCTTGGGGTTGATCCGGACCGGATCGAATTCCTGCAGCTCGTAGCCGACTGCGATGACGACGTCGGCGTTGTCGAACCCGAAGTTGACGTAGTCGTGTCGCATGAACCCCAGGGTCCCGATGCTGTTGGGGTGGTCGTCGGGCATGACGCCCTTACCGTGGAACGTGTTGGCCACCGGGAGGTGGAATTCCTCGGAGAACCGCACCAGCGCCGCGGTCGCGTCGGCGCGGGCGGCGCCGTGGCCGGCCAGCACCACCGGCCGCTTGGCCTCACGCAAAATGTCCACCGCACGTGCCACCTGACGGAAGGCCGGCGCGTCGGCGCGGACGACGTTGCGCGGCAACGGCGTCAAGTCGTAGTTGGCCTCATCTGCATCGATGTGCTCCGGTACGGCGAGGTACACCGCGGCCGGGCGTTCGGCTTCGGCGAGTTTGAACGCCTTGCGGAACATCTCCGGGATGGCCTGCACGGTCGGGATACCGGCGGCCCAACGGGTGATCGGGGCGAACATCGACACCAGGTCGACGTATTGGTGCGACTCCTTGTACTGGCGATTCTGACCGACCTGCGCGGAGATCGCCACCATCGGCGTGCTGTTGGTGGTGGCATCGGCGACACCGAGCTGCATGTTGATGGCGCCGGGGCCCAGGGTGGCCGACACCACCGCCGCGCGTCCGGTGACCCGCCCGTACATCTCGGCCATGAATGACGCGGCCTGCTCGTGCCTGGTCAGCACGTAGCGGATATTGGACGACGCCAGCGCTTGTACGAAGCGGATGTTCTCCTCTCCCGGTAGCCCGAAGACCACGTCAACGCCCTCGTTCTCCAGGCATTTCACCATTAGTTGCGCGGCTGTAATCATCCGTCACCTCCGCGGGTCAGGATAGTGGCAGGCTGGACACCGGACCTTTTGCAGACCCACTCACTGGAAAGGATGTCAGCGTGTCCATCGCCACCATCAACCCGGCCACCGGTGAGACCGTCAAGACCTTCACCCCGGCAACAGACGACGAGGTCGAGGCGGCAATCGCCCGTGCCCACGAGCGGTTCCTCGACTACCGCCACTCCACCACGTTCGCTCAGCGCGCCGAGTGGGCGAACGCCACCGCGGAC
Source organism: Mycobacterium sp. (assembly GCA_035314925.1). Taxonomy (GTDB): domain Bacteria; phylum Actinomycetota; class Actinomycetes; order Mycobacteriales; family Mycobacteriaceae; genus Mycobacterium. The sequence continues at coordinate 3,135 of DATFYT010000044.1, read as the reverse complement.
CTCTTGGAGAAGGAAGCCGACGAGGTCGGGGCGATGATGACCCTCGAAATGGGCAAGACCCTCAAATCGGCCAGGACCGAAGCAATCAAGTGCGCCAAGGGTTTTCGCTATTACGCTGAGAACGCCGAGAAGCTGCTGGCCGACGAGCCCGCCGAGGCTTCCAAGGTCGGCGCGAAGCGGGCCTACACCCGCTACCAACCGCTAGGTGTGGTCCTGGCCGTGATGCCGTGGAACTTCCCGCTGTGGCAGGCCGTCCGGTTCGCCGCGCCCGCGCTGATGGCAGGCAACGTCGGCCTGCTCAAACACGCCTCCAATGTGCCGCAGTCGGCGCTGTATCTGTCCGACGTCATCACCCGCGGTGGATTTCCGGAAGGCTGCTTCCAGACGCTGCTCGTGTCATCCAGCGCCGTCGAGGCCATCCTGCGGGACCCCCGGGTCAAGGCGGCCACGCTGACCGGCAGCGAACCCGCCGGACAGTCGGTTGCCGCCATCTGCGGCGACGAGATCAAACCCACCGTGATGGAGCTCGGTGGCAGCGACCCGTTCATCGTGATGCCGTCCGTCGACCTCGACGAAGCCGTCAAAACCGCGGTCACCGCGCGGGTGCAGAACAACGGCCAGTCCTGTATCGCCGCAAAGCGGTTCATCGTGCACACCGACATCTACGACGCGTTCGTCGACAAGTTCATCGACAAGATGAAGGCACTGAAGGTCGGCGACCCGACCGACCCGGACACCGACGTGGGTCCCCTGGCCACCGAGTCGGGCCGCGACGAAATCGCCAAGCAGGTCGACGATGCCGTCGCCGCGGGTGCGAAGGTCCGCCTCGGCGGCAAGACCCCCGAGCGGCCGGGCTGGTTCTACCCGCCCACGGTGGTCACCGACATCACCAAGGACATGGCGCTCTACACCGAAGAGGTCTTTGGCCCGGTCGCCTCGATGTATCGCGCCTCGGGCATCGACGAGGCCATCGAGATCGCCAACGCCACCACCTTCGGGCTCGGGTCCAACGCGTGGACCAACGACGAAGCCGAGCAAGCGCGCTTTATCGACGACATCGAGGCCGGGCAGGTCTTCATCAACGGGATGACGGTGTCTTACCCCGAGTTAGGGTTCGGCGGCGTCAAGCGGTCGGGCTATGGCCGCGAGCTCGCAGGCCTGGGCATCCGTGCGTTCTGCAACGCCAAGACCGTGTGGGTGGGCTAGACGGCCGCCAGCGCCTTCTCGTCCTCGTCGGCGAAGGTGTCCTCCAGCTGCACCGGCGAGTAGTCGAGGTCGATCTCGGCGACCGGACGGCCGCGGGCGCTGCTGATCGTGCCGAGCCGCCGCATCCCCTTGTCGGACGCGTACTGCATGAACTCGTCCGTCGAAATGTCGAATGGCATCGGGTCGTATAGCGCGAAGCCTTCTTCGATGAGGCGCAATGCGAGCGGCATGAGCTCGTTCATCCGTGTTTCGAAGACGCCCCAGTTGGCATCGTCGGCGGCGACGTGGCGGCGGCAGGTGAAGGTGCCCCACGCCATGTGCCGCCGCTCGTCGTCGCCGATCCGCCGGACCAACTCCTGCATACCGGGCAAGATGTTGCGCTCCACGCAGATCTTGTGCCAGATGTAGTAGCCAGTCAGCGCCAACATGCCCTCGACGACGTGGTTGTAGGTGACCGACGCCCGAATCTGGGCCGCCGGCGACGAGTCGGATGACAAGGCGTTGAGGCAGTCCGGCAGCTCGTCGTAGAACATCGTTCGATACGCCGGCAGCGGTTCCAGGTAGGTCTGAAGGTCCTCGGTCATCCCGACGGCGTCGAGCCACAGCCGGAACACCTGGGTGTGCTTGGCCTCTTCGAAGGCGAACTGAGTCAGGTACATCTCGTCGCCGAGCCGTCCTTCTTCCCGCATCGCGGACATGAACGGCTGGATGTCCTCGGTGACCGCTTCCTCGCCGGCGATGAACTGCGCACACAAGCGGGTGGCAAAATCGCGTTCGTCCTCGTTCAGTCGCTCCCAGTCGGCACGGTCCCGCGAGAAGTCGATGTCGGCCGGATTCCAGAATTTCGCGTTGCCACCGGCGAACAGCTTGAGCGGCAGGCTGTCCCAGTTCAGCCCGCCGGCAGCCAGTGATCCTGAATGTGTGCGTGTCATTAGACCTCCTCAGATCTTTGGTGAACGAATTGTTGTGCTGTCAATAGAAATTGGAGAAAATGCCGCGCTCAACACAGCCACCAGCCTGCGCACCGCCAGCGCCGGCTGCTCCGGGCTGGGTTCGTCAAGGCCGAGGATCGGATCCAGCCCGCGCATGTATGGCGCCAGCGCCAGGTGCGGAAAGATCAACAGCAACAAGGACATCAGCGCCTCCGTGTCGGCGTCCTTGCGGAAGTCGCCCCGGACCTGGGCATCGCGCACCAGCGGCCGCAGTACTTCCAGGTAATGACGGTGGATGACGCTGCGCACGCTGACGCGGGCATCGGTGTCGACCTCCAGGCTCGCCGCCGCATGCAGCGCGCGTTCGTGCGGGTGATCGGCGAAATAGGCGACCCACACGTCGAGCCAATCGGTCAGGAACTCGAAGAACGGCCGGTTCGGATCGAGCTGACGAATCTGGTCTTCCATGTACGCCCGCACTCGCTGGCTGACGACGTCGGTGATGAACGCGTAGAGGTCACGCTTGTCGGCGAAGTACTGGAACAGACTGCCTTTGGCCACGCCGGCGCGTCGGGCGATCACGTTCAGGCTGCCGCCGGAGAAACCGTGCGCCCCGAATTCCGCCTCCGCAGCCTCGACCACCGCCACGCGGCGTGCGGGGTCGACGCGGCCCCAAGTCACCGTCGGCATCAGCCCTCCCCAAGGTTGGATGACCACTGGTCACCCTACTGTGAGCCACGTCACTTCTCAAGGGTCTGTGTCAAACAATCGCCGGCGGCGCCCGCCGCGAACCCGGAAGGACGCGATTCCCGAAACCCCGCCACGAAGGCCGATTCGTCGTCCTAGAGTCGGCTACGTGTCGTTAGTGAATACCGCTCAGGGACCTGTCAATACCACTGATATCGGCGTCACGCTCATGCACGAGCACGTGTTCATCATGACCACGGAGATCGCGATGAACTACCCGGAGGCATGGGGCGACGAAGACAAACGGGTG
>DATFYT010000043.1:0-10382 GCA_035314925.1 Mycobacterium sp. | reverse complement strand
TCACCCACGTCGGCATCGGATTCGGCCTCAGCCTTGATGTAGGTGCCGATGCCTCCGTTGAACAACAGATCCACCGGGGCCCGCAGAATCGCCCGCACCAGATTCGGTGGCGCCATCTCGGTGACGTCGTCTTCGATGCCCAGTACCGCACGGACCTGGTCGCTGATCGGGATGGATTTGTGCTCGCGGCTGTACACCCCGCCGCCCTCGCTGATCAGCGACGTGTCGTAGTCGTCCCAGCTGGAGCGGGCCAGGTCGAACATCCGTCGTCGTTCCTGCCAGGAGGCGGCCGGATCGGGGTCGGGGTCTAGGAAGATGTGGCGGTGGTCGAAGGCGGCCAGCAGGCGAATGTGGCTGGACAGCAGCATGCCGTTGCCGAACACGTCGCCGCTCATGTCGCCGACACCGATGACGGTGAAGTCCTCGGTTTGGGTGTCGACGCCCATCTCCCGGAAGTGCCGTTTCACCGCTTCCCAGGTGCCCTTGGCGGTAATCCCCATTGCTTTATGGTCATAGCCGACCGATCCGCCGGATGCGAAGGCGTCGCCCAGCCAGAATCCGTAGGACTTGGCAACGTCGTTGGCGATGTCGGAAAAAGTGGCGGTGCCCTTGTCCGCGGCCACCACCAGATAGGCGTCGTCGTCGTCGCGCCGCTGTACCTGGGCGGGCGTGCTGACCTTGCCGGTGGTGTGATCGACGTTGTCAGTGACGTCGAGCAACCCCGAGATGAATAGCTTGTAGCAGGCGATGCCTTCGTTGCGGGTCGCGTCGCGGTCAGCACCGGGGTCGCCGGTGGGCAGTGGCGGCCGTTTGACGACGAACCCGCCCTTGGCGCCGACCGGCACGATGACGGCGTTTTTCACCGCCTGGGCCTTGACCAGACCGAGGATCTCGGTGCGGAAATCGTCGCGACGATCCGACCAGCGCAGGCCACCGCGTGCCACGTAGCCGAACCGCAGATGCACGCCTTCGACCCGCGGCGAGTACACGAAGATCTCGAACTTAGGCCGCGGCAGTGGAAGTTCTTCGACCAGCTGCGCATCCAACTTCAGCGACAGCACATCTTGGCTACGCGCCGAATCCTCCTGGGTCACAAAGTAATTGGTGCGTAAGGTGGCCTGAATCAGCGAGGCGAATGCCCGGAGGACGCGATCGGTGTCCAGGCTCACCAGCGCGTCGATATCGGCGGCAACCGCTGCGGCCGCGGCTTGAGCGTCGCGGCTCTTCGACGAATCCGAAGGTGTCGGGTCGAACAGCGCCTCGAACAACCTGACCAACGATCGTGCGGTAGCCGGGTTTTCGTTCAGCACCGATTCGATGTGGGACTGGCTGTACGGAAAAGACGCCTGCCGCAGATACTTCGCGTAGCTGCGCAGCAGCACAACCTGCTGCCAGGTCAGCTCGGCGCGCATCACCAGCTCGTTGAACCGGTCGATCTCGACGCGGCCTTCCCAGATCGCGGTGGCCGCGTCGGCGAAACGTTTCGCGGTCGCTTCCCGCTCCGGACCCGACGACGCCAGCGTGATGGTCGGTTGTGGCGTTATCTTGAACTGGTAGATCCACACCGGCAGCCCGTCGGGCCGAGTGACGGTGAACGGTCGCTCCTCGAGCACCACCACACCCATGGATTGCAGCATCGGCAGCAACTGACTCAGGGAGGCCGTTCGACCGCCCAAATACCATGTCAGCCTGGCGGTGTCGTCGTAGTTGTGGTCGGAGAGCACCAGCTTGACCGAATCGTCGGTCAGCTCTTCGACGATGGCGATGTCATTGATCGCGTCGGTCGGGGTGACGGCCTGTTTGTAGGCCTCGGAGAACGCCGCCGCGTAATGCTCGGCATCGAGAGGCGCAACGGCGCCGCCCGCCGCCGCGCTGGTCAGCCGGTCGGACCAGGTGCGCGCGGCTTCGGTCAGCAACGCCTGAATCCGGACCCGGTTGGCTTCGGAGGTGTCGATTTGTGTGGCACCCTCGGGAGGCAGGCGGACCATGAAATGCAGTAATGCCCAGGGTGATTCGGTGACGCGAGCGGTGAACTCAAGGCTGGTGCCGCCGAACTCTTGCACAAGGATTTCCTCGATCTGCAAGCGCACGGCCGTCGTGTAGCGGTCGCGGGGCAGGTAGACCAAGCACGACACGAAGTACTCGAGTCGGTCTGCGCGCAGGAACAGCAGTGCTCGGCGCCCGGATCCGAGATCCACCACGGCTTTGGCCATTGCCAACAGCTGCTCGGCGCTGAGCGCGAAAAGTTCTGAGCGCGGCACGGTTTGGATGACGTCGAGCAGCAGCTGCCCCGGATGGCCGGGGTCGAGGTCGGCCAAGCCGAGCGCCTCGCGGACGCTGCGCGAAATGATCGGGATCTCCAGGACGTCGGCGTTCATCGCGGCGACCGTGAAGAGTCCGATGAGGCGGTGCTCGAAGACGCTGCCATCGACGTTCTCGCGGACCGCGAGGACGTACGGGTAAGCACCGAAGCGCAGGTAGCTGGCAACGTCCGTCTGCGCCAACGCCAGCAAGTCGGTGTCGTCGGTCAGGCGAGGACGGGAACCCTTGCGCCGGCGCAGCACACCGAGGCTGGTGGTCGCTTCCTCGCCCGACACGCGTCCATCGCGGACTGGACAGCGTTGATAGCCCAGCAGTGTGAAATGCCCGTCGGCCAGCCAGCGCAACAGCGTGGCCACATCGCCACTGTCGGGCCCCGCATAGCGCCCGCCCGCGTTGGTTTCCACATCCTTGGCCAGGTCGTGGAGGATGGCCCACATCGCCGCCGAGTCCGCCGCGACGCGACGCACATCGGCGAGCACACCGGGCAACACGCGTTCGGCTTCCTGCAGCATTTCGGGCTCAACCGAGGGCGAAAGTTGCACATGGACCCAGGTCTCTTCGACACCGCTGCCCGCTGAACTCTCAGCGGTCTTGGGCTCGACGCTCTGCAGATCTCCGTCCGCGGTGCGGCGGACCAAGAACACCGGGTTCATGATCGCCGCATACGCCACACCAAGCCGGTGCAGCAGCACCGTGACCGAATCCATCAGCATCGCGCCGTTGTCGGTGACCAACTGCAGCGCGGGGCCGAACCCGCCCGGATCGTCGGGCGAATAGACGGCGACTCGGCTTTCTCCGGTCGGCCGGTGCAGACCAAGACGGTAGTGCGCGGCAAGCAATGCCGGCGTCACCGCCGCGGCAGCAGTGGGGCCAACGCCCGACCCGCGGTCGCGGGCGGGCTCGTCGTCGTGCGGGCCTTGATAGCTGTCTGCGTAGGCCTTGGAGATCCAGTCGGGAACGTCCTGAGGCTGAGCGAACTTCGTCCAGTCCACAGCGCCCTGCAGGCCGGTGGATCCGCGATGCCCCGTCATGCCGACCGCTCCTGCCTCAGCACGCACACCAGCGCTGGTAGGCCTGACACTAGTCCCGCGTCAGCCTTCGGTGAGTCACCCTGTGCGGACGCGCCGCCTCGGCTCCGAGCCGTTCGACTTTGTTCTCCTCGTATGCGCCAAAGTTGCCTTCGAACCAGAACCACTTGGCCTCGTTGTCGTCGTCGCCCTCCCACGCCAAAATGTGGGTGCAGGTCCGGTCGAGGAACCAGCGGTCATGGGAAATGACCACCGCGCAGCCGGGGAACTTCTCCAGCGCGTTCTCCAGCGAGCCGAGCGTCTCGACGTCGAGGTCGTTGGTTGGCTCGTCCAGCAGGATCAGGTTCCCGCCCTCTTTCAGCGTGAGCGCCAAATTAAGCCTGTTGCGTTCGCCACCGGACAAAACGCCGGCCGGTTTCTGCTGGTCGGGCCCCTTGAAACCGAATGCCGAGACATAGGCCCGCGACGGAATCTCGTTCTGCCCGACCTGAATGTGGTCCAACCCGTCGGAGACGACTTCCCACACGTTCTTCTTCGGGTCGATGCCGGCCCGAGACTGGTCGACGTAGCTCAGCTTGACGGTCTCGCCCACCTTGACGATGCCGCTGTCCGGCTGCTCGAGTCCGACGATGGTCTTGAACAGCGTGGTCTTGCCGACGCCGTTGGGACCGATGACGCCGACGATGCCGTTGCGGGGCAGCGTGAATGACAAGTCCTTGATCAGCGTGCGGCCCTCGAACCCCTTGTCAAGGTGCTCGACCTCGACCACCAGGTTGCCCAGCCGCGGGCCGGTGGGGATCTGGATCTCCTCGAAGTCCAGCTTTCGCGTCTTCTCCGCCTCGGCGGCCATCTCCTCATAGCGCTGCAGGCGGGCTTTGCCCTTGGCCTGGCGGGCCTTGGCGCCGGAACGCACCCACGCCAGCTCGTCCTGCAACCGCTTCTGCAGCTTGGCGTCTTTGCGGCCCTGCACCGCCAGCCGCTCGGACTTCTTCTCCAGATAGGTCGAGTAGTTGCCCTCGTAGGGGTAGGCGCGGCCGCGGTCGAGCTCCAAGATCCATTGCGCGACGTTGTCCAGGAAATATCGGTCGTGGGTCACCGCCAGAACCGCCCCCTCGTAAGCGGCCAGGTGCTGTTCGAGCCACTGCACGCTCTCGGCGTCCAGGTGGTTGGTCGGCTCGTCGAGTAGCAACAGGTCCGGCTTGGACAGCAGCAGCTTGCACAGCGCGACGCGGCGGCGCTCACCGCCGGAAAGGTGTGTCACCGGCTCGTCGGGCGGCGGGCAGCGCAGCGCATCCATCGCCTGCTCGAGCTGCGAGTCGAGGTCCCACGCGTTGGCGTGGTCGAGGTCCTCCTGCAGCCGGCCCATCTCTTCCATCAGCTCGTCGGAATAGTCGGTGGCCATCAGCTCGGCGACTTCGTTGAAGCGGTCAAGCTTGACTTTGATGTCGCCAAGCCCTTCTTCGACGTTGCCGCGAACGGTCTTCTCCTCGTTCAGCAGCGGCTCCTGCTGCAAGATGCCGACGGTGGCATCGGTGGCCAGGAAGGCTTCGCCGTTGTTCGGCCTGTCCAGCCCGGCCATGATCCGCAAGACGCTCGACTTCCCTGCCCCGTTGGGGCCGACGACACCGATCTTGGCGCCCGGATAGAAGCTCAACGTGACGTCGTCGAGGATGACTTTGTCGCCGTGCGCCTTGCGGACCTTTTTCATCGTGTAGATGAACTCAGCCATGCCGCGGTGTTGCCTTTCTGGTGTAGCGAGGTTGCCCGCGACCCATCCTAGGCAGCCGCGGCATCCGCGCTGTCAGCCCGGTTCGCATCGTCGGTGCCGTTCGCATCGACCGCCGGGCCAGATTCCGGCGCCGGGCCGGCCGCGGCGTCCGTTCCGGACGAGACCGTCTTCTCGACGCGGGCGATGCAGCGAGACAGGTCAGGGCCGACGGAGCTGGCGCGCATCTCCAGCGTCGAACGTCGGATGCCGTCGCGGTCCTCGTACTCGCTGGTGTGAATGTGGCCCACCACGATCACCGGCGAGCCCTTACCCAGCGACGCGCCCACACCGGAGACCAGGCGGCCCCAGCAGTTGACGGTGACGAACAGCGAGTTGCCAGCCTCCCATTTGCCGTCGGCGCCACGACGCCGCGAATTGCTCGCCAGACGGAACTTCATCACTTCCTGGTCGCCGACTGTGCGACGGATCGGGTCGTTGACGATGTTGCCCACCACGGTCAGCGGTGTTTCGAACATTGCTCATTCCTTTCTTCGAGCGACGGCGCCTCACCGCCGGTGCTGGCTCCAGTCAGCTCGGGATCACCGACAACCGGGCCCGGCCGGCTGGCATGCCGGCAGGCGCTGTGGATGGAACGGCGACTGGGGATGAACAGCGATGGGCGAGGCGAACCGAGCGGCTAGCGCCGCGACGCGTCGCGGCGGGCCAGCTCGGCCAGCATTGCGTTGTAGGCCGCCAGCTCGGCGTCGTCGTCGCGGTCTGCCGCGCGGTCCAGTCGCCGCGCGGTCCGCTGGTCGCTGCGTGTCCATTGCACCAGCAACGCGATCATGACGACGACCAGCGGTATTTCTCCTGCCGCCCAAGCGATTCCGCCGCCGAGCCGCTGATCGCCCAGCAGATCGGTGTGCCAGCTGAGGTGCAGCGACCGGTAGAAGCTTTCCCCGAGTACGTTCGGCATGCTCATCAGCAATACCCCGAAGAACGCATGCAGCGGCAACGACGCGAAGACCACGCCGACCTTGGCCAGCGGCGGGATCGGCCGCGGCGTCGGGTCGACGCCGATCACCACCCAATAGAACAGATAGCCGCTGACCAAGAAGTGCACGTTCATCGCGACATGGCCCATGTGGCTGCCGACCGCGGCGTCGAACAGACCGCCCAGATACAGCCCGTAGAACCCGGCGATGAACAACACCGTGGCGACCACCGGATTGGTGAGGAACCGCGAGAGCCTGCTGTGCAGGGCGGCCAGCAACCACTCCCGCATGCCCGGCGGGTCGTCACGGCCGGCCGTGGGCAATGCCCGCAACGCCAGGCTGACCGGACCCCCCAACGCCAGCAGGATCGGGACCAGCATCGACAGCATCATGTGATCGGCCATGTGCATGCTGAACATCGCCGGCATGTACCGGCCCAGACCCGACGACGTGACGAACAGCAACGCCAGGCAGCCCAGCAACCAGGCCACCGTCCGGCCCGCCGGCCAGTTGTCGCCCCGACGCCGGAGTCGCCGCACGCCGGCCACGTACAGCGCGGCGAACACCAAGGCGGCGGTGCCGAAGATCAAATCGAAGCGCCAGTCGAACAGCACCCGCGTCGGGGTGGGCGGTCCGGCGAAGTCGTAGCCGATTTTCACGTCCGAAATCGACGGGATGCCGATCGGCAGCGGTGGCGGCGGTGTGCGACCCAGGCCGACGGCGATGCCGAACGTGACGCCGAAGATCAGCGCCTCAATCAGCGTGAGCCGGATCAGCGCGGCACGCGAACTCGAATCCACTTGCAGCGCAGCGAGTCCGCTGCGCCGCTGACGCCAGCCGGCGACCCCGAGCAGGCACAGCGCGACGAACTTAGCGAGCACCAGCCGTCCGTAGCCGGTGGTCAGCAGGTCCGACGGCAGAACCCGCACCAGGGCGTTGACGATTCCGCTGACCGCCATCGCGGCAAAGCACCACAACGCGATGCTGGAGAATCGCCGCGCGGCCAGGTCGGTGTGCTGCCCACCGCGAACGACGTGGGCCAGCAATGCCAGCAGGCCACCTGCCCACAGGCTCGCGGCCACCAGATGGATCAGCAGGCTGTTGGTGGCCAGGTCATGGGAACCACCCGCCGACGAGTGGCCGGTCAACCCCAGGGGAATCAGGGTCGCCAAGGACGCGAGCAGCAGCATCGGCGTCCACGACCAGCGCAGCACCGGCAGGCTTGCCAACATCACGGCCGCGGCCAGCAATGCCGTCAATCGCCACGCCGACGCGATGTTGATCAGGCTGGCCAGCGACCACATCGTCGCCGGGTTGAGATGGGCGGTAATCGGCTGACCGGAGACGTCGGAAATCGTCAGTGGGACCAGCAGCGCGGCACATACCGCCCACGTCCCGGTCGCCACCGTGCCGATCCGGACCGCACGGTAGCCGTCGACATCCAGGACGCCGCTCTTCTGCGGCGGAACCAGGAATGCCGCGAAAAGAAAGGCTCCGACGGCCAGCACGGCCGCCACTTCCCCGGCCGCCCGGACGAATGGCAAGCCCAGCGTGGTCACCGGACCGGGGTCGGGTAACCCGGTTGCGGTCAGTGCGGCAGCCAGCGACAACGTCCCGATCCCGGCCGCTGTGCAGCCGGCGAGTATCGCCACTCCGGCGAGCAGCGGCCACACCGCCGCGCCGCGCCTGGTAGCCGGGACAACCGTCATGAGTCAAGAGTATGGGCCCGTGCCCGCAGGCTATTAAGCCTGTCGCCGCGACTCCGCTTCGCGGGCGACGAACTGATGGCGCGCGATCCGTGCGACGTGGTCGAAATCCTCGAGAATCGCGCGCAATTCCCGGCGAAACGCGATCCGGCGTTCGACCAAGTCCGGCGCGGGCTTCAGCAGGTCCTGGTCGGCGACAACCTGGCGTGCGGTCGCGAACAGCAGCGTGGATACCGGTTCGCTGCTGCGCACCCGGCCCTGCGCGACGTACTGCCGGCCGACACCGAGCGCCAACTTGGTGAGTTCCTTCTCGCCGATGTCTGTCGGCGCGTCGCGCAACACGTCCGCCACGATCTCATAGGCCTCGAAGAACACCCGCAGCATCGCATCCGACATCAGCGGTCGCTTCGCGTAGAGCATGGCGTCGATTTCGGCGGCACCCCCGGCGACGTGCGCTTCCCAATCCTCATGCCACGCCATCTCTTCGGCGATGTTGTGCCGGAATGAAGCCGAATCGGCGAAGTAGAAGTCGAACTTCAAAAGATCGCGCAGCCGCATGGCCTGATTCCAGAACGCCTCCAGCCGATCACCTTCGGCGTGCCCGGCGTGCGCCAGCGCGAGTTCGACGATCGCGGTCTCCAGAAATGCGTGGATCACCGAGTTGCGGTAGAACGCTGCGGTGTGCTCGTCCTCGGGGGCGATGCGCCACACGGGTTCTCGGCCACTGTCGACGCGGGTGACCGGATGGCCGTTGGACAGCGAATCAACCGCCGCCCGGACGCCTTCGGATGTACGCAGCCGCAGCGCACTGGTGGACATCGGGGTTTGCTTGCGTTCGAGATAGTCCAGTGAGTCCTGCAGGGTGTGGTGCAGTTGCCCGAGCGTCAACGCCAACCCGTGGGTGGTCAGCAGCAGCGCCGACACCAGACCGGTGGCGTTCACCGGGGTGGATTGCAAGATACGCAGGGCGACTGCGAACGACATCTTCTGCAGTGCAAGCCGTTTGGCGGCCTCGTCCTCAGCGATCGGGCCGTGCGGAGGGCCAAGATATTCTCGCATCGAGACGGCTTCGGGGAATCGGACATAGATTTTGCCGTAGTTGCGTTCACCCTGGGCCTTGATGAAGCTGTACATCCAGCTCAAACCCTCGGCTCGCTTCTCGCCGCCGCGAGCGTAGGCGGCGTACTCGGCGGTTTCGTGCAGCTGGTCGAAGCTGATCGAAACCCCTTGCAGCAGAATGTCGTCGCTGCGGCCGTCTAGATAGGCGTCGGCCACATAACTCATCAGTCCAAGCTTGGGCGGCAGCATCTTCCCGGTGCGCGAGCGGGTGCCCTCGATGGACCAGCTCAGGTTGAAGCGCTTCTCCACCACGTAGCCGACGTACTCCTTGAGCACGTATTTATAGAGCGGATCGTTGCCGATATTGCGCCGGATGAAGATGGTCCCGGCGCGACGCATCAGCGGTCCCATCACCCCGAATGCCAAGTTCACACCCGCGAAGACATGCACCGGCGGCAGCCGGTTCTCCTGCATCGCCACCGGCATCACGGCGCCGTCGATGTAGGACCGGTGCGAGAACAGCAACACCGCGGGATGAGCTTCCAGCGCGGTGCGCAGCGCCGCTACCTGGTACTCGTCGTAGTCGATTTCCCGGTCAAATCCCCGGCTGAACAATCTGCCCAGAACGGATACGAGGTCGACGGAAACTCGGCTCCACCCGGTGGCGAGTTCGTCGAGCATCTCTCCGGCTCGCTCGACAGTGGCGCCCGGGATCTTCTCCAGGCCGGCGCGAAATCGCGCGGACGCCAATATCTCCGGCCGCACCAGCCGCGGCGACTTGTATTGCGGTCCAAGGATTCGGTATTCGGCGCGCTCCATCGCCAGCAGCGCTCGGCGGGTGACGAAATGTGCGAAGTCGCGGGGGTTGTCGCCAACCGTGATGTCTCGCCATTGCTGACGAAGTTCGGATACCTTGGCCGATTCGCCGGCCACCACCTGGGCGCGTGAGGGATCGGAGCGCAGGATGTGGCGCTGCTGACGTTCGCTGGGCTGGTAGGGATTTCGTCCCGGGAGCAACGCCGCCACCCGATTCAATGCCGACGCGTCGGCCCGCGGCATCCAGAAGACCCGCACCGGCACGATCGACCGGTCCTCGTCCGACTCGAGCTGTTCGACCAGCTGTGCCAGCGCCGCGGGCGGAGAATTGCGTGCCGGCAGCGGCAGCACCTCGAGCTTGGTCTCCGGGTGCTGGGAACGTTGCTGGTCCAACCATTTCGCGAGCAGTTCCGATTCCACTGGCGAGGACGCAGACGCCAACACCAATGTGTCGTCGGTCGTGGTGAAGGTGCCGGCGTCGGCGGCCGATCTGGTCACGATCGTCCTCTCGGCCGGGGCGTAGCCGGCTGAGCCTTGGTGGCCTTGCGCGCCGGGGCTTTAGGCTGGGCCTTTTTCGCGGCCTTCGCTGGTGTGGCCTTCGCCGCGGTGGCCTTCGCTGGTGTGGCCTTCGCCGCCCCGGCCTTCGCCGCCCCGGCCTTCGCTGCGGTGGCCTTCGCTGTCGTGGCCTTGGCCGCCTTGCTCGCGGCTTTTCGCGGAGCCTTTTTAGGCGCCGCTTTCTTTTCGCGGA
>DATFYT010000042.1:0-2077 GCA_035314925.1 Mycobacterium sp. | reverse complement strand
TTCGATCAACGACCCGGCCCAGGTCGACTCCGCCGCGGTGCTCGCGGTGCTGGCCGAACGCGGCGTGCCGCGGGTGTTGACCGAGGGTGGTCCGATGCTGTTCAGCTCATTCGTCGAACACGGCCTGCTGGACGAACTGTGCCTGACTATCGCGCCGACCCTGGTCGGCGGCCAGGCCGGCCGGATCGCCACCGGCCCGGAGCAGGTGCTGACCGGGATGCGGCGCGCCCACGTCCTCGCCGACGACGACGGCTACCTGTACACGCGCTACGTGCGCGACGACGCCTGACGACGATGCAGGCCGGGACCGGCCTGAGGAGAAGTCAGGCAATCGATCCGATCAACCAATGACTACTGTGGTCGGCATGAGCCGGCGCGCCGTATTCACCATGTCACTGATCGTGGTGACCGTATCGCTGGCCGGCTGCGCACCTGGACTGGCCGCCAATCCTCGTTTTGCCACCAACGCCGGCGCCCGGCCGCAGGGAAAGGCAACGAAGGCAACGGCGCCCAATGCCCCTGCGCCGATCGCCAAGCCGAAGAACGAGTTGCCGTGGCACGACTGCACATCGCGTGGTTTCGGCGACGCCGCGGTCCCTGCGCCGGTGGGCGTCAAGCTGGAATGCGCAAGCTACGACGCCGATCTCGACCCGGTCAACGGCGCTGCCGGGACGCTGAGCATCGGTGTGATGCGCGCTCGCTCGGCCCAGACGCCCGACGATGCCGGCCCGCTGGTCTTCACCACCGGAACGGATCTGCCGTCGTCGCTGCAATTGCCGGTGTGGCTGGCCCGCGCCGGCGCCGACGTGCTGCAAAAACACCCCATCGTGGCCATCGACCGGCGCGGCATGGGCTCATCGAGCCCGGTCGACTGCCTCGATCAGTTCGACCGCCAGGAGATCCACGACCAGGCGCAGTTCCAGGCGGGCAACGATCCCGTCGCCAATCTCGCCGACATCGTGCAGAACGCCACCACCAGCTGCACCGACACCATCGCTCCCGGCGATTCCGCCTACGACAACACCCACGCCGCCACCGATATCGAACGTCTCCGCAGCACCTGGGACGTACCCGCGCTGGCTCTGATCGGCATCGGAAACGGCACCCAGGTGGCGCTGTCCTACGCCAGCGCGCACCCGGACCGGGTCGCCAGGCTGGTGCTCGACTCGCCGGTGGCACTCGGTGTGGGCGCCGAAGCCGCGGCCGAGCAGAAGGTCAAGGGTCAGGAGGCGGCGCTGGACGCGTTCGCTGCCCAATGTGCGGCGGTGAATTGCCCGCTGGGCCCCGACCCGAAAGCTGCCGTGAGCTCGATGCTGGCCGATGCCCGCGCCGGCCATGGTCCGGCGGGTGCGTCGGTGGCCTCCATCGCCAGAGCCATCAGCATCGCGCTGGGTTTCCCCACCGGTGACCGGGCCGGCACCACCAACGACCTGGCCGCCGCGCTGAACAGCGCCCGTTCCGGTGACACCAACCTGCTGACCAGCCTGATCAACCGGGCACAGGCCACCACCGGCACCGACGGACAATTCGTCAACTCCTGCAGCGACGCGGTGAACCGGCCCACGCCCGACCGCATCCGCGAATTGGTGGTGGCCTGGGCCAAGCTCTACCCCGAGTTCGGCACCGTCGGCGCGCTCAACCTGGTCAAGTGCGTCTCGTGGCCGACCACCCAGCCGCCGCAACCACCGAAGATCCTCAAGGTCAACGTGCTGCTGATGGGCGTGCAAAGCGACCCGATCGTCGGGGAGGAAGGCGTCTCAGCCACCGCCGCCACCGTCATCAACGCGACCGCGGCCAGCAAGCGGGTGATGTGGCAGGGCATCGGCCACGGCGCGAGCATCTACTCGTCGTGCGCGGTCCCCCCGCTGGTCGGCTACCTCGACAGCGGCAACTTGCCCGCCACCGACACCTACTGTCCTGCCTGATCCTTCGGCCCGTATAGGGTGCGCTCGTGAGGGCAGTTGAATCCCCCCGTGGCGGGCTGCGCGACTGGGCACAGGCCATATTTGCCCCGCGCACCGCCGCCCCGAGCACCGCGACCATCGTGCGCACGGTGCTGTGGCCGGTGGCCATCCTC